>NZ_JBQQBR010000037.1:0-130631 GCF_052245935.1 Nonomuraea sp. 3N208 | reverse complement strand
AACTTCGAGAGGCTCCTGGATACGCGAAAAAGAGACGCGACGGGGACCAGCGGGTACGGCGGAGGCGTTGCGCGAGGCTGCCAACAGATGTCCTTCCGAGGGCTCGCGGCGGACTGACTACACGCACGCCAGACAACCTCGCAACGTGAGCAAGCATCGCGGGTCGTCAAAGGGCAGCGCAAAGGGGCAGTGTAGCCGAACGGCACACGCCTGTCCACTTTGCTCTCGCTGCATGCTTCACGTTGGTCGCAGCATCGCCCGTTCAGGCGGAAACGTCAAGCCCGTGAGCCCGACTTTTGGCCGACTCGGGGCCAGGACGCTGGGTTTTCTCCCCTGTGTGACCGATCGCCTACCGCACAGGCCCAAGACGATACCCGCGAACGGGGGCGGTTAACGCTCCGTCACACCAGGGGTCGAACCCATGCCGACAACCGGTGTAGCTGTGACTGAGTTACCCCTGTCATATGCATCGCTAAACCAGATTTTTAGTAACAATTGAAGGAAGCGGCACGCCCGTCGAGCCTGGAGCCCGGGCATCATGCGGTACCCAGCAAGGTCGACAGGCCGGCGACCAACCAGCGCGAGTCTTGCCGCACCATGACGAACCTGGCCCGGCTCCGGAAGAACTCGCGCTGGAGCCTGGATTCACCGACGATCTCCTTGACCGTAGCAGTGTTCACGAAGAGCAGAACCTCGACGCGGTCCGGCTCCGCCCGCTCCACCCCGGCTCCCGCCACCGTGATGGTCTGCACGATCTTCTGCGCCTTGGCCTTGGCGACCAGGCTCGCGGTCAACTCCTTGAAGTGCTTGGCCAGCTCGCCCGTGGTGTGCGCGCCGGCCCGCACCAGGTCCTCCTCTACGCTCCGATAGTCGTACGAGAGCAGGTCGGGCGCGACCTTCTTGGCCGCGGCAACAGCCTGCGCGCCCGCCGCGTCGGCGTCGCGGAGATCGCGCAGGTTGAACCACATCGTCGGCACCAGTACACCGGCCACGACCACGAGCACACCCAGCAGCACGATCACGAACGTCTTCACAGCACCTGCACCGCCTTCGACACCAGCCAGGAGCCGCCGACCTTGTCCAGGTCCATCGACCACCGGTAGTACCGCGCCTCCGGCGCGTTCTTGGAGCCGTCCCAGCGGATCTCCACGTCGGCCACGACCAGCGCCTTGGCCTTCGCTCCTGCCAGCGAGACGAGTCCCGTGGCGCGGAGCACGCCCTGCTGGACGACCTTGCTTCCCACCGTGGTGGATTTGAGCTTGTCCGCGGTGGCGACGTATTCGGCCCTGGCCGCCCCCGTGGAGGTGTCGAGGATGCGCTGCAGGTCTGCCTCGACGGTCCGGTAGTCCAGCGAGACCAGGTTCTTGGCGTGAGCGCCCGCCGCCAGCAGCGCGGCCTCCTTGTCGCCTGCCCTGCCCTGCTCGTCACGCGCCTGCACGGCGATCCACACGCCCGCGCCGGCGAGCACCGCCAGCATCCCGCTGAGCACCGCGATCAGGATGCGGGCGAGCCGAACGTCGAGCCCTGCCACGTCTGCCTCACCCCTTCCCGCGCGCCGCCCGCCGGATCATAACGCGGCGATCACGCCTGGAGCCCCTGAACCAACCGAGGAGGTAAGGGATGGGCGAAAGGGTTGCCAGACCCTGCAAATGCCTCCATACGGCCCTCAGAGGCCCGCAGAGCGTCCCTTCGGGGCGCGGCTTAGCAGCAAGGAGCCTTACTTGACGCCATGCAGGTAGGCGTTGACCAGGCGCGGGTATTCCTCCAGCCAGTTGCGGCCGCGCTCGTCCACGAACGAGCCCTGCGGCGGGATCACACCGTTGGCCGCCAGCCAGGTGCCGGGCGGCTGCTGTGCGCGGCGGATCCGGTTGCCGGTCGGCATGAGCTGCGGCGGGATCGGCGGCAGCGCGCCGGGATCGTGCCCCATCTGGGCCTCGGCCTCCAGCTCGGAGATGTCCTTCTCCTCCGACATGCCGATGGGGCCGTGCCTCCTGGCGTTGAGGAACTGCCGCACCACCGGCTCGTCGCTGGACAACAACATCTCGCGCGGGCCGAACATCACCAGTTCCCGCCGGAAGAGCAGCCCGATGCTGTCGGGCACCGTACGGGCGGTGTTGATGTCGTGTGTCACGATCAGGAACGTCGCTTCGACCTCGGCGTTGAGATCGACGATGAGCTGGTTGAGGTACGCCGTGCGCACCGGGTCGAGGCCGGAGTCCGGCTCGTCGAACAGGATGATCTCCGGATCCAGGACCAGCGCCCTGGCCAGCCCCGCCCGCTTGCGCATGCCGCCCGAGATCTCACCCGGCAGCTTGCGCTCCGCGCCGAGCAGGCCGACCAGCTCCATCTTCTCCATCACGATCTGGCGGATCTGGGACTCGGTCTTCTTGGTGTGTTCGCGCAGCGGGAAGGCGATGTTGTCGTAGAGGTTGAGCGAGCCGAACAGCGCGCCGTCCTGGAACAGCACTCCGAAGAGCCTGCGCAGCTCGTACAGCTTGCTCTCGGTGCAGTTGGCGAGGTCGTAGCCGTCGATCCAGATGTGGCCGCGGTCCGGCCGCAGCAGCCCGACCAGTGTCTTGAGGAAGACCGACTTGCCGGTGCCCGACGGGCCGAGCAGGACCGAGATCTCGCCCGCGGGCAGCGTGAGCGAGACGTCCTCCCAGATGACCTGGCGCCCGAACGACTTGGTGAGCCCGTCTACGATGACTTCGACGCCCACTGGCCACCTTCCCGTGCTCGGGGATGATGCCATCACCGTAACGACGCCCGGCCGGATGATGACCGGGATCGATAACTTGTTACGAGGCAGTTATGAGACTGCTGGTCCAGTAAGCGCTTGCAGGCTCGGGCGCAGCACCCGCGCGATCTCCTCCTGGGACACTTCGCGTAGTTCGTCCAGCTCCAGCAGCTGGTGGCCGACCGTCACGCCGAGCATGATCATCGTCATCAGCGCGGCCCGCAGGCGGGCGTCCTCGCCGGGGATGGAGTCCGCCAGCCGGTCGATCTGCCTGCCCAGCACTTCCCGTGCCGCCACGGCGGCCTCGGGGTGGGTGAGCATGGAGCGCATCATCGCCAGCGAGCCCTGCGGCAGCTCGCCGATCTTCATGGTGAGCGTGCCGAGCAGGTATTCGACCAGCTCGTTCGTATCCAGGTCGGCGCCGGGGGCCGGAGACACGCGCACGGCCTGGCGGAAGAGCTCCTGCTTGCTGCCGAAGTACTGCATGACCAGGGCGGGATCGATCTCGGCCGCCCTGGCGACGGCCCGGATCGTGGTGCGCTCGAATCCCAGCTCCGCGAAAAGGGTCCTGGCCGCGTCGAGGATCCTGCCCTCGGTCCTGCGTCGCCGCTCCGCCCGCGGAAGCACTCTCTCGCTCACGCGACGACTCTACATGCGTTGACCGATCGCACCCCTTCACTCTACGCTCGTTGAGTCAACACCCGTTGAGCAAATGAGGAGCCACCCATGTCCATGGAAGAGATCGTCACGGCATTCCACGACGCGATGCTGCACAAGTCGGCGGACGAGCTGGCCGACCTGTATGCGGAGGACGGGCTGCACGAGTTCCCGTTCGGCGGGCTGCCGCCCTACAACGGCAGGGAGGAGATCCGGGTGGGCTACCGCGCGTCATGGGGCGCGACGCCCGCCGAGGTCAAGGAGGTACGCAGGCTCGCGCTGCACCGCACAGAGGACCCCGAGGTCGTGGTCGTGGAGCAGAGCACGTACGTCATGGCCGGGGACCGGTCGATCACGGTCCCCGGCCTCCTGGTCCTGCGGATCAGGAACGGTGAGATCCTCCACACGAGGGACTACATGGACACCAGCGCCATCGCCCAGGTCCGCGGCTAACCCACGTTTCCCGCACATGCTGCGTCGTCGCACGTCAGCCGCCCTGGGCCTGGCACGGTCCCATTTGGGACCTCCGCCGACTTCGGCGCCCTTCCCTCAAGGAGCCTTCGCCGAAGTGCGCAGGGCGGTGAAGGGACGCAGGCCAGTCGCGGAAAACGGGGCTAGGCGTTCTGGGTGAGGTCGAAGACGGTGGCGCCGCCGACGGTGGTGGCGGTGAAGGTCTCCTGGACCCACGCCGCGATCTTGGCCGCCTCGTCGCTGCCGCCCGTGCTACGCCCGCCGAAGCCGCCCATTCCGGTGCCCAGGAAGTAGTGGATCTTCTTCTCGGCCACGTACTGCTTGAACTGCTCCAGCGTCGGCGCGGGATCGGTGCCGTTGAACCCGCCTACCGCCATCACCGGCCGGCCACTGGCGAGCTGATAGCCGGCCGCGTTGTTGGACCCGACGGTGGCCGCCGCCCATGTGTAGCCGGAGGCGCCGTCCTTCAGCAGCGCGGTCAGCTCGGCGGCCGGAGTGCCGGCGTTGAGCAGCCCGCCCATGCCGCCGCCACCCATCCTGCCGCGCCCGGCGCCGTCGCCGCCGGCGGCCTGTGGGCGGAACACCTGACCTCCGCCGCCGGGCCGCTGAAACCCGCCGCGGTTCCCTCCACCGGGCGGGCCGCCGAATCCGCCGCCGGTGGAGGGGCCGGCCGTCGGGATGGCCCCGGTATGCGGCGACGCGGCGGTGTCCACCGCGTACGCCGCCGGCCCCACCAGGCACGCCACCAAGGCGACCGCGACCACGGCCAGGACGCGGCGGGTCAGCAACATCGCCAGCGCCGCCCCCAGGCCCGCCACCAGCACGGCGACCCCCAGCCACGCGTTCCAGTCGGCGCTCCGCGACAGCAGCACGTACGCCCACACGGCCGTCCCCGCCGTGATCATGGCGAGCAGGCTGCGCGCCCCCCGTTCCCAGAGCACGGCGACTCCCATGCCGACCAGCGCCGCGATGGCCGGCGCCAGCGCCACGGTGTAGTACGCGTGGAAGATTCCCTGCATCAGGCTGAAGACCAACGCCGTCACGATCAGCCAGCTCCCCCACACCCAGATGGAGGCGCGGACCGGATCGACCCGTGGCGCCCGCCGGGTCAGCCAGGTGACGGCGACCAGCGACACCAGGGCCGCGGGGAGCAGCCAGGAGATCTGCCCGCCCGCCTCGGTATCGAACATCCGCAGCCATCCGGCCTGCTGGTTGAGGTTCCCCAGCCCGCCGTAGTCGGCTCCGTTGAGCCGGCCGATGCCGTTGTAGCCGAGCGCCAGCTCCAGCACGCTGTTGGTCTGTGAGCCGCCAATGTACGGCCGCTCCGATGCGGGCACCAGCGCCACCGCCAGCAGCCACCACCCGGCGGCGGCCACCATCGCGGCCCCGGCCAGCAGCAACTGCCAGATCCGGCGCCAGAGCGCCACAGGCGCGGTCAGCAGGTAGACCAGCGCGAACCCCGGCAGCACGAGGAACGCCTGCAACATCTTCGCCAGGAACGCGAACCCGATCGCCGCCCCCGCCAGCACCAGCCACCGGGTCGCGCCCCGCTCCTGGGCCCGCACCACGCAGTAGCCCGCGACGGTCAGCAGCAGCACCAGCAGCGCGTCGGGGTTGTTGAACCGGAACATCAGCACGGCCACCGGCGTGACCGCCATGACCGCCCCGGCCAGCAGCGCCGCCCATGGGCTGAACAGCCGGCGCACGGAGGCGTACACCGTGGCCACGGCGCCGACGCCCATCAGCGCCTGCGGCACGAGCATGGCCCACGAGTTCAGCCCGAACAGCCGCACGCTGAGCGCCATGGGCCACAGCGAGGCAGGCGTCTTGTCGACGGTGATCGCGTTCGCGGCGTCAGAGGCCCCGAAGAAGAACGCCGTCCAGCTCTGGCTGCCGGCCTGCACGGCTGCCGAGTAATACGAATTGGCCCATCCCGAGGCCCCCAGGCCCCAGATGTAGAGCACGCCGGTGCCCACGAGGAGGGCGGCCAGCGCCCAACGAGACTTAGCTTCGGTAACCACATCAGGCACGCTAGGCAAGCCGGTTGGCGAGGCGATGAGACCAGGATGAGAATCTCCTGAGCCGGGCCCGGACGGCACCGCTCAGGAAATGCGAAAAGGGGCGGAGACATCCGGCACCAGGATGTCTCGCGCCCCTTCTCAGAAGAGACAGGACCGTCTTACTTCACGGTCACGCTGGCGCCGGCGCCCTCGAGGGCAGCCTTGGCCTTCTCCGCCTGCTCCTTGTTGACCTTGCCGTCGAAGACGTTCTTCGGAGCGCCGTCCACCAGGTCCTTGGCCTCCTTGAGGCCCAGGGACGTCAGGGCGCGGATCTCCTTGATGACCTGGATCTTCTTGTCGCCGGCGCCCTCGAGGATGACGTCGAACTCGTCCTGCTCCTCGGCCTCGGCGGCCTCGGCCGGAGCAGCGCCCGGGGCGGCGGCAACCGCGACGGGGGCAGCGGCCTTGACGTCGAAGACATCTTCGAACTGCTTCACGAACTCGGACAGCTCAAGGAGGGTCATCTCCTTGAACGCGTCGAGCAGCTCGTCGGTGCTGAGCTTCGCCATGATGATTTCCTTACGTTTAGGACTTGCTGAAAACTAGGAACGGGACCGCGGTAGGTGCGGCAATCCCCGGTGTTACTCGCCCGCCTCTTCGCGCTTCGCGCGCAGGGCGTCGGCCAGCTGAGCCAGTTGCGTGGGCAGCGCGGCGAACATCGCGGCAGCGGCGCTCTGCTTCGCCTTGAGCGCACCGGCAAGCTTCGCGAGGAGGACCTCGCGGGACTCGAGGTCGGCGAGCTTGGTGATCTCAGTGGCGTCGAGCGTCTTGCCCTCGAGTACGCCGCCCTTGATCACCAGAAGGGGATTGGCCTTGGCGAAGTCACGCAGACCCTTGGCCGCCTCCACGACGTCGCCCTTGACGAAGGCGACGGCGGTCGGGCCCACCAGCAGGTCGTCAAGACCCGTCACGCCGGCCTGGTTGGCGGCGATCTTGGTCAGGGTGTTCTTCGCCACGGCGAACTTCGCATTCTCACCGAGAGAGGTGCGCAGCTCCTTGAGCTGAGCGACGGTGAGACCGCGGTACTCGGTCAGAACGGCGGCAGCGCTACCTTCGAACTCATCCTTGAGCTCGGCAACGGCTGTCGCCTTATCCGGCCTCGCCATGGGCCTCCTTCCAGATGTGCCGCCGGCGAAGGCCCCCGAACATGAGAACAGCCCCGGGCGCAGGGCGCACACGGGGCTCGCACACACGGATCAGACCATGTGGGAAACTCGCATCACACCTGCGCGGGTCGTCCACATGACGTGGATCCTTCGGCCGTCAGGCTTGAGCACCTGACGACAACCGGCGGTCTTCGGCAACGACCAGACTACGTCCTGGTCGCCGAGTTTCCAAATCGTTCTCAGTTGGTCGTGCCCTTGGGCAGCTCTCCGATCTGGTCGGCGGGCGGGGTCTCGATGGTCACGGGCTTGTTGAAGTCCTTGAAGAACAGCGTGGCGTCGAGCGTGGCGCCTTCCTTCTGCCCGTTCAACGCGAGCTTGCGCGGCAGCCCGTCGGCGGCCACCCAGATGTCGAACTTGACGTCCTTGAGCTCGGCGAGGCCCGTACGGGCCTGCTGCTGCTCGTCGGCGGGCAGCAGCTGCACGGCCGCGTCGACCGGGAAGGTGCCGCTGTAGTGGGTGGTGTCCTCGCCGTTGACGCTCTCGTTGCCAGCCGACTTCACGTCCTGTGAGGCCGTGACGAGCTTGGTCACGTTGGCCAGGTCGAACTGCTGGATCTGGGTCAGGTACTGGTTGACCGCGCCGGAGTCGCCCATCTCGGCGAGCGGGACCTTGATCCACGGCTTGGTCGCGCCGACCAGGTCCTTGAGCGCTTCGACCTTGACGTAGACGGCGTCGCCCTGCAGCACGGCTCGTACGCCGCCCGGCAGGCTCTGACCGCCCATGTCGACGGTGTCCAGGGTCAGGTCCACGGCCAGGGGCTGCTTCTGGTAGAGCATGCGTCCCTGCACCCGGCCGTCACCCTGCTGGGGGTGCGTGGCGTTCACCACGGCCTCGACGGTGTAGCTGGTGACCTCAGCCGTCTTCTGCGCGGCCTGCGCCAGCACTTCCGAGGCCGCCAGATTGACCTGGATGGGCTGGGCAGTAGTGCCACAACCGGCAACCGCGGCCACGACGAGCGCGGCTCCGGCCGCGGCGAGACTTAGCGTGCGCTTCATGTCTTGACCCTACGTTTGCATCCCACGGCCGTAGTGCCTTCCCCACACAATTAAGGGAAAACCCAGGGTTATCCCCCACAAGGCCTTCACACCATCTTCACAATCCACCATACGGACGCTCCGGCCCGGCCCACCGGCCGCCCCGCTCCACGGTCTTCGCTCTTCGGCGCTCAAGCGGGCCACGGGTGCCACGGAGCCCCGCCCACCGTGCGTCGTAGCGGCGCCCAGCCGCTGAAGGGCTCAGAAACCGTCTCCCTGGAGGGTCCTGAGCCGAAGTACGGGGATTGGGGCAGGGCGGCTTGCCGTACACGAAGGAAGACCGGGGCAGCGACCGCGCAGGAAAAAAGAAGAACCCCCGCCCGAAAGGGGGCGGGGGTTCATCAAAGAGCAGAGATCAGCTCTCCAGCTCCGCGGTGATGCCGCGGGTGATGTTGGGGTCGACCGGGACACCCGGGCCCATCGTCGTGGAGAAGGTGACCTTCTTCAGGTAACGGCCCTTGGCCGCCGACGGCTTGAGACGCAGCACCTCGTCCAGGGCGGCAGCGTAGTTCTCCAGGAGCTGGCGCTCGCCGAAGGACGTCTTGCCGATGATGAAGTGCAGGTTGGCCTGCCGGTCGGTACGGAACTCGATCTTGCCACCCTTGATCTCCGTCACGGCCTTGGCGACGTCGGGCGTCACGGTGCCGGTCTTCGGGTTGGGCATGAGACCACGCGGACCGAGCACGCGGCCCAGGCGGCCGACCTTGCCCATCAGATCCGGCGTGGCCACGACGGCGTCGAACTCGTTGAGCCTGTTGCCCTTGGAGATCTCGTCGATCAGCTCGTCGGCGCCGATGATGTCGGCGCCCGCCTCGCGGGCCGCCTCGGCACGGTCACCGGTCGCGAAGACCAGGACCCGGGCGGTCTTACCGGTGCCGTGCGGGAGGTTGACCGTGCCGCGCACGATCTGGTCGGCCTTGCGAGGGTCGACGCCCAGCCGCAGCGCGACCTCGACGGTGGCGTCGAACTTGGTGGTCGACGTCTCCTTGGCGAGCTTCGCGGCCTCGACGGGCGAGTAGAGCTTGTCGCGGTCGAACTTGGCCGCCGCGTCTTTGTGCGCCTTGCTGCGCTTCATTCTTAACTCCTAGTGGTGAACGGGCCTGACGGCCCTCCCACGAACGACTGGAAAGGGTGTTACTCGGCGACCGTGATGCCCATCGACCGGGCGGTGCCGGCGATGATCTTCTCGGCGGCCTCGATGTCGTTGGCGTTGAGGTCGGGCATCTTCGTCTCGGCGATGCTGCGCAGCTGCTCGCGGCTGAGCTTGCCGACCTTGTCACGGTGCGGGACCGCGCTGCCCTTGTCGAGGCCGAGGGCCTTCTTGATCAGCTCGGGGGCCGGCGGCGTCTTCGTGATGAAGATGAAGCTGCGGTCCTCGAAAATGGTGATCTCAACGGGGATGATGTTGCCCCGCTGGGCCTCCGTCGCGGCGTTGTACTGCTTGACGAAGTCCATGATGTTGACGCCGTGGGGACCGAGCGCGGTACCCACCGGCGGTGCCGGGGTGGCCTGGCCAGCGGGAAGCTGGACCTTCACCAGAGCGGCGATTTTCTTCTTCGGAGGCATTCGTCCTTCTCCGGGTCCTGATTGGGATGCGTGTCAGGGCCATCCGATTGCGGCCCTGACATGTCGGAAGGCCGCCCTTCGCGAAGACGGCCAGCCGAACGTCTAATTGTAGGCGATCGCCTTAGATCTTCGAGACCTGGTTGAACGACAGCTCGACCGGGGTCTCGCGGCCGAAGATCGAGACGAGCACCTTGAGCTTCTGCGACTCGGGGCTGATCTCGCTCACCGAGGCGGGCAGCGTGGCGAACGGGCCGTCCATGACCGTGACCGACTCGCCGATCTCGAACTCGACCGTCGGACCCGCGGTCGTCTTGGCCGCGGCCTTCTTGGTCTCCTCGCTCGGCTCGGGCGCGAGCAGCTTGGCGACCTCGTCGAGGTTGAGCGGGCTCGGCTTGTTGGACAGGCCCACGAAGCCCGTCACGCCGGGCGTGTTACGCACCGCGGCCCAGGACTCGTCGGTCAGGTCCATGCGCACCAGCACGTAGCCGGGCAGCACGCGCTCCTTGACCGGCACCTTCTTACCGCTCTTGAACTCCTGGACGGTGTGCGTCGGCACCTCGATCTGGAAGATGTAGTCCTCCATGTTGAGCGACACGTTGCGGCTCTCGATGTTGGACTTCACGCGGTTCTCATAGCCGGCGTAGGAGTGGATGACATACCACTCGCCGGGCAGGCCGCGTAGCGACTGCTTGAACTCCTCGACGGGGTCGACGTCGGGAAGGGCCGAAGCGTCCTCGGTGGCGACAGCCTCGACCTCGGCCGCCTCGTCGCTCTCCGCGACCTCGGCCTCTTCGAGAGCCGCCTCGGCGGCTTCCTCAGTGGCCTCTTCCAGCTCGTCGCCCCACTCCTCGCGGGACTCGTCGGCCGGAATAGAAGACTCGGACACGGTGACTCTTCCTCTTTCGTCTATCGATTGAGCTCGTATCGATGGCGACTCCGTCAGGCCGGAACCGGCGGCGTCGGGATCAGGCTCCGCCGAAGACGCGGAGCACCAGCCATCCCAGGGCGGCGTCGAGGCCGTACACGATGCCAACCATGATCAGAACGAATATCAGAACGACCGTCGTATAGGTGATGAGATCCTTGCGTGTCGGCCAGATGACTTTACGAAGTTCGCCGACGACCTGCCGGTAAAAAAGGGCAGGCGAAGTGCGCGTCTTCTTTTCGCCACTGGGCTTGTCAGCGGTCTCGCCGCGCGTGTCGATCGCCACAGTCCTCACCTGAATTCGTCCGTATCCAACGCAGCTTTGCGGCGCGCTTACACGCCTATCATTGCGCGGACCGCACTCGCAGGGCACGAGGGACTCGAACCCCCAACCGCCGGTTTTGGAGACCGGTGCGCTACCAATTGCGCCAGTGCCCTATGTCATCAACCAGAGTACCCTGATCGACTCACTGCCTGGACCGAACCGCTCGGCGACATGCGGCGGAACGACCAGGCGAAAGCATACGGGGGAATGCCCGGAACGTCGAACCCGATCCTGATCGCCCAGGTCACGCGCTCGTGGGACGATGGACCCATGTCCACCCGACCTCGCATCTCCGCAAGAATTTCCGCGATTTCCGAGTCAGCCACCCTCGCCGTGGACGCCAAGGCCAAGGCGATGAAGGCGGCCGGACGCCCCGTCATCGGCTTCGGCGCGGGCGAGCCCGACTTCCCGACGCCCGGCTACATCGTCGAGGCGGCGATCGAGGCGGCCCGCCAGCCGCGCTTCCACAAGTACACGCCGGCGGGCGGACTGCCCGAGCTCAAGCAGGCCGTCGCCGCCAAGACCGGGCGCGACTCCGGCTACGCCGTCGAGCCCTCCCAGGTGCTGATCACCAACGGCGGCAAGCAGGCCGTGTACGAGGCGTTCGCGACGCTGCTTGACCCGGGCGACGAGGTCCTCGTGGTCGCGCCCTACTGGACGACCTATCCCGAGGCGATCAAGCTGGCCGGGGGCGTGCAGGTCGACGTCGTGACCGACGAGACCACCGGCTACCTGGCGGGCGTCGAGCAGTTGGAGGCCGCGCGCACCGAGCGTACGAAGGTCGTGTTGTTCGTCTCGCCGTCCAACCCGACGGGCGCGGTTCACTCGCGTGAGCAGACGATCGCGATCGGCCGCTGGGCGGCCGAGCACGGCCTGTGGGTCGTCACCGACGAGATCTACGAGCACCTCGTGTACGGCGACGCCGAGTTCACCAGCATCGCCACGGCCGTCCCCGAGCTGGCCGACCGGGTGGTGATCCTCAACGGCGTGGCCAAGACGTACGCGATGACCGGCTGGCGCGTGGGCTGGCTGATCGGGCCTGCCGACGTGGTCAAGGCCGCCACGAACCTGCAGTCGCACGCCACTTCCAACGTCTCCAACGTGGCGCAGATGGCGGCGCTGGCCGCGGTCTCCGGCGACCTGTCGGCGGTGGCCGAGATGCGCACGGCGTTCGACCGGCGCCGCCTGACGATGGTGCGGATGCTCAACGAGATCCCCGGCGTGTTCTGCCCCGAGCCGAAGGGGGCGTTCTACGCGTACCCGTCGGTCAAGGAGCTGATCGGCAAGGAGCTGCGGGGCAGGCGGCCGCAGTCCTCGAGCGAGCTGGCCGAGCTGATCCTGGAGGAGGCCGAGGTGGCGGTGGTGCCCGGCGAGGCGTTCGGCACCCCAGGCTACTTCAGGCTGTCGTACGCACTGGGCGACGACGACCTGGTGGAGGGCGTCAGCCGCCTCGGCAAGCTATTGGCCGAGGCCCACTGAGACGCCTGCGGCGATCGGCCTGATCTGGGTGGCGAGGCCGGGTGTCGCACCGATGTAGACCGCGGTGCCCGGCCGCTCCAGCCACATGAAGTTACGCATGCCGCTCTTGGTGGTCCAGCGCAGCGCCGGCCGGCCCTGGTACGCCGTCAGCGTCGACCTGGCGACCAGCGTGGCGAACTGCTCGGCGGTACGCACGCCACACACCACGCCGACGTACAGGTGCTCGTCGTTCCTGCGCCAGATCCGCCCCTCGACGTCCAGCCGGCGGGCGAGCGAGGGCAGCTGGGCGAAGGAGCCCGCACGCTTCAGCTTCGCGGGCATGGTCGGCAGACGTACCTCGGTGTCGTCGCAGGACAGCGAGAGGGTCTTGTGCCTTGCCGGTTCCGGCGACGGCGGCGCGGCCGTGCCGGTGGGCGCGGGTTCGGGCATGCCGTCACCGCCGCCGCAGCCGGTGAGCGTAAGAACGAGGAGCACTGCCGCCAGACGCCGCATCAACCCCCCATGACGTGTGTGGATACCCGGAAGAGAGGGACTGGGAAGGGGACCTAGTCTCCTACAGGAGCCTTCACGGAGGCGGCAACTGCGAGGAGTTCCCTGCTCAGGGATTCGCTGACCCTGATCCACGCGCCCGTGCCCGTGCGTTCGAGCCAGACGATCACGCGGCCACCGTCCGGGTGCCTCCCGACCGCGGCGGGCCTGCCGCGTACGGTCGTGTCACGGGCGTCGAGCACGGTGATACGCGAGCGGTAGCTCTGCCAGTCCGCCGCCACGATACCGTGCTCCACCTGCGCTTCGACGAATCTGTCCGCGGTGCCGAACCTGGCCCAGCCGCCCTCGACGCCCGGTGTGGGCTCGATCACCCCGCCTCCGCTGCGGTCGAGCCCCGCGGGAAGGTAGGTGAGCCAGAAGTCGTCGGAGATCACCGCAAGAGTGGTGGCCCGCGGGTCCGAGACCCGGCTGGGCTCGCCGGCCACGGCCGCGCTCGGCCCTTTCGTCGACGAGGCAGGCGCAGTCCCGGCTGAAGCGGGACGGACGGCGTCCGCCGCATTCCCGTCAACGCGTGTTTCCGGAGTGGCCACGGCCAGAGGCGGGGGCGCCTCCTCGAGGGGACGGGCGATACGCCCGAATCCCGATGAGAACAACGCGTAGATGATGAGACCCGTCACCGCGAACGCCACGACCGTCGCCGCCGCGCGCCATCCCCGTCCGCCGTTGCGCCCCTCAGGGATCATGCATCGTTGATCCCCAATTTCGCCCCATCCTTACCGCGGACTTTACTCTTCCTCCTGAATGCCTTTCGCGATCTTCTTCAGCTCCGCGACGTGCGAACCCACCCCGAGGTTGAGTGGCAAGATAAACAAATGCCACGGCCCCTAGACGCGCTGCCCAAGGCCCATCTCCACCTGCACTTCACTGGCTCGATGCGGCACACCACGCTGATCGAGCTGGCCAGGGAGCAAGGGCTGCACCTGCCCGACGCGCTGGAGGAGGACTGGCCGCCGAAGTTGCGGGCCACTGACGAGCGCGGCTGGTTCAGGTTCCAGCGGCTGTACGACATCGCCCGATCCGTGCTGAGCCGCCCCGACCACGTCTACAGGCTCCTGCGTGAGACGGCCGAGGACGAGGCGGCGGCCGGGTCGCGCTGGCTGGAGATCCAGGTCGACCCGTCGGGATACGCCCAGCGGTTCGGCGGCCTGACCGCCACGCTGGAGCTGGTGCTCGACGCCGTGCGGCAGGCGGCCGAGCACGCCGGGATCGGGATCGCGGTCGTCGTGGCGGCGAACAGGACCAGGCATCGGCTCGACGCGAACACGCTGGCCAGGCTGGCCACGCAATACGTCGGCAAGGGCGTGGTCGGGTTCGGGCTGTCCAACGACGAGCGCCGGGGCGAGGCCAGGGACTTCGAGCGGGCGTTCAGGATCGCCAAGCGCGGCGGGCTGCTGGCCGTGCCCCACGGTGGCGAGCTGATGGGGGCGCGCAGCGTGGCGCAGTGCGTGGACGACCTGGGGGCGGACCGGGTCGGGCACGGGGTGCGGGCGGCCGAGGACGAGTGGCTGATGCACCGGCTGGCCGACCGGCAGGTCTGTTGCGAGATCTGCCCGACCTCGAACGTGGGGCTGGGGGTTTCCGAGCGGGCCGCCGACGTCCCGCTGCGGCGGCTGTTCGACGCGGGGGTGCCGATCGCGCTGGGGGCCGACGACCCGCTGCTGTTCGGTGCGCGGCTGCTGCGGCAGTACGAGCTGGCCAGGGAGGTCTACGGCTTCAGCGACGCCGAGATCGCCGAGCTGGCGAGGCAGTCCGTACGCTCGTCCTCGGCTCCGGAGTCCGTACGCAAAGAGCTCCTCAAGGGTGTGGACGACTGGCTCACCGGCTCATTGGAGTGACTCGGCGATCCTGATGGCCTCTTCCTTGGTGCGTACGCCCTCCAGGCGGTAGTTGATCGCGACCTGCCGCCAGATGAGCGTCGCGGCCGCCTGGCGCAGCGGCACCTGCGTGCCGTCCTCGCGGGAGAGGTAGCCGAGCGGGTGCTCGCCCTCGAGCCACCACGCGTCATATAGGCCGACGTCCACGAAATCGGGGTACGGCGGGCCGGCCTTCTTGAAGAAGTAGGGGTCGATACTGCCGTCGAACTGGTCGAGCCGGATGCCGCCCGGCCAGAACATCGACACCACCCTGCCGTTGTCGGCGACCGACGCACTCTGCGGCGGGCCGAGCCTGGATGGGATCTTGACCTCGAACCTGGCCAGGCTCTGCACCTCGGACGGGGACACGGTGCGCTCGCCGCGCAGGGACGCCGTGGCGGTGACCGGCGGGGGCGTGCTCTCGCCGATCTCCAGCTCGACCCCGGCGAACCGCAGGATCCTCGCCACCACCGCCCGGCCCTGGGGGGTGGCGGCCGTGATGGCGATGACGACGACGACCACCGCCGCCACGATCCTCCACCGGGCCCGCCTGCCGCGCCGCGCCGGCCGCCCACCGTCCCGCCGCCCCGGCGGCCGGGATCGCGCCGGCCTGACGGGGGGGCTGTAGGGCCCATGTGCCGGATCGGGCCCTCCCCCAGCCTCGCCGCCGTCGTCACCGGCTACAGGCGTACCACCCTCGGCCTCCTCGCCTCCAGCGGCCGACGCGCCACTGTCGGTGCGCTCGCCCAGGACCGGCGTGGCATCGTCGGCGGGGTCCGTGGATTCGAGGCGGGCGCGGACGGCGGCCGCCACGTCGGCGGGAGGCGGCGCGGGCACGTCGATGAGATCGCCGAGCGCCAGCAGCTCGACCTCCAGCTCGTCGAGAGGCTCGTCGAAAGGCTCACGCGAACTCATTGCCCACCTCCTCCCTCAGCCGGGCCAGCCCGCGGTGGGTGCTGGACTTGACGGTGCCGACCGGCCAGTCGAGCACCTGCGCCGTCTCCGCCTCGCTCAGCTGTAAGAAGTACCGGCAGACGACGGCCTGACGTTCCCGCTCGGGCAGCCCGCGCACGGCCACAAGCAGCCGCGCCCGCCGGTCGGTGGCCACGGCCGCGCCCTCGGGGTCGTCGGGCGCCGCGACCTCGGCGGTCACGCCGAGCCGGAGCGCCAGCTCGGCACGCCGCCCCCGCGACCGGGTCAGGTTGTGCGTCTCGTTGGCCACGATGCGCAGCAGCCATGGCCGGAACGGCGCTTCCCTGCGGAAACTCGCCAAATGCCGGAACGCCTTGACGAAAGCCTCCTGCACCACGTCCTCGGCTTCGTTCCCCGCACCCAGCATGTACGCGGTACGGTGAGCGAGCGCGCTGTAGCGGGCGACCAGCGCCTCATAGGCCGCTAAGTCACCGTCGAGCGAGCGCGCGATCGCCTCGTCGTCGTCCATGGCGAGTCAGATTCCACCGCATGGAGGGGTCCGCGGGGAAGGGTCTTACGCAGATCGCGTGACTCCACCCGCCGATAGGGGCATTAGACTCGGGCAATCCGTGTGCCCCCTAGAAGGAACGGGATTATGTCTTCTGGGTATGACCGTGTAGTACAACCGGCGGCCGGTGACGAGGCCCTGGAGAACCACCTAGGTGGGGACGAGGCCAAGAACTATCGGCAGTACGAGTTCGACATGGTCGCCCCGCATGTCGGCCGCTCGATGCTGGAGATCGGCTCGGGGCTCGGCCACTTCGCCGAGCAGTTCCTGCCGCGCCTCGACCGGCTGGTCGTGAGCGACTTCGACCCCTACTGCGTCGAGCAGTTGAAGAAGCGCTTCGAGGGCCGCGACGAGATCGACGTCCTGCAGTTCGGGCTGCCGACCGACATCCCGCTCGAGGACAAGGTCGACACCGTCGTCATGATGAACGTGCTGGAGCACATCGAGGACGACGCCGGGGCGCTGCGCTCGCTGGCCCGGGTCACGCTGCCCGGCGGCCGCATCATCATCTGGGTGCCCGGCTACATGCAGCTCTACGGAGACTTCGACCGCAAGGTGGGCCACGTCCAGCGTTACACGCCCAAGACGCTGGCCTCGGCGGTCGCCAAGGCGGGCCTGGACGTCGAGGTGCTCAAGCCGATCAACTTCCTGGGCGGCATCGCCTGGTGGGCGGCAGTGCGCCGGGGCGGCGTGGGCTACCCGGACCCGCGGCTGGTCAAGATCTACGACCGGACGGTGGTCCCGCTGACCCGCCTGATCGAGCGGTTCGTCCGTCCGCCGTTCGGCCAGACGGTGTTCTGCGTGGCCCGGGTGCCGCAGAAGTAGCAGGCCAGGGGGCGCGTCCCCTGGCCGTCACTACTTGATGGAGCCGGCGGTCAGCCCGCCCACCACCTTGCGCTCGATCAGCGCGAACAGGATGATCACCGGGATGGTGGCGATCACGGACCCGGCGAACAGGTTCTGCCAGTCCACCTGGTACTGCCCGATGAACGAGTTGAGCGCCACGGTGAGCGGCTGGTTCTCGGGCGTGGTGGTCAGGGTCAGGGCCACCACGAACTCGTTCCACGCCGCGATGAACGTGAAGATCAGCGCGGTGATCACGCCGGGCATGGCCAGCGGCAACGTGATCCTGAACAACGCGCCGAAGCGCCCGTTCCCGTCGATGAACGCCGCCTCCTCCAGCTCACGCGGGATCGAGGCGAAGTAGGCGTTCAGGATCCACACCGCGAACGCCAGGTTGAACCCGCCGTTGACCAGGATCAGCGACCACACCGTGTCCACCAGCCCGAACTGGAAGAACTCGCGGTAGATACCGACCAGCATGGCCGTGGGCTGGAACATCTGGGTGATCAGTACCAGGACCAGGAACGCCGTGCGCCCTCTGAAGCGGTGCCTGGCCGAGTAGTAAGCCGCCGGCAACGCCACCAGCAGCACGAGGATCGTCGACCCGGCGGCCACCTTGATCGTGACCCAGAGGTTCCCGGCCAGCCCGCTGGTCCAGAAGTTGGTGAGGTTCGACCACACCCACTCATCGGGCCAGAACGTCACATCCCGCAGCGAGTCCTGGGCCCGCAGCGAGGTGAGCAGCATCACCACGTACGGGAACAGGAAAATGAACGCGATGACATACGCGCTGGCCGCGACGATCACGGTCTTGAGCCGGGGCATGCTACGTGCCGCGGCGCGCCGGGGCCGGGCGTGGTGGTGCGGACTGGCCTTCCGCTGGATCGTGTTGACGGCCATCACGCCACCTCCTTGTTCCACCGGGACACCCGAAGGAAGATCACGGTCAGCACGATCACCATGCCGAAGTTGACGACGGACATGGCGGCCGACTCGCCGATGTCGGAGCCCTTGAGGATGAACATGAGGATCGTCGAGGTGGCCGTCGAATAGCCGGGCTGCCCGTGCGTCATCGCCCAAATGATCGGGAAGCTGTTGAAGACGTTCATCACGTTGATGAGCGCCGCCACGGTGAGCGCGGGACGCAGCAGCGGCAGCGTGATCGACCAGTACGTACGGAACCGTCCGGCTCCGTCCATCCTGGCCGCCTCGTAGACGTCGGAGGGAATCGTCGCCAGTCCGGCCAGCAACGCGTAGGTGGTGAACGGCACCGACACGAAGACCGCCACGAAGATCAGCCACGGCATCGCGGTGGACGCGTCACCGAGCTGGTCGGCCGATGCCCCGCCCATGGCGTCGATGAGACCGAGCTTCAACCGGATCTGGTTGATCACGCCGACCTCGGGGTCGAGCATCCACTTGAAGATGATCGCCGTCATCAGCACCGAGGCCGCCCACGGCGCGATCAGCGCCCAGCGTGCGATCTTGCGACCGGGGAAGCGCTGGTTGAACAGCTGGGCCAGGGCCAGCGAGATCAGCACGGTGAGCGCGACGACCGCGACCACCCAGATCACGCTGCGGACCATGATGTCGGCGAAGTCCTTCTCGCCGAACAACTTCTCGTAGTTGGCGAACCCGTTGCCGCCCTGGACCACACCGAACCGGCTGATCTTGAGGAACGACGACCTGATCATCTCGATCACAGGCCAGAGCACGACGACCGCGATGAGCACCACGGCGGGCCCGACCCAGGCGATGGGCTCCAGGGCGCGCATCCTTCTCAATGCAAAGCCTTCCGTGAAAGGGACGGCCCAGCGAGGAGACGCTGGGCCGTCCACCCCGATCAACCGGCCTCGGCGACCTTCTGCAGCTCACCGAGGACCTTGGCCGGGTCCTCCTTGACGGCTCCGCCGATGGTCTGCTTGATCGCCGGGTTCACCTCGGCCCACTTGGGGTCCTGGAACGGGTAGAAGCTGGCGTTCGGCAGCGCGTCCAGGAACGGCTTGAGCTTCTCGTCGCTCGACAGCTTCTGGATGCCGCCGTTGGTGACGGGCAGCAGCTTGTAGGTGTCGGAGATCTTCGTTGCGGCGTTGCCGGTGTAGAAGAAGTCGAAGAACTTCTTGATCTCCGCGGCGTGACCGTTCTTGTTGAACGCCATGATCCAGTCCATGACGCCGAGCGTGGTGTCGAGCGGGCCGGTCTTGCCGGCGATGGGCACGACGCCGTAGTTCTTGAGCCCGGCCGCGTCGAAGATCGGGATCGACATGGGGCCGCCGTTGACCATGCCGACCTTGCCTGCGCCGAAGTCCTCCCAGACCGTCTTGCGGTCCTTGGTGCCCGGGTTCGGGGTGGTCAGGCCGGCGTCGACCAGACCCTTCATGTACGTGAAGGTCTCGACGTTCTGCGGCGAGTTGATCGCCCACTTGCCGGAGGCGTCCTTGTAGCCGCCGCCGTTGCCGAGCATCCACAGGAACGACTCGGCCTGAGCCTCCTCCTGGCCGAGCGGCAGGCCGAACGGCTGCGTCACGCCGGCCGCCTTCAGCTTCTCGGCCGCGGCCTTGAGCTCGTCCCACGTCTTCGGCGGCTCGGCGATGCCGGCCTTGGTGAACAGGTCCTTGTTGTAGAACAGGGCGCGGGCGGAGGAGACGAACGGGATGCCGTACGCGGCCCCGTCGACCTTGCCGAACTCGGCGAACTTCTGCAGCATGTCGCCGGAGACATTCGGGGACAGCACCTCGTCGACCTTGTGGAGCAGCCCGTCCTTGACGAAGCCCGAGTAGTCGCCGGTCTGGAGGATGTCGGGCACCTGGCCGTTCTGGACCATGGTGGCGACCTGCTTGTCGATGTCGTTCCAGTTGATGACCTGGACGTCGACCTTGATGTTGGGGTTCGCGGCCTGAAACTCGTCCACGACGCCCTTCCAGAACGTCTCGCCCGAGTTCGGCTTGCCTGGTCCGTCGCCGTAGTCGGCCGCCACCATCTTGAGCGTGACCTGACCGCCGCCCGATGCCTGGGTTCCGCCGCCGTCGCCGGAGCCGCCGGAGCCGCAGCTGGACAGGACCAGCATCGTGGCAAGGCCGAGAGCGGCGCCGCCCACAAGCTTCATGTTCACTGGAGATACCGCCTTCTCGTCGGACGGGTGACGCTGGTCCGTACCAGCTACCGGACCCCGCCCTGGGGGGATGGGCACGCGCGACGCGCGTTTGCGCCAGAGTAGGCCAGCGTTCAGGAGGCGGTCTATACCGGCTTGTCTCGATTTGAAAACACTCTTACCAGTAAGTGCTCACAACCGGTCTAGACCGGACGTCAGAGGATCTTCCTCCGGACGTTCTCCCCGCCCTCCGGCGCGCCGATCCACGGCCCCTCGATGGACGGGTCGAGTATGCCTTCCTCGACGAAGCCGTAGCGGCCCTCCAGCACATAGCCGGCCAGCCGCGCGTCGTGGGCGTCACTGTTGTCCCAGAGCCGATCGAACAGTCCCTCCACGCGGCGTCGCGCCTGCTGGCAGAAGGTGTCGGCCAGCTCGTACGGCCTGCGCCCCAGGTCCTTGGCGTCCTCCTCGGCCTTGACGCAGGCGGCGGTCATGGCGAACAACTCGGCGCCGATGTCGACGATCCTTCCCAGGAAGGACTGCTTGTGCTCCAGCCTGCCCTGCCAGCGGGACATGCCGTAGAAGGTGGACCTGGCCAGTTTCCTACTGGTCCGCTCCACGAAACGCAGGTGCGCGGCCAGCGGGCCGAAGTCGGCGTACGCGGTGGGCAGGTTGCCGGTGCCGGCGACCAGCGTGGGCAACCACTTGGCGTAGAAGCGGCTGGCCCGCTTGAGCGCCTGAGTACGCTCCTGGCGGGACGCCTCCGGGTTGATCAGCTCGCCGGCGGCCGACAGGTGCGCGTCCACGGCCTCCCTCGTGATCATCAGGCGCATGATCTCGGAAGAGCCCTCGAAGATGCGGTTGATCCGCGAGTCGCGGAGCATCTGCTCGGCGGGCACGCCCCGCTCGCCGCGGGCGGCCAGCGACTCGGCGGTCTCATAGCCACGCCCGCCCCTGATCTGGACCAGTTCGTCGAGCGCCTGGTACGACATCTCCGTCGTGTAGAGCTTGGCCAGCGCGGCCTCGATCCTGATGTCGTTGCGCTTGTCGTCGGCCAGGCGGCTGGTGAGCTCCATGACGGCCTCCAGCGCGTACGCGGTGGCCGCGATGAAGGCGATCTTCGTGGCCACGGCCTCGTGCCGGCCGATCTTGTGCCCCCATTGCACGCGGGCGTTGCCCCACTCGCGGGCGATCTTCAGCGCCCACTTGGCGTTGCCCGCGCACGTGGCGGGGAGCGACAGACGGCCGGTGTTCAGCGTGGTGAGCGCGATCCGCAGCCCGTCGCCCTCGCGTCCGATCAGGTTCTTCGCAGGCACTCTGACCTGGGAGAACTCGGTGACGCCGTTCTCGATCCCGCGCAGCCCCATGAAACAGTTGCGCCGTTTGACCGTGATGCCCGGCGAGTCGGCCTCGACCACGAACGCGCTGATCTTCTTACCGGTCCTGGCCATGACCACGAGCAGGTCGGCGACGACGCCGTTCGTCGTCCACAACTTCACGCCGTCGAGCACGTAGTCGTCGCCGTCGCGGACGGCGGTCGTGGACAGGCGTGCCGGGTCGGAGCCGACGTCCGGCTCCGTCAGCAGAAATGCCGAAATTTCGCCCGCCGCGCACCTTGGCAGGAATTCTCGCTTCTGTTCTTCCGTGCCGAACAACTTCAGCGGCTGTGGCACGCCGATCGACTGGTGCGCCGACAACAACGTCGCCAGTGCCGGGCAGTACGAGCCCACCAGCATGAGGGCCCGGCAGTAGTACAGGTACGGCAGGCCGAGCCCGCCGTACTCCTCCCCGATCGTGATCCCGAACGCGCCGAGCCCTGCCAGCCCTTTGACGACCTCGTCGGGCACCTGCCCGGTCCGCTCGATGAGCGCCGGATCGACGTGCGCGTCGAGGTAGCGGCGCACCGTGCGGACGAACTCCTCGCCGCGTTTGGTCGCCTCGTCGGGCAGCGTGGGCGCCGGATACACCAGATCCAGCCGGAAGTCGCCCAGGAACAGCTGCTTGGCGAAGCTCGGCAGGGTCCATTCCTTCTCGCGGGCCTGTTCGCCGACTGCCCTGGACTCCGCGTACTTGGCGTGCTCGGTCATAGCACCTCCCGACGTTGCGCCGTCCTGTGCTTATGAGTAGTGCCCGCCTGACGGCGCCTTCCGCCGTTTATATGCCCTTTTTTAACAGACGGCGAGCGCCGGCCGCCTGCACGGCCGTCGCCACGAGCGCGAGCACGGCGGGAAGCACCAGGTAGACGCCGCAGAACGCAAGCGATGCGACCGACATCACGGCACCTACCACGGCCGTGTTCCTGTGCCGGCCCGCGGGCAACATCCGCACCGCCGCCACCACGCCCGCCGCCGTGACGGCGGCCAGGCACGCCGAGGTCGCCCGCATCAGCAGGTCCAGATCCACCGCCCACACGAGCACGGGCAGGCACAGGACGGCCAGCAGCCCGAGGCTCCGGTACGGCACGCGCCCGGGCGCCCCGCCTGCCTCGAACCAGCCGGGCAACGCCCCGTCCCTGGCCAGGGCGGCCCCGAGCCGCGCGGCTCCGGCGATGTAGGTGTTGACCGCCCCGAACGTCAGCAGCACGGCCACCACCCCGGTCACCGGACGGGCGGCCCCGCCGAGTCCGATCTCCAGCATCACGGTCAGCGGCACGCCGGTCATGTCCGCGCCCAGCACGCCCACGGAGGTCACGGACACCCCGAGATACAACACGGCGATCACGACGAGCGTCACCATCGTAGCCCTGACCAGCCCGTTCGTCCGATCGGCGAACTCGGCCGACAGGTGGCTGGCCGCTTCCCAGCCGACGAACGCGAACATGAGCACGCCGGCCGCGCCGGCCACGCCCGCGAAGCCGTACGGGGCGAAGGGGGTGAAGTTGGCCGGGTCGGCGTGCGGCGCGGCGCTGATCACGGCGGCGGCCAGCAACACGACGAGGAGCACGACGAAGCCGATCTGCAGCCGCCCCGAGGTCCGCAGCCCCGCCGCGTTGGCCGCGAAGGCGGCGATCATGATGAGCCAGGCGGCGAGGGTGCCGTCCACGCCGAGGCACGCCTCGACGTACTCACCGCCCACGAAGGCGCCGGCGACGGTGCCGATGGGGACGGCGCCGAAGAACCACCAGCCGGCCACGGCGGAGGCGCGCCGGCCGAACGCGAGCCCGACGAAGCTCGCCACCCCGCCGCCGTCCGGGTACCGCGCGCCGAGCGCGGCGAAGGTCAGCGCGACCGGGACGCTCAACGCCAGCAACCCGGCCCAGGCCAGCACGGAGGCGGGCCCCGCGGCGGCCGCCGCCAGGTGCGGCAGCACCAGCATCCCCGGCCCCAGCACCGCCCCGACCAGCAGCGCCGTCCCCTGCCCAGCGGTCATGCGTTGTGTCATAACCCCTGAAATTACTCATCTGCCCGGAAGTCACCGGCGCTTCCCGAACGAACGGCCGGACAGGCATGCAAATATCGCTCCATGGATGAACTTGATTCGGCCATCGTGCGGTTGCTCCAAACGGATGCTCGGCAGTCCAACCGGGAGCTCGCGCGACAACTTGGCATCGCGCCCTCGACCTGTCTGGAGCGAGTCAGGGCGCTCACCCGTCGCGGCGTGATCCGCGGCTACCACGCCGACATAGACCCGGCCGCGCTCAACCGCGGCGTGCAGGCCATGGTCTCGGTCCAGGTACGGCCGCTCAGCCGGGCGGTGATCAACGCGTTCAAGTCGTCGGCCGCCGAGATGCCCGAAGTGCTCAGCGTGTTCGTGCTCGCCGGCGGGGACGATTTCCTCCTGCACGTGGCGGTCCAGGACCTGGACACGCTGCACTCGTTCCTGCTGGACAAGCTGAGCAAGCGCAAGGAGATCGTCGGCTTCCGCACCTCGGTGATCTTCCAGCAGGTCCAGAAGGCCGTCCCGACCCGCCTCCCGGAGGTGACTCCGTGACCCTGCCGCCATCGACGCCTACATACGCGACACGCTGAAACCCACCGGCCTGGCCGGCGTTTCCTGCTACGGCGACGGTAGCGGCCGCTGGCCGCGCCTCAGACGCCTTCAGTCCAGTACTTTTGCAGCCTGGCGATGGCGTTCTCTTTGCTCATCGCCGCGACCTCGGCCTCCCCCAGACCCACTCTTGAGATCAGGAGGTGAACAAGGTCAGCGGGCAAGGCCTGCGACGGCGGCTCGGGCACTCCACGATCCGGCAGGGCCCCGTCCTTGACACAAGCCCAGAACGTCGCCTCGTCCACCTGTAGCTGATCGCGAAGAATGTGACCCCACATACTCCGGCCGTAAGTGCTTCGATCGGGAGGGTGAGAGATCCGAGTCCTCAGGATCCCGCCATCGGGGAGATCCAGCTCATACGTGACATGGTGGGTTCCCGTACCGCCGCGAGCATTCCGTACTGGACGCCATCCTTCGATCTGGCAGAACCGATCGTGGTCCTCACGTGTGGGTTGGGGCCAGATCACCGGGCCTTCCCCACCAGCCATTCACGCAGCTGATCGTCATCACTGAGGCTGATCAACTGCACCAGTCCCCAGTTCTCGCGGTGGTTCGGCGCATCGAGCAAGTGGTCCTGCCAGTCTTCGGCGTACTCACGTAGCGCACCTACCATCTCCGTGACAGCCTCATTGAAGGTCCGGCCGTCCGCCGCAATCGGCAACCCAGGGATGAAGATCGACCAACCACCATCCTCCGCAACCGTCTGCGCACGAGACGGAGTGACCGCTGCGAGGTAGTGGCGCAGTCTCTCGACATCCACGATGGCAGTTCTAGCCGACTCACGACGCACTGTTGCCACGCGGCCTCGCTCAGCTGCGTCCAAGAGCGCTTTAAGGTGCGCACGGGCCTCTGTATAGCTGTCGAAATGAACAGCGCTCATGACGGCACCTCCACTGGATCGTGCCTCCAGAATGCCGCGCGCAGATAAGTACGTCAAGTACGTGACGTACTGAGGGTGCCTGAATTAATTCGGTTGCGCGGGGTTCCGGATGCCCCGTACCTTCATGGACATGCGCCTTTACCTGTAATTCGCAGCTTCAGTCCGTCCCGTCCGACCGTCCAGACGCGGCAGCTGAGCATGTCGACCGGCCTTTCGTGTGCCGCGTCCGTGAGTTACGTAAAGGAGCTTCTTATGCGAGTTCGCGCAGCCAAGAAGGGCAAGAAGACCCCGGCCTTCCCCGGGCGGGAGACGCCTCCGGTGCCCAGGCAGATGCCCAGGATGCCGCAGCGTCCGATCGCGCCGCCCCGGCGCATCCCGTCCAAGGGCCGCTGAGACCACTACCTGGATGGGTAGTTAGCGCGAGCGCCGCCTCCCTTGTTACGCCCGGAGGCGGCGCTCGCAACCCCTTACAGTCTTTCGATGATCGTGACGTTGGCCTGGCCGCCGCCCTCGCACATCGTCTGCAGCCCGTAGCGGCCGCCCGTACGCTCCAGCTCGTGCAGGAGCTTGGTCATGAGGATCGCTCCCGTGCCGCCGAGCGGGTGGCCGAGCGCGATGGCGCCGCCGTTGGGGTTGACCCTGGCGGGGTCGGCCCCGAGCTCATGCGTCCAGGCCAGCGGCACCGGCGCGAACGCCTCGTTGATCTCCACGACGTCGATGTCGCCGATCGACAGGCCGGCCTTCTGCAGCGCCCGCCGCGTGGCGGGGATCGGCGCGGTCAGCATGTAGATCGGATCGTCGCCCATGAGCGCGAGCTGGTGGATCCTGGCCCGGGGCGTCAGCCCGTGGTCCTTGACGGCCTGCTCGGAGGCGATCAGCACCGCGCCGGAGCCGTCGGAGATCTGCGAGGAGGTGGCGGCGGTGATCTGTCCGCCCTCCTTCAGGGTCTTCAGCGAGGCCATCTTCTCCAGCGTCGTGTCCGCGCGTGGGCCCTCGTCGTCCTCGACGCCGTTGATCGGCTCGATCTGGTCCTTGAAGTGGCCGTTCGCGATCGCCTTGGCGGCCCGCTGGTGGGACTCGAGCGCAAACTGCTCCAGCACCTCCCGCGTGTAACCCCACTTCTCGCACATCAGCTCCGCGCCGCGGAACTGCGAGATCTCCTGCTTGCCGTACCGCTCGACCCATTTCTCGCCGAACGGGAACGGCATGCCCTTCTCCAGGGCGGCCGTGATCGAGGAGCCCATGGGGACGATGCTCATCGACTCGACGCCGCCGGCCACGACCAGGTCCTGGGTGCCGGACATCACGCCCTGGGCGGCGAAGTGGATCGACTGCTGCGAGGACCCGCACTGCCGGTCGATCGTGACGCCTGCGGTGGTCTCCGGCAGCCCCGCCGACAACCAGGCGTTGCGGGCGATGTCCATGCTCTGGGGGCCGAACTGCATGACGCACCCCATGATGACGTCCTCGACCGCCGCCGGGTCGACGTCGGTGCGGTCGATCAGTGCCTTCAGCGTGTGAGCGGCCAGGTCAGTGGGATGGACGGTGGAAAGGCCGCCCTTTTTCTTGCCGACCGGCGTGCGGACCGCCCCTACGATGTACGCCTCTGCCACAGTGCCTCCTGAGAACCGAGCTTTATTCGGTTACTAGTGGCAGAGTACAACAGAACGATGTTCGGCCGCTGCTCACCCTGGCGGCAGGAGGTCCTCCGCCGCGTCCACCCTGAACCGCCACCGGTCCACGACCAGCCCGTTCAGCGCGTCGGACAGCTCCAGCGCCAGCGTCCCCAGCTTGACCTGCTCGTCCCCGCGCAGCTCGATCGCGGTCAGCTCGGTGGCGAAGGGCAACAGCTCCTGTACGGCCGGGGGCTGGCCCTTCTGCGGGACCAGCACGGCCTTGATGTCGCCGGCGGTGAACGTGAACTCGTCGTCCTCCTGCGGCTCCAGCAGCGGCGCCAGCTCCTCGGCGGTCGGGCGGACCGGGAGGATGACCGCGGGACCCGTGTTCTCCTCGTCGACCGGGTCGGTCACCTCGCCCCGGCAGACCGCGAGCCCCTTGAGCCTGAGCGCGATGCCCTCGGCCAGGTAGCGGTCGAAGAAGTCCAGCGGCAGCGGCCCTTCCGCGGCCACCCGCACCGCCCAGACCTTCTCCAGCTCACCGCCCACCAGGTCGGCGTCCGCCTCCACGGCCGCGCACACACGGACGTCGGTCGCCACGATGTCGTCGCCGTCTTGCCTGGCACCCGGGTCGGCGAGCTGGACGATACGCAGCAGCTCGGCCGGATCAGGTTTGGCCGGCAGTGCCGCCGTGGGGCCAGTACGCAGTCTCCGCTTCGCCATCCAGCCCATGCCCGCCTCCGCGCTCAGCTTCGATAGGAGCTTGTCATCGTCGCGTAGACGATGATGTTGTCGGTGTAGTGCCCGGTACCCCGATCGTAGGTCCCGCCGCAGGTGATCAGGTGAAGTTGGGCGTTGTCCTGAGGCCCGTAGACCCGCTGGGTCGGGAACGTCTTCTTGTTCGCCTGCTCCACGCCGCCGACGGTGAAGACCGCCGTGGTCCTGTCCTGGCGCTTGACCTCGATGATGTCACCGTTCTTGATCTGGAACAACGCGCTGAACACCGCGCTGCGCGTCCTGGTGTCCTTGTGCCCGAGCAGCACGGCGGGACCCGCCTGGCCCGGGGTGGACATGTTCCGGTACCAGCCCACCAGGTTGGGGTTGTCCGGCGGCGGCACCTGGATCGTGCCGTCCGCGGCCAGGCCGACGGACTTGATCGGCGCGTTGATTCCCAGCCGCTTGATCACGATCCGGACGGGAGTGGACGGCATCATCGCCGGTGCCGGGTTGATCTGCGGCAGCGGCGGCGGCACGTCGGGGGCCGCCTGGAACAGCGCCTGCTCCGGCTTGCCGCTGGCCTGCTGCGACGGCAGTGCCAGGCTGTCCCTGTTGTTCGACGCGAGGCCGTACTCGTCCGGGGAGCGGAGCACGATCAGCAGCCCGGCCACCACGGTCGCGACGCCGGCGATGGCCGCCACGACCAGCACGGTCCTGAGCGCCGTGCTCCCCTTGTCCTCAGATGGAGGCGGTGCTGCCCCGCCGCCATCGTACGGGTAGTAGCCGGACACTTCGGTCAGCCCCGGGTGGCGTTACGGCGACGCATGACCAGCCCACCCACGGCCGCGGCCGCGACCAGCGCGGTGCCGGTCAGGATGAACATCCGCCCATCAGGGCCCATCTCGCCACCGGCTCCGGTGTCCGCCCCTTCCTTGGGGGTCTTGGACTTCTCGGTCTTCTCGGGCGGGGTGACGGTCACCGTCGCGGTGCTGGTCTTGGTGGGCTTGGGGGTGCTCGATGTCGGCGGCGTCGTGGTTGGCGTGTTCGAGGTGGTCGGGGTATTTGTGCCGGTGGCGGTGCTCGTGCCGGTGCCGACGACCAGGGTCGCGGCAGGGCCACCACCGGATGCCTGCGGCTGGCAGTTGTACAACGCGCTGTTGTTCACCTGGAGGGCGAAGCCTTCACCCTTAAGGGTGGCCGCCCCGCTTGCAGTCGGCGTGACCACCATAGTCATGGTCGGGATAGGTATGGCGGCACCGGGGGTGAGAGCCGTCGCCGGCGCCACGGTGCCAGTGGCCACGATGTTCGCCGAAGGCAACGGCGACCCGCTTGGGCTGACGGTCCCACCAGCCATCACGTTGCTGCCTGCAGTGATCTCAGCATTCGCCGTCAGGACGGGGGTTGCCGTTGGCTGAGAGATCTCCCACGTGAGAGTCGCCGTGGAGTTGGGACTGGGCCGCGTGGCCGGAGTCTTTATCTCCATCGAGAGCGTGACAGTCGAGGTGGCCCCTCCTGCGCCCGCCGAGCAGGTGTAGACCACGGGCACCGGGGCCGCGAGAGCAGCCACCACGGGTAGCCCACCGAAGATCCCTGCGCCTAGGACGGCCAAAGCGGATGTCTTGAGGGCGAGGCGGCGCCTCGCCTTGGACGTCAGCACTTCCATCTCCATTCAGCGCAGTATCAACAGTCGTGCCAGAATCCCAGCCCTTTGTCACGGTTAGGTTGAGATCTTACGAACTGTCCCTGTCAACTTCCGGTAAACCGCCAAATCCGCCACAACTACCTCGGTCACCCCTTCTTCTTGGACAACGTCGCGTACACGATGATGTTGTCCTGGTAGCTGTGCGCCCCCTTGTTGAAGACACCGCCACAGGTGATGAGCCTGAGCTGGGCTCCGCTGGTGTTGTCGTACACCCGCTTCGTCGGGAACGTCGACTTGCTCACCTGCTCGATCCCGCTCACCGTGAAGCGAGTGACCTTACCGTCCGACCGGTACACGTAGATCTGGTCACCCTTGGCCAGCTCTGACAGGCGGGCGAAAACGGCGGCGCCCTTTCGAGTGCTGACGTGGCCGTTGATGATCGAGGGTCCGGCCTCGCCGGGAACCGGCGAGAAGCGGTACCAGCCGGTCTGGTTCTGCTTGGTCAGCGGCGGGGTGCCCAGGTTGCCCTTGATGTCCACCGTGACCTGACCCACCGGCGCGTTCACCTTGATCTTGGGGATCTTGATGCGAGCCGGCCTGGCCTTGGCCTTGGCGGCCTTGGTCTTGGGCACCGGGATCGGAGCCACGGTCGGCACGGCGGCGAGCGGCGGCGGAGCGTCCAGACGGGCCGGGGTGAGACCGGACTTTCCGCCCGGGCCGACGGTCGGCGGCAGGACGAATGCGCCCGCGTTCTCGATCTGCACCGTGGACGGCTCATCCATGGCCGCGAGGCCCGGCCCTGAGCCGTCGTCCACCGCGGGCGCCAGCGAGAGCAGACCCACCATGACAGCGCCCACCCCGGCCAGCGAGCCGGCGATCAGGAGGCCCGGCAGCGCCTTGTTGAGCGGCGGCTTCTGCGGCTGCTCGGTCATCACTTCACACCTCCGGCGTGCGCGGCGCGGCGGCGCCACAACAGCAGGCCTCCGGCCGCACTGCCCATGATCATCGCGGATCCGCTCGCGATCAGCCCGTACGCTCCCGTGCCCACAGGTGGATCGGGCGCCTCACCGGTCTCCACTCCGCCCTTGGGGGTCTTGGCGACCTGCGGTCTCACATACTTCGTCGCCGTCGGCTTCACAGACGTCGTGGTGGTCGGCGTCGCGGTGCTCACCGTCCCGGGGATGACGCTCACGAGCCCCGGCTCCGTGTACCGCGACGTGGGGTTGCTCGTGGGCGTCGTCGTGGCGGTCGACGTGGTCGTGTTCGTCGGGCTGGTCGGCGGCGTGGTCGTCGGTGGCGTCGTGGTCGGACTCGTCGGGGGCGGGCTGCTCTGCCTCTCCCCGACGGTCACCACGATCGACCCGGGAGGGCTGGCGGGCTTGCACTTCGCGCTGTGGAACCCGGTCGGGACCTGGGCCGTGGCGGTCGAGACCTCGAACGCGTCCAGCCACGCCGGCTTTGCCGGATTGGTCGAGGCGTTCTCGACCTTGATGACGTGCTCGCCGTAGGTCATCAGGGCCGACTCCCACAGTTCCTTGCCGCCCTCGAGATCGTCATTGACCGGATCGTCGTTGGCGTCGCGCGAGGGGTCCACCGTGGCCCGCTTGATGCCGTCGACGTAGATGTTGACCGGTCCCGCGTCCTTGTCCGTCGGCCCGATGTACTTCACGCTCGTGCCGATGAAGGTCAACTCGGCGGAGGCGCCCAGTTGGGTGGTCTCGTGCACGTCGTTGTGCACGTGGTGTTCGGAGGACGGGCGGTCGTCCAGCGACGCCCATGTGCCGCTGTAGACGATCTTCATGTCGCTCGGGTTGTCGGCATCGTCACCGTCGTTGATGACCACGCTGTTGTCCGGCGGGGTGAAGTCGAGGTCGATGTCCTGCGGCGTGATCCTGATGGTGCCCGGCTTGTTGATCAGGCCAGGGTCGTTCAGCATCGGAGGCAGGCCCAGGGGGGAGTCGGGGCGCAGCGCTTTCTCCGGATCGGCGCTGCCCTTGGGCTGAAGGATGCCCTGCCAGTTGCTCTTGAGCTCGAGGTTCCCGATGGCATGCACCTGTCCGCCAGGGCCGAAGTAGCCGGGCGACTGCAACCGGCTGCCGTCACCGCTGTACTCCAGCTTCCAGGAGTAGTTGAGCGGGCCGCCGACCACGAGATCCGTCTCGAAGGTGAGGTTGGTGATCAACTTCACCGGACCGTTCCTGACAATGCTGCTAGAACCGGTATCGGTACAGATGTACTCGACAACGAGATCAGCCGGCGCCGCCGACGCGGGCAGATTCGGCAACACCGCTACACCTAACACCGCCACGGAACCAACCGATGCGGCGATCAACCCCTTGCGCCACCGACTCACGGGAGACTCCGATCACCCACAAATGTACCGAGGGTAGATCTTAGAGTCGAAAACACCCGTAACACATGTCGAAAGAGCCATCTTCCGACACTTGTGATGAAGCCGTGTCCAGCACCAGAATCCTGTTCGGGAGGCGAGGATGGAACGAGAGCTCTTCGACGAGGAACACCTGCTGTTCAGGGACACCGTGCGCGAGTTCATGGCCCGCGAGGTCGTGCCGCACCACTCGCAGTGGGAGAAGGACGGCATCGTCCCGCGCGAGGTGTGGAAGAAGGCCGGAGAACTGGGCATGTTCGGGTTCTCGGTCCCTGAGGAGTACGGGGGCGCCGGCGTCACGGATTTCCGGTACAACGCGGTGATCGTCGAAGAGATCATGCGTCAGGGCGCGACCGGGCTCGGCTTCTCCCTGCACAACGACATCATGGCCCCGTATGTGGTCGATCTGACCAATGACGAGCAGAAGCAGCGGTGGCTGCCTGGCTTCGCCGCCGGAGAGCTGATCACCGCGATAGCGATGAGCGAGCCGGGCGCGGGCAGCGACCTGCAGGGCATCAGGACCACGGCCATTCGCGAGGGCGACCACTACGTCGTCAACGGGCAGAAGACGTTCATCACCAACGGCATCAACGCCGACCTCGTGGTCGTGGTGGCCAAGACCGACCCGGAGGCGGGCGCCAGGGGGACGACGTTGATCGTCGTGGAGCGGGGCATGGAGGGGTTCGGCCGGGGGCGGAATCTCGACAAGGTCGGCATGAAGGCGCAGGACACCGCCGAGTTGTTCTTCGAGAACGTCCGCGTGCCCGTCGCCAACCGCCTCGGCCCGAACGACGGCGAGGGGTTCTTCCAGCTGATGCACAACCTGCCCCAGGAGCGCCTGTCGATCGCGGTGGCGGCGGTGGCCGCGGCGGAGGCCGTGCTGGAGCAGACCATCGAGTACTGCAAGACCCGCCAGGCCTTCGGCCGCAGCATCGGCTCGTTCCAGAACACCCGGTTCGTCCTGGCCGAGCTGGCCACCAAGACCGACATCGCCCGCCACTACGTCGACAAGTGCATCCTGGCGCTCAACGCCAAGCAGCTCACGGCGGTGGACGCGGCCAAGGCCAAGTGGTGGACGACCGAGCTGCAGAACAAGGTCATCGACCGCTGCGTCCAGCTCCACGGCGGGTACGGCTACATGACGGAGTACCCGGTCGCCAAGGCGTGGCTGGACAGCCGCGTCCAGACCATCTACGGCGGTACCACCGAGATCATGAAGGAGATCATCGGCCGGTCATTCGGGTTCTAGTTCATGGCGCGCGGGCTACCGCCCGACGCCGCATACTGGACAGCATGGACGGCGGCCTGATCCTCCTGGTCTTCCTGGCGTTGCTCGTCGCCTGGGGGCTCAATCGTGTGCGCCGGGCGTTCCGCCTGGGTCCCGTGGGCTATGCCGGCGTGATGATCGTGTTCATCATCGCCATGCTGCTCGTCTGGGGCCAGACCAGGCTCTAGGAATCTAGGGAATCGCCTCGACGAAGCGGGTGAGCAGGCGGGCGAACTCGGCGCGTTCGGCCGCCGACCACCCCTCCATCGCCGCCGCGAACGCCGCCTGCCTGCCGCGGTGGGCCTGCTCCAGCGCGGCACTCCCCTGGTCCGTCAGCTCCAGGCGCGACCTGCGCCCGTCCGCCTGATCGGCCTCGCGCCTGACCAGACCCGCTTCCACGGCCGCGGCCACGAGTCGGCTGGCCCGCGGCTGGTCCACGCTCAACGCCTGCGCGACCGCGGTCACGGTGACAGGCTCGCGGGCGCCCTCGATGACGTCCAGCACGTCGTACTCGGGCCCGGCGCCCTGGGCCTTCGCCAGCGCTCGCCTACTCTGCCTGCGCCTGATGGCGACCATCGCCTGCTCGATCGCGCGGATCTCGGCAATTTCCTTGTCTTCGTACATATAGTTGCTATTGTACATGCATGGAGAAGCACATCGGCTACTGGGTGAAGAATCTGGATACGGTGCTGGAGAGCGCCATGGACGACGCGCTGCAGATGTCACGGCGCGAGTGGCAGGTGCTCAACACCGTCGCCCATGACGCCCGGCCGGAGGAGCTGGCGCCGTTCACCGGTGTGGATGAGGCCGTGGAGCGGCTCACCGCGCGCGGGTGGCTGGCGGACGGCCGGATCACCGAGGCCGGCAGGTCCGCGCACGCGGAGATCGCCGAGCGGGTGCGTGGGTTCAGGCAGCGGGTGGGCGCGGGTGTTACCCCGGAGGACTATCAGGTGACCGTGGACGTGCTGCGTCGCATGGCCGCCAATCTCACGGCTTCATAAAGCTGAGGCCTCCAGGAGGACGCGGGCCACCAGGTCCGGATCGTCGCTCATCGGCACGTGCCCGCAGCCTTTCAGCAGCTTGACCCGCTGCCCCGACCACCGGGCCGCGCGTACCGCCTGGCGGCGGGGCAGCAGGCGGTCGTGCTCGCCCCACGCGATCGTGATCGGCGTCTTGGGCGGCGCGGGCGGCATCACCCCGGCGAACGACTCCAGCGTCTCGTCGAAGCCGGTCGACGCGGCCAGCGCCCGCGTGGCCGCGAGCAACGCGGCCGGCTCCATCCTCGACGGGTGGGCGACCAGCAGGCCGGCGGACAGGGCGCGGAGTATCGGGCTCTCCGCCGTCCTGACGGCCTGCTCGGGCGGCAACGCCCGGGCAGTGGCCCGCAGCGCGCGCAGCACGGACTGGCAGTAGAGCAGCTCCGCGCGGGACCAGAAGCCGGCCGGCGACAACGCGGTGGCCGTGCGTACGACACCGCGCGAGGCCAGCTCCAGCGCGATGTAACCGCCGAGCGAGTTGCCCGCCACGTGCGGCTCGCGGATGCCGAGCAACGCACAGAACGACTCGACCGCGTCGGCCAGCGACTCGGCGGTGTACGGGGTGCCGTCAGGCAGCCCCGGCGACGCCCCGAACCCGGGCAGGTCGATCGCGATCACAGTACGGGACGCGGCCAGGCGATCCATCACCGGCCACCAGGCCTGCCAGTGGTGGCCGATGCCGTGGATGAGGATCAGCGGCGGGCCGGCGCCGCGCCGTTCGAAGGCCAGCTCCATGCCGTCAGTGAATCATTCACCTGCCGCGGGTGGGAATCTCGAACCAGACCGCTTTGCCTTCCCTGGTCGGTCGCGAGCCCCAGCGTCTGGCCAGCTGGTCGACGAGGTAGAGGCCGCGCCCACCCTCGTCGTTCTCCCCCGCGCTGCGGATCCGGGGCAGGCGCAGGTCCTGGTCGAAGACCTCGACCCAGACCGCCTCGTCGCCCCTGCGCAGCCGCAGCGTGAACTCCTTGTCGCCGACCACTTCGTCCTCGAAGCCCGGCATGTCCCAGGACTCCTCGAACGGCAGCGGCGGCCCCTCCACGGCCAGCTCCCTGCGCGGCACGCTGGCGCTGGCGGCGTGCAGGACCACGTTCGTCACGACCTCGGAGACCAGCAGGCAGGCCAGCTCGGCCCGCTCCTCGGGTACGTTCCAGCTGGCGAACGCCTCCGAGGCCATCCGGCGCGCCTCGCCGACCATGATCGGCTGTGCGGGGAACGTGCGTTCCTCGACGTCGAGGTCCACGTCGCTGGAGCGGACGACCAGGATCGCCATGTCGTCGTCGATCTCGCCGGGCACCGCGACCGTGGCGGTGTCGGCGATGCGCTCGACATCGGCGTCGGACATCTTGGCGAGCTTTTCGCAGAGCACGCCGAGCGTCTCTTCGTCGCTCGGCATCCGGCCGTCGCGGCCGGGGCGGCGGTCGACCAGGCCGTCGGTGTAGAGGAGCAGCGCCGCGCCCGGCGGGAGCGTGCGGGTCTCCTCCTTGTAGACCAGGTCGGCGTGCATGCCCTTGGCGCGGACGCCGAGCGGCTGGCCGACCTCCTCGATGTCCAGCTCGACGCACTGACCGTCGACCAGCAGCAGCGGCGGGGCGTGCCCAGCGTTGGCGAAGGACAGCTGCCTGGACCAGGCGTCGTAGACCAGGTATTGGCAGGTCACGATGGGCGGGATGCTGACGTCGGCGCCGTTGTCGTCCTGCTCGGGGGTGGCGATGATGCGGGTCCACTCGTCGAGCCTGGCCAGGATGTCGGCGGGCGACTTGTCGTCCTGGGCGAAGGCCCTCAGCGCGGCCCGCAGCTGGCCCATGATGGCCGCCGCCTTGGCGCCCCGGCCCTCGACGTCGCCGATCACGATGCCGACGCGGCCGGCGGACAGCGGGATCACGTCGTACCAGTCGCCGCCGACCTGCGTCTGGATGCCCTGCCCGTGGGAGGCGAGCGGCGCCGCCGGGTAGTAGCGCACCGCGATCTCCAGGCCGTCGAGCTGCGGCAGCGCCCTGGGCAACAGGTATTTCTGGAACGACTCCGCCGTGTGCCGCTCTTCCTCGAACAACAGCGCGTTGTCGATCGCGAGCGCGACCCTGGTGGCGATCGCGCCCACGAAGTCGCGGTCGAAGGCGTCGTAGTGGGGGCTGCGGCGGTCGGTGAGGTTGGACAGCCCGAGGTACATCAGGCCGAGGGTCTCGCCGCGGACCAGCAAGGGGGCGACGATGGCCGAGGTCATGCCGATCTCGCCGCACAGCCGTGCGCTGTTGTCATGAGGCGACGGGTAACTGCTGCTGGAGAAGTCCTCGACGAGAATGGTCTCCTGGCGGCGCAGTGCCGTGTCCGCGTAGTGGCCGGAGGGGTAGCGGATCTCCGCGCCCACCGGCTTCCATGTTCCCGACGGCGGCGTCCACCCCTGCACGTGTTGTGAGACCCGGCGGACGAGCCGGTCACCCTCCATCAGTTCGATGAAGCAGTGGTCGGCGAACTGCGGGACGAGCATCTCGGCGACGCGCTTGAGCGTCTCCTCGACATAGAGCGAGCCGGCCAGCCGCTCACCGATCCGCTCGAGCAGCCCGAAACGGTCCTTCTCCCGCTCGTTGCTCCGCAGCGCCTCGCGGGCCACGATGACGATGCCCGTCACCGAGCCCGACGGGTGGCGCAACGGCACGGCCTGGGCGCGGACGTAGACGATGGTGCCGTCGCCGCGCTTGACGTCGAACGTGCCCTCCCACACGCCGCCCTTGAGCACGTGCTTGGCCAGCTCGACCGCCAGGGGGTGGTCCTTCTCCATGATCCCGAGGGACAGGACGGACGTTCCCCTCGAAGGGGTGCTGTCCGGACGGCCGAACAGCTTCTCGGCGAACAGGTTCCAGTAGAGGAGATTGCTGAAACGGTCGGTGACGACCACCGCCATTTCTGCATGGTCTAGCACGGATCCGGCAGCAAGGTGATCAGCCGCATCTTGTGACAGATCCCCCCAACGCTTCATCCGGAGACCACTCCTCGGGGTGGCGAGCATGCAAAGCGAACCACGAGCGCTCCTGCAACAGTCTTGGCCAGGGGAGAGTGGAGGGCCTCCCAGGTGGGATTCAACCAAGCAGCTGCGCGCGCGTCAGCGCTTGGAGACAAAAACGTGCGCGGCAACATCGCGCGGAAGCTCCGCGGGAGTGTCGTTCGCGTCACCGTCACCTGTCACCCGCACACCGTCGTCGCTCGCCGCGAGCGTGACCTCGCGTCCGGGTTGTATCCCAACTTGCTTGAGTTTAAGCATCACAGCAGGATCACTTTGCACTTGTTCGCTAATTCGGCGGACGACGACGGGTATATCTCTCGGTCCTGCCACGTCGCACATGGAGGACAGCTGGTTGGCGCCGGCCTCGGCCTCCTTGGCGCCCAGCTCGGCGAGCCCGGGGATCGGGTTGCCATGCGGGCACACCGTGGGGTTGTCGAGCAACGTCACCAGCCGCGACTCCACGGACTCCGACATGACATGCTCCCAGCGGCACGCCTCAATGTGCACGTCTTCCCAGGGAAGTCCGATCACCTGGGTCAGCAGGCACTCGGCGAGCCGGTGCTTGCGCATCACCCGGGTGGCCAGCTGGCGGCCGAGGTCGGTCATGGACAGGTGCCGGTCGCCCTCAACCCGGACGAGGCCGTCACGCTCCATGCGCGCGACGGTCTGGCTCACCGTGGGGCCGCTCTGCTGCAGGCGCTCGGCGATGCGCGCCCGAAGGGGGACGATGCCCTCTTCCTCGAGCTCGTAAATCGTACGGAGATACATCTCCGTCGTGTCGATCAGGCCGTGTGCGGTCAAGACAGTCCTCCCAACTGAATGGTACGCCGGTCGTGGCGTTTGGGTCCCCCTGGACGCTGACCCACCAGACCCAGGACTGAGCCCGTCCGCCTCGGGCACAGGCCTCAACAAGAACCCTATTGGGAGAACGACCGACGATGGATAAGGACGGCAACACCAGCGCGGCCCAGTTCCTTCCCGACAAGCTGGACCTCGAGTCGCTGCGGAGCGCCGCGGCCTGTTGCGAGGGGTGTGGCCTGTACAGGAACGCCACGCAGACGGTGTTCGGCGAGGGGCCGAGCCAGGCGACGTTCATGCTGGTGGGCGAGCAGCCGGGGGACCAGGAGGACCGTCAGGGGCATCCGTTCGTCGGTCCGGCGGGCCGCGTTCTGGACAAAGGGCTGGCGGAGGCCGGCATTCCGCGTGACGACGTTTACATCACCAACGCCGTCAAGCATTTTTCATTCGTGCCCAGGGGGAAAAGACGCATTCACCAGAAGCCGACGGCCGCCGAGATCACGGCCTGCCATCCGTGGCTCGACGCGGAGCTGGCCGTGGTGGATCCGGCGGTGATCGTGGTGCTGGGTGCGACGGCCGCGCAGGCGCTGCTGGGACGGACGTTCCGGGTGACGCAGCACAGGGGCGAGCCGGTGCCGCTCGGGCAGGCGCTCGCCGTGGCCACCATCCACCCGTCGGCCGTGTTGCGCGCGCCGGACAGGGACGCGGCGTACGCGGGCTTCCTGTCCGACCTCCAAGCGGCGGCCCGGGTGGCCTGACCGCCCGACCCCTGCCGTGGCCTGACGGACTGAGCGCGAGGCTGTGGCCTAATCCGGGGCGACCACCTGCTCTTTGGCGACCGTGCCCGCCCGGTAGTTCCTGAAGGAGGCCACGGACAGGCCCACGATCAGCACCGCGACCGCGCACGCCAGGCCGCCGCCGACCCACGCGCCGGCGAGCCCGAACGCCGTCGCCGTCCCCCCGGCCCGCAGGTCGCCCAGGCGCGGCCCGCCCGCCACGACGACCATGAACGCTCCTTGGAGCCGTCCGCGCATCTCGTCGGGCGCGTACAACTGCAGGATCGACTGCCGCCACACCGACGACACCACGTCCGCCGCGCCGCCGACGGCCATGAACGCCACCACCAGCCACAGCTCGTGCACCAGCCCCGCCGCGGCCACGGCCAGCCCCCAGACGGCGATGACGACGACCAGCGCCATCCCCTGCCGGGTGACCCGTCCCACCCAGCCGGAGAACAACGCGCCGATGACGGAGCCGCCGGCCATGGCGGAATACAGCAGGCCGAGTGCGATCTCCGACCCACCGAACGACTTGTCGGCCAGCTCGGGGAACAACGCCCGCGGCAGCGCGAACACCATCGCGATGATGTCCACCACGAACGACATGAGCAGCACCGGGCTCCTGACGATGAAGCTGAGCCCCTCCAGCACCGCCCGTGCACCCGGACGGCTCACCTCGCCCTTCGGAGGCAGTGAGGGCAGCCTGAGAGCCGCGTAGAGGCTGCCAGCGAAGAGGAGGGCGTCCACCGCGTACGCCGCGGCGAACCCGCCGGTGGACACCAGCACGCCCCCGACCATCGGGCCGACCACCGCGCCGATGCTGTAGACCAGCGAGTTGAGCGCGTTGGCAGCGGGCACCAGCTCGGGCTCCAGGATCCTCGGGATGATCGCGCCCCTGGTCGGCCCGGTGATGGCGAAGCCGGTGGCGTTCAGCGCGACCGTCGCGAAGATCAGGTAGACGTTCCCCAGCCCGAGCAGCGCCTGCGCCAGGATGAACAGGGTGGCCGCCCAGGCCACGAACGAGCCGATGATCAGCACCCTGCGCCGGTCCAGTGCGTCGGCGACCGCCCCGCCCCACAGGCCGAACACCACCAGCGGCACCAGGTTGGCCATGCTGAGCAGCCCGACCCAGAACGAGGAGTTCGTCAGCTCATAGACCTGCTGGCCGACCGCCACCACGGTGACCCCGACCCCGACGTGCGAGATGGCCTGGCCGAGCCAGATCCGCCGGTACGCGGGCACGCCCAGCGGCCGGGTGTCCACCAGTTGACGTTTGACGAGCTCCCCGAATGCCACTCCATGCACATTAAGGTGCGAGTCTCTCCAAGGCCCAGCCGGGTCGAGTCCGCCGGTAGCGAAGCCGGTCGTGCATCCGGTCGAGCTGCCCCTGCCAGAACTCCACCTCGACCGGGGCCACGCGGAAGCCGCCCCAGAAGTCGGGGACCGGAGGGTCGTCCGGCCAGCGGTCGGCCAGTTCGCGGTAGCGGGCGTCCAGCTCCTCCCTGGAGCGCACGACCGCCGACTGGCGCGAGGCCCACGCGCCGATGCGCGAGCCGTACGGGCGGGAGTTGAAATATCCGGCCGACTCCTCGTGGGAGATCTTGGCGACGGTGCCCTCGATGCGGACCTGGCGGCGGATGGGGTGCCAGGGGAACAACAGCGAGGCCCGGGGGTTCTCGGCCAGGTCGCGGCCCTTGCGCGACTCGTAGTTGGTGTAGAAGACGAATCCGCGTTCGTCGTAGCCCTTCAGCAGGACCGTCCTGGCGCTGGGGCGACCGCCTGCGGAGGCGGTGGCCAGGATCATGGCGTTGGGTTCCGGCAGGCCGGCGTCGACCGCGTCCTGGAACCAGACGGTGAATTGCGCGACGGGGTCGGACGCGAGATCTGATTCGAGCAGCGGCTCGCCCTCGTACGTACGGCGAAGCCCCGCCAGCACGGGCGGGCGCGGGGTGGCATCCACGAGACGATATTCTCGCGTGCTGCATGGAAGATCCCCGCACCCGCTGTGTCATGGCGATCTCATGCCGACTTCTGAGACCGCTCCTACCAGCGGGTTTGGCCTTACGGCGGGTCCCGAGACCGAGCACGACCTGGGAGGGGGTTAAATTGACCCGCCGGTATCTCGACATCAACAGAGCGGAGCAGCTCGGGGGGAGAGAGCCAACGACCCCCGAAGCGGCCGCGACCATGAGCACAGCTTTGCGTTGCCGAAACATGGCAAGAAAGGGAGGCGGCCGAGCATGTCCGACTTCAAACCCGGGCTCGAAGGCGTCGTAGCTTTCGAGACCGAGATCGCGGAACCGGACAAAGAAGGGGGCGCCCTTCGATACCGGGGCGTCGACATCGAAGAGCTGGTCGGCCGTGTCCCGTTCGGGGCAGTGTGGGGCCTGCTGGTCGACAACACGTTCCAGCCGGGTCTACCCCCGGCGGAGCCGTACCCCATCCCTGTCCACTCCGGTGACATCCGCGTAGACGTGCAGAGCGCGCTTGCCATGCTGGCTCCCGCCTATGGCTTCAAGCCGCTGCTCGACATCAGTGACGAGGAGGCCCGCGACCAGCTGGCGCGTGCTTCCGTGATGGCGTTGTCCTTCGTGGCCCAGTCCGCGCGCGGGCTCGGCCTGCCGATGGTGCCGCAGAGCCGGGTCGACGAGGCGAAGACCATCGTCGAGCGGTTCATGATCCGCTGGCGCGGTGAGCCCGATCCCAAGCACGTCAAGGCCATCGACGCTTACTGGACCTCCGCGGCCGAGCACGGCATGAACGCCTCGACGTTCACCGCCCGCGTCATCGCCTCCACCGGCGCCGACGTGGCCGCCGCGCTCTCCGGCGCCGTCGGCGCCATGTCCGGTCCGCTGCACGGCGGCGCCCCGGCCCGGGTGCTGCACATGATCGAAGGCGTCGAGCACCTCGGCGACGCCAAGAAGTACGTCCAGGGCGAGCTCGACAAGGGCAACAGGCTCATGGGCTTCGGCCACCGCGTCTACCGCGCCGAGGACCCGCGCGCCCGCGTGCTGCGCCGTACCGCCAAGGAGCTCGACGCCCCGCGTTACGAGGTCGCTGCGGCGCTTGAGCAGGCCGCGCTGGAGGAGCTGCACGCGCGCAAGCCCGACCGGGTGCTGGCCACCAACGTGGAGTACTGGGCGGCCGTGGTGCTGGACTTCGCCGAGGTCCCGTCCCACATGTTCACCTCGATGTTCACCTGCGCCCGTACAGCCGGCTGGGCCGCGCACATCCTGGAGCAGAAGCGCACGGGCAGGCTCGTCCGCCCCAGCGCGAACTACGTGGGCCCGTCCTCGCGTCCGCTCAGCGACGTGGCCGGCGCCGACGAGGTGGCCGGGAAGTACTAACCGATTCGTGGACGGCTACCGCGCGGCTCGCATCCGCGCGGTAGCCGTTTTTTCATGAGCATCGTGTGAACAGCACTAGGGGAAAGTTGTCCTTGACCGCCTCTTGTCATGGGATCAGCCTGAGCGAAGGCACCCCCCAGCCTCCCACCACCAGCAGGCCGGACACCCACCACCCAGCCGGTTGCTGACGCCTGCCTGCCCTCCTCCGGTGGGAGGCCCGCAAGGAGGCAAGTCATGCTCAAGTCCAGCGATGACCCGCCCAAGTCAGGCTTAAGCAGGCGAGGATTCCTCACCGGCGTGGGAGCCGGAGCCGCGGCCCTGACGCTCACCCCCGCTGAAGCGCTCGCCAAGGTCGTCACGACCCAGGCCGGCGGCCTGGCCACCTCTCCCGACAGGTTCGGCCGGATCTTCAACATCTCTCCGTTCGCCGACTTCAACGCGCCCACCCTCCGGCAGGCCCTCATGTCGATGGGCCGCCCCGGGGGCGTGATCGACGCCCTGGACCCGCTCCAGGAGGGCCCGATCCGGCTGATCACCAACCCGGAGCTCAGCCCCAACAACCTCGACAACGCCGCGCAGACCGCCGGCATAACGTTCCTGGGCCAATTCATCGACCACGACCTGACGTTCGACGAGACCTCGCCGCTCGGCGTCCCCACTGCTCCCGAGCAGTCCCCCAACACCCGGACGCCCGGCCTCGACCTCGACACCGTCTACGGCGGCGGGCCCACGGCCGACCCGCAGTACTACAACCCCTCCGACCCCGCCAAGTTCCGGTTGGAGAGCGGCGGCAGGTTCGAGGACCTGCCGCGGCTGCCGAACCGCAAGGCGATCATCCCCGACCCGCGCAACGACGAGAACCTGATGATCAGCGGCATGCACGCGGCGTTCCTGCTGTTCCACAACCGGGTGGTCGACCACCTGCGCGCGTCGGGGCAGACCGGCAACGTCTTCGAGGCCGCCAGGCAGCAGGTCAGGTGGCACTACCAGTGGATCATCGTGCGCGAGTTCCTACCATTGATCATCGGTCAGACCGTCGTCAACGACATCATGGCCAACGGGCGGCGGTTCTACCGGCCGGCAGCGGGCGAGCAGTTCATCCCGGTCGAGTTCCAGGGCGCCGCCTACCGGTTCGGGCACAGCCAGGTCCGGCCGTCCTACCGGGCCAACCTCGCGGGGAACGCCGACAACACGCCGTTCTTCGGGTTCATCTTCGACCCGGCGGGCCAGGGCCAGACCGATCCCGTCGATCTGCGCGGTCAGGCCAGGGCGCCCAGGCGCTTCATCGGCTGGCAGACGTTCTTCGACTTCGGCGACGGTGAGGTGCGTACCAACAAGCGCATCGACACCAAGATCTCCACGCCGCTGTTCAACCTGCCGCTGATCGCGATCCCGTCCGGGGACGCGCCGACCGCGCTGCCGCAGCGCAATCTGCTGCGGCACATCACCTGGTCGATGCCGTCCGGGCAGAACATCGCCCGCGCCGTCGGCGTGCCGGCGCTGGAGTCGCAGCACTTCCCCGAGCTGCAGCAGTTCGGGCACGGCCTGCCGGCCAGCACGCCGCTGTGGTACTACGTGCTCAAGGAGGCCGAGGTCCTGGCCGGCGGCACCCGGCTGGCCGGGGTGGGCGCGAGGATCGTTGGCGAGGTCTTCATCGGACTGCTCCAGCTCGATGCGACCTCCTACCTCAGGACCAACCCGTCCTGGCGGCCCACGCTGCCGCGCAGGACCGGTGGAACGGGCGACTTCCGGATGGTGGATCTGCTCACGTTCGCGCGGGTCGATCCGGCCAGCCGGGGGCAGTGAGCGGCTCCGCCGGGATCAGACCCGCTCGACCGGCGTCGGCGATTCCGTCGGAAGCAGTCCCGCCCGGTAGGCGTTGGCGAGCGTCTCCGACCTGTTGCGCGCGTCGAGCTTCCTGAACAGGCGGGCCCGCGTGCTCTCCACGGTCTTGCTCGCGATGTCCAGCAGGCGGGCGGTCTGCCTGACCGTGTGGCCCGCGGCGATCGCGACCAGCACGTCGTGCTCGCGGCCGGTGAGGTGTGGCGTGGGCAGGATGCGGCGGCACATGCTCGCGCCCACCACCACGTACTCGCTGGCCACCAGGTCGAGGACCGCGCAGAGGTGGTCGGCGACGTCCTCCAGCCACAGGACGGCGTACGCGCCGTGCGCCATGGCGTCCGCCACCGTGGTGGGACACGGTGGCGCGGACGGCACGGCGACGGCGCGGGCGCCGAGGCGTACCGACAGCAGCCAGTCCGCGGGGAGCGGGTCCACGAGCACCACCGTGAACCTGAACACTCCCGGCCAGGCCGCGGCGTCGTCGCCGGTGGCCGTGTCCCGCACGGTGCAGAGCGGCCTGCCGCCCCGGATCATGGCCCGCGTCACCACCTCCGTCGCCACGACGCACCTGGCGTGGAGCACCACGAGTTCGCGCCCGGACGACACGCGCGGGCGCGGCACGGCCGGGTGAAGGTCGAGCAGGTCGAGCGCGAGCCCTTGCGACACGGCCTGCGCCTGACCGGCGACCCCGAGCTTCTGGTAAATGTGCCGCTTGTGGTTCTCCACCGTGCAGCGGGCGATGTGCAGCCGGTCGGCGATCTCCTGGGCGCTGTGACCCGCACAGGTCAGGGAGAGGACCTGGAGCTCTCTGGCGGTGAGGCCATCCATGTCGACCATGGGCATCACGCTCCCGCGACTAGTGAGGAACGTGAGATGGAATAGGCGTTTCGTCAAGCCCCCGGCCCTCTTTCGGCCGCTGACCTGGGATCTTTTGTGAAAGTTTCACGGATCTCATAATCCGGACCCCGTGCGAGCCACTCCACGCCGGTCAGTACGCTGGGGCACGTGGCTGACATCGTGATTCCCGCTGACATCAAGCCCGCCGACGGCCGATTCGGCTGCGGGCCCTCGAAGGTGCGCACCGAGCAACTGGCCGCGCTCGCCGCCTCCGGCGCGAGCCTCATGGGCACTTCCCATCGCCAGAAGCCGGTCAAGAACCTGGTCGGCCGCGTACGCTCCGGACTCGCCGACCTGTTCTCGCTGCCCGAGGGCTACCAGGTCGTGCTGGGCAACGGCGGCACCACGGCGTTCTGGGACATCGCCGCCTTCGGGCTCGTCCGCGAGAAGTCGCAGCACCTGTCGTTCGGCGAGTTCTCCTCGAAGTTCGCCGCGGTCACCAAGAAGGCCCCGTGGCTGGCCGAGCCGAGCGTCATCAAGTCCGAGGTCGGCACCTACCCGACCGCGGTGACCGAGGAGGGCGTGGACGTCTACGCGCTCACCCACAACGAGACCTCGACCGGCGTCGCCATGCCGATCAAGCGCGTCGGCTCGGACGACTCGCTGGTGCTCGTTGACGCCACCTCCGGCGCCGGCGGCCTGCCCGTCGACATCACCGAGAGCGACGTCTACTACTTCGCGCCGCAGAAGAGCTTCGCCTCCGACGGCGGCCTGTGGATCGCGATCATGTCGCCGCGCGCCCTGGCCAGGGTCGAGGAGATCGCCGGGACCGGCCGTTACGTGCCGGAGTTCTTCAGCCTGCCGGTCGCGATCGACAACTCCGGCAAGGACCAGACCTACAACACCCCGGCCGTGGCCACGCTGTTCCTGCTGGCCGACCAGCTCGACTGGATGAACGGCAACGGCGGCCTGGCCTGGACCACCGCCCGCACGGCCGACTCCGCCTCGCGCCTTTACACGTGGGCCGAGAAGTCGTCGTACACCACGCCGTTCGCCGCTCCCGAGTTCCGCTCGCAGGTGGTCGGCACGATCGACTTCTCCGACGACGTGGACGCCGCGGCGGTGGCCAAGGTGCTGCGCGCCAACGGCATCGTCGACACCGAGCCCTACCGCAAGCTGGGCCGCAACCAGCTGCGCATCGCGATGTTCCCGGCCATCGACCCGGCCGACGTCGAGGCGCTGACGGTGTGCGTCGACTACGTGGTCGAGCGCCTCTGACGACGGCGCAGCAGCTCCTCAACTAGGGCGAGCGCGTCCGCCTCTGCGCACCTGGCCGGCACCGGCAGCCCGTCGGTGCCGGCGGGCGCTCCGTCCGCCTCCATCGACCGCCTGCTCTCGACGTCCCCTGCCGAGCACACGCGGTCGCATCTTTAATAGGCCGGGATCTCCCTCTTCTTGCGGCGCAGCACCCAGCCGGCCACCACGCCGCCGACGAGGCCGAACAGGTGTCCCTGCCAGGAGATGCCCTCCTGGTTGGGCAGCAGGCCCGCCAGGATTCCGTAGTACACGAGGCCCACGCCCACGGCGATGACGATGTCGAGCAGCCGCCGGTCGAACACGCCCCTGGCCATGATGTAGCCGAAGTACCCGAACACCAGCCCGCTCGCCCCGACCGTGTAGACGGCGGGGCTGGTCAGCCAGGTGCCCAGGCCGCCGATCACGATGATGATCAGGCTGGCCCACAGGAACTTGCGCACGTCCCGCAGCCCGGCAAGGAAGCCGAGCACCAGCAGGGGTATCGAGTTGGCGATGAGGTGGGGGAACCCGCCGTGCAGGAAGGGCGCGAACAGGATGCCGACCAGGCCCTCGGGGTCCCAGCCGAGGATGCCGAACTGATCGAGCGCGCCGTTGAGCACGAAGTCGACGCCCTCGACGACCCACATCACGACGAGCATGCCGACCACGATGATGAAGGCGCTCAGCGCGCCGGAGAGAAGGGCTCCGGCGCCGCGTTTGGCTGACTCGAACCTAGGACCCGAATAGTCGCTCATGCGCCCTCCTCCGGAGGTCGCATGAACGACAGTCGGCTGTGTTGGACTAGTCGCTCGCTGCGCTCGCTCATACGCCCTCCTCCGGAGGTCGCACGAGCGACAGTCGGCTGTGTTGGACTAGTCGCTCGCTGCGCTCGCTCATGCGCACTCCCGGTAGCTCGTCTTCTCCCTTTACCGTACGCAGGAAGAGCTATGGATGCGCTAAAGATCCCCCTCCCGGTTCGGGAGGGGGATTGCTATTCGCCCTTCCACTGGGGCGCGCGCTTCTCGGCGAAGGCCGCGGCGCCCTCCATGGCGTCCTTGGAGCCGAACACCGGACCGATGATCGCGCCTTGCTTGGCGAACATCTCCTCCAGCGACCAGTCCTGCGACTCGATGATCACCTTCTTGGTGGCGGCGAGCGCCAGCGGGGCATTGGCGGCGATCTTGCGAGCCAGCTCCAGCGCTCCCTCCACCGCCGCGCCCGGCTCGGTGATCCGGTTGACCAGGCCCAGCTCGTACAGGCGGGAGGCCGGGTAGTGCTCGCCGGTCAGCGCGATCTCCATGGCCACGTGGTACGGGATCCGCCGCGGCAGGCGCATGATGCCGCCCGCCCCGGCCACCAGCCCGCGCTTGGGCTCGGGCAGCCCGAACGTGGCCTGCGACGATGCCACGATGACGTCGCAGGCCAACGCGAGCTCGAACCCGCCCGCGAGCGCGTACCCTTCGACGGCGGCCACGAGCGGCTTCTTCGGTGGCGCCTCGGTCACCCCGCCGAACCCACGGCCCTCGACCACCGGGAAATCACCGGCCAGGAACCCCTTCAGGTCCATCCCCGCCGAGAACGTGCCCCCAGCGCCGGTCAGGACATATGCCGAAATGTCAGGACGTTCATCGAGCTCGTCCAGCGCCCCCGCGATCCCACGCGCCACCGCCCCATTGACGGCGTTGCGCGCCTTGGGCCGGTTGATGGTAATGATCGCGACATTGCCGGACTCCTCGACGAGCACTTCGTCAGACACGGGACCTCACTTGGGCTGGAAGCGGATGCCGCCGTCGAAGCGGATGACCTCGGCGTTCATGTAGTCGTTCTCGATCAGGCTGCGCACCAGGTGCGCGAACTCGTCGGCCCGTCCCATGCGCTTGGGGAACACCACCGGCGCGACCAGCTTGGCCTTGAACTCCTCGGCATTGGACGAGAAGCCGTAGATCGGGGTGTCGATGATGCCGGGGCAGATGGTGTTCACGCGTACGCCGATGGCGGACAGGTCGCGGGCCGCCGGCACCGTCATGCCCACGATGCCGCCCTTGGAGGCCGAGTACGCCAACTGCCCGGTCTGCCCCTCCAGGGCCGCCACCGACGCCGTGTTGATCACCACGCCGCGCTGCCCGTCGGCGTCGGCCGGCTCGGTCTTGGCGATCGCGGCCGCCGCGATGCGCATGAGGTTGAACGTGCCGATCAGATTGACCTCGATGACCTTGCGGTAGGTCGCCGGGTTGTGCGGGCTGCCGTCGCGGTTGACCGTGCGCTCCGCCCAACCGATGCCGGCGCTGTTGACCACCACGCGCAGCGGCTTGCCGGTGGCCACGGCGGCGTCCACGGCCGCCTGCACCTGCTCGTCGTCCGACACGTCCGTCTTGGCGAAGACGCCGCCGATCTCGTCGGCGACGCTCTTGCCGCGCTCCTCATTGAGGTCGGCGACGACCACGGTGGCGCCGGCGCGAGCCAGCTCGCGGGCCGTGGCCTCACCGAGGCCGCTGGCGCCGCCGGAGATGATTGCTGCAGATCCGTTCACGTCCATAGACCGGACCCTAACCCGGCGACCGAATGAAGTTCTACTCGGGGGTCGTCAAATCTCGCCCACGGCGCTGTCCACGTCGGAGTACACCTTGATCCGCCGGTCCAGCCCCGTGGTGCGGAGTATGCGTGCCACGGGCGCCTGCGGTGCCGCCAGCGAAACGCCGCCGCCCTCCCCCGTGGCCAGCCGCCAGGCCTCGATCAGCACCGACAGCCCGCTGGAATCCATGAACGACAGCTGCTGCAGGTCGAGCACGAGCCTGGCGCCGTCCTGTTTGATGGCGTCGCGTACCTCATCGCGGAGGAACGGCGCGGTGAACAGGTCGAGCTCTCCCTCAACGGCCACCACCACGGCGTCTCCCAGGGCATGTCGCGCAAGCCGCAGCTTCATTTAGCCCCTCCTCGATGAGTCACTGTACTTCGACATCCCCGAATACCGGGCATCCACAGCCGGATAAAGAGGTCCAATGTGGCCTGAACGGCCTCACACCGCCGGGATGGCGAAACCGTACGGGAGCTCCAGGCGGTGCTGGGCCAGCAAATCGGCGTCCGCCAGCAGCTCGGGAGTGGGCCCGTCGGCGGCGATCACGCCGTCGGAGAGGATGAGCGAGCGCTCGCACAACTCCAGCGCGTACGGCAGGTCGTGCGTGACCATGAGCACCGTCACGTCCAAGGAACGCAGGATCTCGGCCAGTTCCCTGCGCGCCGCCGGGTCCAGGTTGGACGAGGGCTCGTCGAGCACCAGGATCTCCGGCTCCATGGCCAGCACCGTCGCCACCGCCACCCGGCGGCGCTGGCCGAACGACAGGTGGTGCGGCGGCCGGTCGATGGCCTCCAGCATGCCGACCCGCTCCAGCGCGTCCTTGACCACCCGGTCCAGGTCCTCTCCCCGCACCCCCGCGTTGGCCGGGCCGAAGGCGACGTCGTCGCGGACCGTCGGCATGAAGAGCTGGTCGTCGGGGTCCTGGAAGACCAGGCCGACGCGCTGCCTGACCTCTGTGAGCGTGTCCTTGCGCACAGGGGTGCCGGCGACGGTGACAGTGCCGTGCCCTGGGGTGAGGATCCCGTTGAGGTGCATGACCAGCGTGGTCTTGCCGGCGCCGTTCGGGCCGAGCAGGGCCACCCGCTCGCCGCGGGCGATCGACAGGTCCACGCCGAACAACGCCTGCGTGCCGTCGGGGTAGGCGTAGGCAAGCTGCCTGACGTCGAGAGATTTCACAGACCGAGTCCCAACACTGCGAGTGCCGCGGCGGGCAGAGCGAGAGCGGTGCCCCATTGGGGGCCGGATGCCGACATGTCATGAATTATCGGCATGCTGCCGGAATATCCCCGGCTGAGCATCGCCAAATGCACCCGCTCGCCCCGCTCGTACGAGCGGATGAACAACGCCCCGGCAGACCGCGCGATCACGGGGATGTGCCGGAAATTTCGGGCTTTGAACCCGCGGGACTCCCTCGCCACCCGCATCCGCCGCATCTCCTCCATGATCACGTCCATGTACCGCAACATGAACATGGCGATCTGCACGAGCAGGCTGGGCAGCCGGAGCCGTTGCGCCCCGATGAGGATGGCCCGCGGCTCCGTCGTGGCCGCCAGCAGGATCGAGGCGGCCACTCCCAGCGTGGCCTTGGCCAGGATGTTCCAGGCCGCCCAGAGACCGGGCACGCTCAGCGAGACCCCCAGCACGGTGACCCGCTCCCCCAGCCCGATGACCGGGATGAGGAACGCGAACAGCACGAAGGGCACCTCGATCACCATACGCCGCACCATGTATGTGGCCGGCACCCGCGCCACCGCCGCGACGACGCCAAGCAACACCGCGTAGGCCGCGAACGCCCAGAACCGCTCGCGCGGCGTGGCCACCACGACGACCGCGAACGCGAAGACCGCGAGCAGCTTGCACTGCGGCGGCAGCCGGTGCACGACAGAGCGGCCCGGCAGGTAGAGCTGGTGATGATGCCCGGCACCCACGTCTCACACCTTGATCTTGCTACGGCTCCTGGCGGCATAGGCCGTGCCGCCGGCGACGAGCAACACGAGCCCGACGCCGACGATCCCGGCCACCCCCACGGGGATCCCGCCCACCTCACCGTAGTCGGCCAGCGCCCACCCGCCGAACACGTGGTCGGCCGTCCGGTCCAGGAAGCCCTTGCTCTCGGCCACCGACTCCAACCCATCAGGCGAGGAGGAGGCGAAGAACGACACCAGTCCGGCCAGCACCAGCGTCACCCCGAGCCCACCGAGCAGGAACGCCCGGCCGGCGCCGCGAACGGTGACCGGCTCAGGCTCACCCACGGTCGTCGTCCCCTCGGCGCCGCGCAGGAGCAGCGGCTTGGCCAGGCCGCGGGCGCCGTACACGAGGTCGGGCCGCACGGCGAGCACTGCGCCGACGGTCAGTGCCGTGATCACGCCCTCGCCGATGCCGATCAGCAGGTGCACACCGCCCATCGCGGCCGCCACCGCCGACACCTCGATCGGCGCGGTGCCGCCGACCCAGAACAGCAGCGTGAACACCATCGCCGAGGCCGGCACGGAGATCAGCGCGGCCAGGAACGCCGCCAGCGTGATCCCGCCCTTGCCCCTGGCCAGCCCGCTGACCAGCCGGAAGACAGCCCAGCCGACCAGCACCCCAACGATGCCCATGATCGTGATGTTGACGCCGAGCGCGGTCAGCCCGCCGTCGGCGAAGAACAGGCTCTGGACGAGGAGGACCACGGCGATACACAGGACGCCGGTATAGGGCCCGACGAGTATCGCGGCCAGCGCCCCGCCCATCAGGTGGCCGCTGGTGCCCGCGGCGACGGGAAAGTTGAGCATTTGCACGGCGAAGATGAAGGCGGCCACGAGCCCGGCCATGGGCGCGGTCCGGTCGTCGAGCTCGCGCCGCGCCCCGCGAAGGCACACCGCGACCCCGGCGGCCGCCACCACTCCGGCTGATATAGACGTAACTGCATCGAAGAAGCCATCGGGTACGTGCACGACCATGCCTCCAAGAGGACGAACAAGCGCTCCTACCCTAAGGCATCGTCTTGCACCTGCACATAGATTGCAATTAGGGCATGATCTTTTTAACAATCGCCCCAGGCGTCAGCCGTCGTACGACCGTGCTCAGCCGCCCCTTCCCCGACGTCGCGTACGGTCGCACGCTCCGCAGCAGGGCGGCGAACCTCCACCGGCGCGGCGGCGCGACCGCCTCGGCGTCGGCCTCGATCCTGAACCGCGCGGGCGGCCCGCCCAGATCGAGCTCCAGATAGGCGTCCCAGGTGCCGGGCGCGAGCTTGCCCACCGCGGGCCTGGCCGTGAACCCGCCGCCGGGCAGCGCCGTCACCGGCTCGGTCCGCTCCCGGCCCGTGCGGCGCTCGCGCCAGACGATCCACCTGATCGCCGCGGCCGCCGGCGTGGTGCCCGCGACGGCGATCTCGCCGTCCACCACCAGCCGGCGCCCGAGCCCCCACCTGGTCCTGATGAGCCTGGCCGTGCCGGGCACCCCGACCACGTGCCCGCCGACGTCGATGCTCAGGTTGCCGTTTTCTCTGGTGAAGTACGGCAGGACCGCCCGGTCGCGGACCAGCCGGGGCCGCGGCAGGGTGATGCCGCTGTCGCGCTCCGCGCCGAGCCTGCCGAAGCGCACGACCCCCTCCAGCTCGACCGCCACCCGCAGGTCCCAGATGCCGGATTGGAGGGTGTTCGCCTCGACGCGGGCGGTGAACTCGACGCCCTTGCGTTGCGCGGGCACGACCAGCTCGGTGTGCGGGGCTTCCCGGGACCGCAGCACCACGGCCACGCCGTCGTCCCTGCTGATGCCGTCGAGCCCGGCCGCGCCCGTCACGACCAGGTGGTCGCCGTCCCAGCGCAGCCCGGTCAGCCTGCGCCGCACGGTGGCCTTCTCGATGCGAGCCAGGCGCACCAGCCGATCCATGTCGTCCAGCGCGCCGACCCGCTGCCTGTCGATGCTGCCCAGCCGCTCGTGCACGCCCGGCGTGTACCACTCGTCGCAGAGGGCGGCCACCTCCCGCGCGATGTCCTTGCGCCGGATGTCGTCACTCTCCAGGAACACCGCTCCGAGCTGCGCGAACGCGTCCAGTCTGAAGTGCCTGCGCAGCAGGTGGTCGCGGAGCGGGCCCGGCTCGACGTGCCTGGCCATGAGCCGGATGGGCTCCCTGATCATGGCGAGCCAGGCGAGCGGGTCCCTGCTGCCCGGCTGCTGCATGACGCTGCTGCCGTCGGGCCTGGCCACAAGGTGGTAGCAGTCGTAGTCGGCGACCACGGAGATCACGCGGGCGTGGCAGTAGGCGTGGACCGTGAAGACGATGTCCTCGCCGATCGGCATTTCCTCGCCGAACCTGATGTGGTGGCGTTCGAGCAGATCCCTTCTGAACAACTTGAAGCAGCACAGGCTGTTGTAGACGGCGCTGTCGCCGAGTTCCGCCCGGTCGGCGTTGTGCTGGAACATCGACGCCGGCGCTCGGCGGCCGTGTCCCACGATCTTGCCGAGGACGATGTCGGAGCCGTTCCTGTCGCCCATGGCTACCATGCGTTCCAGCGCTTCGGGGCCGAGATAGTCGTCGGCGTCACAGAAGAACACGTAGCGCCCGGTGGCGTGCTCGAGGCCGACGTTGCGCGGGCGGCCCGCGCCGCCGCTGCGCTCGACGTGCACCACCCGGATGCTGTCCTTGTGATAGGTGGCGTAGAGGTCGAGCAGGTCGGCGCTGCCGTCTGTGGAGCCGTCGTCGATGACGACGATCTCCTTCTTGACCCGCTGCACGAGCACGGACGTGAGGCACCTGTCGAGGTAGTCCCGGCAGTTGCGTGCGGGGATGACGACGCTGACGTCCACCCCGTCGTCATTGCCTGTCGCCGGCATCGCCACCACTCCCGGGCTACGGTCCGCTGTCGCTCCGTCTCAGTATGTGACCAACGGTCGCCGTCATGGGGCCCGATCGCGCGTCTTCATCCCCAGCTTTTGCTGAGACCGGATATTCACGGGCATTCTTCGAATAAGCCCCGGCAAGGTAGCCAAATACCACATTCAGCCGCCACCGAACGAGCTTCAGGAAAGAGGTTTTCCCACCCAGGAGGAGAAACCTCTCCGGCAGGTGCATGGAGGTCTCCCCCGACGGCCCGAGTGATCCGCTCGCAAGGGTTGCGCGTCTACAGTTAGGCAACCTTGACCGGGAGGTGGCGGGATGGGATCTGATCTCCGCAGGCGGACGGCCGGATCGGCCGTGCACACTGCTGAGTTCATCGTCTCTTCGGCACGGCTGACGGAGCTGCACGAATGCTCTGCGTTGCTGCGCCGTACGAGGATGCGGGCCGCAGAGATCGTCGACGAGGCCCGCACATTGCTGGCCAGGGCCGAGGGCCTCGGCGACGCCGATCGCATCCTGCGCCTGCGCGCCCAGGTGGAGGAGGCACGCCAGGCGTACTCCAAGGTGCTGACCGCGTACGTGACGATCTGCCGCAGGATCACCGAGGAGCGGCAGGCCATCTTGCAGGCACAGATGGAACGAGATCGGCGCGAAGGGTTGTCAGGTGCCGCCTGACAGGTCTAGTGTCAGGCCATGCCTGACTGGAAGGACAAGATCCGCTGCTCTTTCTGCCACAAGAAGAGCGCGGACGTGAAGAAACTCATCGCCGGTCCCGGTGTGCACATTTGTGACCAGTGCATCGACCTGTGCAATGACATCCTCACAGAGGAACGACGCGTCGCCTCCACCGAGCCGCGGCTCCCCATGTGGGAGTCGATGACCGAAGAGCAGATACTCGAGCACCTTCCGAAAATCGCGGCCGTGCAGGCGCAGGTCGACGACAATCTGCGCGACTGGGTGGCGCACCTGCGCGGCAGGGACGTCAGCTGGGAACGCATCGGCGCCTCGCTCGGCATGACCCGTCAATCGGCATGGGAACGATTCAGAAGCGAGACGTAGGCGTCAACCGTTGTGACTCGTGGGGCGTCGTTAAGTCAGGGAGGCCCATTATGCGCGTCCTTGACGGCCTCGCGGCGTCGGATCTGGAAGAGCTCCAGCTGGGGCTGGTTCTCATCCTCGCGCTGCACGAAGAGGCAGAACGGCTAGCCGCCGAATGAACGGGCTCCAGCTCCCCGGCCGCACCGGGGAGCTGGAGCAGGGGGTTGGATCACCAGGGCCTGTCAGGCCCGAACCGCTACCCGAGCTGGCCGCGGATGGCACCCGCCGGGAACTTCTTGTTGTGGACGTTGACGTAGTACAGGTGCGGCCACTTCACGATGCCGCGCAGCTCGCGGAAGGTGAGGACGAGTTCGGCGTTCTTCTTGTTCTGGTGCTTGACCGCCTCGACGCAGCCTCTCGCGAAGCCCTTCGCCGGGGCCTTCAGCGTGACGACGATCGGGCCCGCCACACCCTTCTTGCCCGCGTGGATGTGAGCGGCGGCGGCCGGCCTGATCTTGCGGGCCGTGATGAAGTAGCAGAGCTTGCCGTCGCGGACCTGGTAGGCGAAGACGCCGAAGCCGTTGCGGTCACCCGGTCCGGGGACCTCCTGCTTGCCGGTCATCTTGACCCGGTTGATGTGCGGATGTGCGCTATCCGCACTGGCCGCGCCGGGGAACGCGACGAGTACGGTGGCGGCGGCAGCGGTAGCGAGGGTTGCGGCTGCCAATTGTCTACGCATGGGATGAATTCCTCTCCCATCGGACTTCAGGACACCCCCCATACGACCGGGCGGGAGACGCGGTTCATCCGGGTAAGAGGAAAGCCGCCCTGCGGTAAGCCGGCTTTCACCCATGCCGATCCGCTCATTCGGCCTTGCTTCTGGCGCGGAAGGCGGCGGTCTTTGACGCGGTTCTGGCAGGCCGTCGAGCAGAACCTGCGGGTGCCGTTGCGGGATTGAGCTAATGAACTCTGGGGATCGGGGTTGAGCCACTATCCCGCCGACCCACTCACCGCACAGGAGATCATGCAGCGCGCAGCCGAATGAGGGTGCGTCTTCCCTGCGGTGCGTATTGCTGGTGGAGTGGACAGTGTGAGCAGAGGGCATCGCGCGGTGCCGCACATCGCCGGCATCGCCGTGGAGGCTTGGGCGGACACTCGGGAGGAGTGCCTGGCAGAGGCGGTGCAGGCGCTGGTGGAGACGTTTGCCGACGTGGGCGACGCCGTCCCGGACGACAGTGTCGTGTTCGTCTCGACGGAGGAGACCGACGAGGCGCTGCTGGTCGGCGTGCTGGACGAGACCATCTATCAGGTGGAGGCGTGCGACCGGGTGGCGGTGGACGTGTCCGTCGACGAGCGCACCAAGGCCACCAAAGGGCAGGTGGAGGTGCGGCTGGCCACCGTGCCGGTCGCCGCGGTGAACCGGGTCGGCTCAGTGCCCAAGGCGGTCGCCGTCTACCACCTGCGCTTCGGCAAGACCGACGGCGTGTGGCGGGCGCACGTGAATATCGACATCTGATCGAGCCCGCGAGCTGGACGACCTGTCCGGCCTTACCGCTCGCACGGACATCCAGCCCTGCGCACTTCCCTGCAGAATGCTGATTTGTGAATTCTGGTGAAATGTAGGTTACGAGCTGTGTGTCCTATTCCTCCCGACTCTCCGGCCCCATCAAGCTAGGGCCATTGCCCACCCCCTGGGAGGATTCGCAATGCTGAGGCGTACGCCCCTGTTCGGCAAGAAGACCCGCATCACCTTCGCCCTTCCCGTGCACCAGCCCGCCGGCATCGTCAGCGTCGTCGGCGACTTCAACGACTGGTCCCCCGGTCACCACCAGCTCCTGCCGCGCCGCAACGGCATGCGTACCGTGTCGGTGATCCTCCCACCGGGGATCCACCGCTTCCGTTATCTGGCGACCGATGGCATGTGGTTCGACGACGACTCAGCCGACCACATCGACCAGCACGGCAGCCTGCTTCACCTCTGACGGCGTTTGATCAGCTCCCCCGCGGCCCTACGCCTCACGTCTCCTGGCGGCTTCGCGCTCGTTCGCCCGCGTACGACACGTGGTAGTGCGAGCGCGTGGCGCGTGCGGCAAGTCCGCCGGCGCCGAGGTCCGTCCATCACACTGCAGCAGGATCGCCTTCCCCTTGTCGACGACATGATCGGGGAAGTACCCGTCCTCGTACCTGCCACGGAGAAAGGCATGGTTCACTACCTGCTGATTTGTCGGCCGCACCGCAATCAATCCCCTTCCTCTACGGCTGCTCGAGGCGCATGAAGGTGGCCCCCTGAGCGGCCGCGCGGGCGCCGAGGACGTGGCCGTCGCACATCCTCGTCTCCGTCCCGGCCCGGTCGATCACCTTCCACGTCACCGGCTCCTGGCACGGTTGGCCGAGCCGGTTGTAGTTCCAGGTACGACGGCACACCCGGCACGTGGAGACGCCGGCGCTGGAGGAGAGTGTGTTGCCGTGTTCGGGGCAGACGCTCCACGGCATGCCGCACGGCTGGGACTGGCTCCTGGCCAGGTCTGCGGCCGCGCGCTGCAGGTCCTCGGCGCCTCGAGCCAGCAAGTTGGCCGCCTGCACCGCCACGGCGAGGTGCTCGCCTTGCGGCGATCCGTTCGTGGCACTGTCACAGAGTGCCCGAACCTCGGCGGTCAGCGCCTCGGCGCGGCTCGCCAGGGCGCGCAGGTGCGCGGGAGTGACGGTCATGCAGGCTCTCATCTCGCAGGGCAGGTTGCTGATCTGGACCCTACGTCGTGTCCGGCGGAACCGTACCGACCGGCGGCAGAGCCTCCATAACGGCTGCGCCACGACGAAACGTCCCGAGCGACGCACCGTTCTCTCTACGTCATTCTTGGCCCGTAAGCGTGACCGCAGAACCGGGCACAAAGTCCGACAGCGCGTACCAGGTGGTGGCACCCACCGTGACGGGACCGCGCTCCCAGGTCAGCGGTGCGACAGGGCGCAGGACGTCGGCCGCCCAGGCTTTGGCGTCTTCGTCGGTGACGATCCGCGGCCGGGGAATCCGGCTGACCACGCCGAGCAGGTGCCAGCCGCCGGGATGGCGGTAGAGAGCGTACTGCTCGACCAGCAGGCCGCTGGTGGTGTGCCACCCGCCGTCCGGATCAGCCTCGTCGAAGGGCTCCCAGGGCCGCAGCCGGGCGGCGACCTGGCGAGCGGCCCAGGACTTGGCCTGGGGTGTGGTGGAGACGCGCGGCATGCGGGCAAGCAGGGTGCCGGCCACCAGATGCCGCCGGTGCCGGCGCAGCACGTATACGCTGCCTGTCTCCGCCGGCGTGGGAGCAGCACGTTCAGGTGCCCGGAGTCCCGGATCGACGCGTCGCGAGACCACCGTGTCCAGCAGGCCGACGGCGCCCGTGTCGCCGAGGACATGGTGGAACGACGCGGTGTCGGAAAGGTCTACGGCCAGGTCCGGCAAGGTGTCGGAGAGCTCAGGGCGATGATCGTCGTGCTCGCCGGTTCCAGTCACCTCACCGACGATAGATCCGCTCCGGCCGAATGATCCAGCAATAAGGCATCTCCGGCGAAGGGCAGGTTCTCAGCCTCAGCGTCCCCGCGATGAACGGCGAACGCGCGGCACGCGCGTGACAGCGGAGCGAGCGGCGCAACGCCGAAGTGTGCACGATCAGTTTTCTGCCAGGAGAAACATCGCAGCCAGTTCGCCGGCCAACTCAGCGACGTCTTGAGAGCCATCGACATCCAGGACCGGCAAGTCCTGCTTGAGAGCTTGGCGTCGCACCTCCTCGTCCCAGAGCTCGTCGCGGGCCAGCCGCTTCACCATCGCTTCGGCGTGGTCGCTGTTTCCCCAGTTGGCTCGTGCTCGGGCTGGGTCAGCGAATCGGGTTCCCAAGGTATGGCGACGGAATTCGGGTGTTGGCAGCAGAAATACGGCTTGCTCACGCCACGTCAGCCACGGCGCGACGTGCGCAGGCAAGGTACGGAAATCGTCGACCAGCACGGGTCGGTCGATTGGCAGGGTGAGCAGGTCTTCGATGACGAACCCGAATGTCTCGCCGTGCAGACTGGGCATGGCCTGGAAGATCTCCTCTGGTGTGCGACCCGTCCATCTGTGTTCCAGGGGCGTTTGAAGCAATGCGCACAGATAGGGCTGTCTCTGTGGGGTACGCCGCTGGATGTAGCGATGTTCGGCCAGATCGCCGTCATACACGAACACGTCATACCGTTCGGCCAAGGCCCGGCTCAGGGTGCTCTTGCCCGCGCCGGTGCCTCCAGCGATCCAGCGGACATGCGCGAGCCGACGGATGAAATCGGCAGAGTCATGTTGGTTCAGGATTGTCATCCCTGGCAGTCTCGCAAAATCGAGCAGCTGGAAACAGTCTTGTTCTCGCATCCTGTGCTGGTGAAGATTGAAGGAGAGGACCGTGCGTGCATGCCGCCGACCCACACGACTGCCCGCGGCAGCATGCCTAGCAATCACGCGCTCGGTACGCCGATCTCGGCGTCCAGGAACGTTGTCAGCAACCCCGTTAGCAAGATCCGCCCCGCTGGGCGATAGGGCGCAGCCCATCTTCGTGTGTACGTTCACCGGCCGCCGTACCTCGATCATCGGTTGCCCTGCGAATCACAGACGGGCCTGTGCCAGAGGAGCCGGTCTGCTTGGGCTCTGCCTGGGTCGTGGCTTTCGTACGATCGAAGGGTGAGGGATCAAGAAGCCGGGGGAGTTTCAGCGACCAAGCGAGTTTTGTCTGTCAGCGCGGTGCTGGTCGGAGACCTACTCCTTCTATTGATGGCGGGGTGGGTTAAAAGCAGTGTTCACCTTCGGGGGAGCTCTGTGATGGAGCCAGTGTGGTGTGACGGGCGAGGAGACCCGACTTCCGCAGAATGGCTGGCGGAAATGAATTTCCGTTCCGCTGCTGCTTACACGTCATCGGCGGTCGTGGCCTTGATTCTGTTGGCGGGTGCTGCTGTGGCGTGGAGGCGTCGCCGAAGGGACATCGCGTTGGTGCAAGTCTTTCCGCTCCTGCTGGTTGCCGCATTCGTCATCACCTGGACGCCGTACACACCTGTGTGACATGAGACGAGGCGCGGCGAGGCCGGTGTGCGGCGGGTGGCCCGGTGTCCCACCGCCGGCGGGGATCGGCCCCAAGCCGCACGCCCGGGACAGCGGGCGGAGGTCCGTGCGGCGGCGCGCCGCAGGCCAAAACCTCGGGATCAAGGACTCCGAGGCCGAGTCCGCCGCCAAGGCCGGCTGACCCCGCCGCAGCCGTGGGGTGCGGTCATTCGTCGAGGGCGGCGGCCATGCGGTCGAGGTCGGCCAGCAGGGCGTCCAGGCGGCGGGCTGGGATCGCGCCGATCATGCGCCGCTCGATGTCGTAGACCGCGGCGCGTGCCGCCGTCAGGTGGCGCAGCCCCTCGTCGGTGAGGTGCACCGGCAGGGCCCGGCCGTGGTCGGCGGTGGCGGGGCGGGTGACCAGGCCGCCGTCCTGCAGACCGCGCAGCACGACGCTGGAGGACTGCCGGGTGACGAAGGTCCCCCGGGCCAGCTCCGAGCCGGAGATTCCCGGGCGCTCGTCCAGCAGTTCCAGGCAGGCGTACTGCGGCACGGTCAGGCCGTGCTCACGCAGCGCCTTGTCCATCGCCCCGCGCAGCGCCGCGGCAGCCCGCTTGAGCCGGTATCCCACGTGCTCGGTGACGTCCCCGGCCGCGTGGGGAGGGACGGGCTTCCCCTTCTCTGTCATGTCAACATTTTGACATAGGCGGCGGGCTGGACATACCGTGACCTATGTCAAAGTTCTGACATCAGGATGCGGATTTCCCACCCAGGAGCACTTCATGACCGCCACCGTCACCGGCCCCGACTTCCTCGCACTGCAGGTACGCGACCTTGAGGCGGCCGCCGCCTTCTTCGAGCAGCACCTCGGCCTGGTCCGGGCCCCGGCCGCACCCCCGCACGCCGTGGTGTTCGCTACCCGGCCGATCCCGTTCGCCGTCCGCGAGCCGCTGCCCGGCGTCGACCTCGACAGCGGACGGCCCGGCCTCGGCGTGGCACTGTGGCTGGCCGCCGACGACGCCCAGGCCCTGCACGACCGGCTCGCCGCCGCGGGCGTGCCCATCCTCAGCGCGCCGCAGGACGGCCCCTTCGGCCGGATGTTCACCTTCCTCGGTCCCGAGGGCTACGCCCTCACGGTGCACGGAGGGTAAGAAGGCGAAACGTCGAACAGCGCAACAATAGGAAGAGGACGGCGAGCCCGACGAGGAGAACCGAGCCCCTGTGGCCTCGCTTGCCGCGTTCGGCACCGGGACGTTCGGCGGGAGCTTGCCGATCGTCCCGGTGCAGGTCGGGTAGGCGTTGGGGGAGAGCTTGACCACGCCGGCCACCGACCAGTTGCCCAGCGGGGGACGCTGCCGACGGCGTAGACGGACCCACCGATAGCCTGAAGACTTAGACAGGCGGGATGCGATTGGCATCCGGGATGCAAGGCGGCGTGTAGTCGAGGCGCCCCGATCTACAGAGCAGCGCTCACCCGCACCTGAAAAGGTTCTTCTCATAGAAACTTCAGGTATGTGCCGGGTTCCGGCTCTTCCAGCGGCGGTTGGTTCAGCCGGCTCGAGTCGGGCCTGCCAGGCGCGCTTCGGGCGAGTGCTCGGGCCGCAGCGTGGCGGTGGTGGAGAAGGGGAAGTAGCGGCCGCCGTCCCAGTCGTCCGGTGGATCCGGCTCCCCGCCCAGGCACGGCCGTCGATCAGATCGTCAATCCGTGATCACGACGGAACGCAGGGCGGCGCGGATGCTGGTGGCCGGGTCGCCGAGGTGGTAGATCCGCTCCGACGGTTCGATGCCGTCCAGGAACTCCTGGTAGCGGACGGCGTAGACCAGGTGGGACAGCGGTTCGGCGATCGCGAGTGCCAGAGCCGGATCGCAGCCGGGCACGTGGGCGGACCAGGCCTCGATCCAGGCCTTGGCAGCGGCGGGTCGTTTGGCGGGGGGCAGCCAGTCACGGGCGCGTATTCCGTCCAGCACCGGGTTGCCGAGGTGCGCGTCAGCGAAGTCCACCACAGCCGGCGGGCCGCCGTCGCTGCGCCAGTTTCCCGGGTGGAAGTCGCCGTGCACGATCGTGTCGGGCAGTCCGCACTCGGCCAGCATGGGCCACCGTTCGACCAGCTCGTACGCTCCCGCCAGCTCCTCGGCGGTCAGCTCGCGGCCCACGTCACCGGCGAGCAGATCGCGGACCTGGTCGGCGACGACGGGTCCGCGCCGGTCCGGCAACCCGGGCGGAAACGCGCGTGCCAGGCGGGCCTGAGCGGCGACCAGTCGCGTCACGGCGCTATGGATGATCTCGACGGGGGCGTCCCAGCAGTCCTCGCCGGGAAGGTGCTCCAGCAGGACCCGCCGCGGTCCCGACGCCACGACCGTGGGAACCAGGCCCGGGTCCAGGGCCGCGAACGCGCCGATGACGGCGGCCTCGTCGGTGGCGAAGTGCGGCGTGGCCTTCAGCCATACCGGCCCTTGGGCGGTGGGCAGGAGGAACAGCCCGGCCAGATTCCAGGTCCTGCGTTGCTGGATCGACCCCGTCAGCGGTCGCCCGGCCGTGCTCAGCGCGTCCGCCGCCCAGCCGAGCAGCTCCCGCAGCCCGTCGATCCGCGCCCACGGCGCCCGCAGCCGCTCGGGCCTGTCCAGCACCGCATGATCGGCGGGCAGCGGGGCCCGCAGCCGCCCGGGCGCGGGCCGCTCCAGCGCTTCGACGTGATAGGTCACATGACCATCGCGGGCGCCTTCGCCGCCGTCCACGTCCAACAGGCGCAGCACAACTACGTCCACGCCGAGCGCCTGGCGCAGGTGCGCGACGACCGGCTCCACATCCGCCCACCACGGCACATCCACCGCGAACGGGCCGATGACACCGAGTCGATCGTCACCCGATGTGATCCATGCGCTGACTGTCCTGTCCATCCGCTCAGTCTGAGCGCCCCCCGCGACGGCCGCCACGGAATATCCGGCCGGTGCGGCGAGCTCCATGGTCGCCCGCCACACCTACACCCGTTCGGGATCTGGCGTCGTAGGCCCAGAAGAACGCCGCGAAGACCAGCCCCTGTTGCATCGCGGTCAGTTGGAAATCCTCCCCCATGAACGGCAGCGCGACGCTGAGACTCGCACGGTCGAGGTAATTGATCGACAGCCCGGCGAACGCCAGCCAGATGATCGTCCATCGGATCCTGGTCGTCCCGTGCGTGACCTGACCGGTTGGGGATGCGCTTGCGTCATCGCGACACCCTCCTTCGTGCGGGGAGCAGCCGCCGGGAAGCCCTGACGAATGGCGTGACGAACCCGGACGGCTTTCCGGAATCATCTGATGAATGTCGTGTTAAGTCGAGGTTCTCCGGGCATCTGGGGGAGACATCGGCAATCGCCTGCACGATTGATCTGATGATTGACCCTGTGATACGGCCGTGCGCCTCGACGTTGGCTTTAAACTGGTCAGATGACTACCCGCGAGCCGCGCGCATCGCAATCCGACATCGTGGTCGAGGGCATCAAGCGCATGATCATCAACGGCGCGCTGTCGGCGGGATCCCGCCTTCCCGTGGAGAAGGACCTGGCCGCCCAGCTCGGCGTGTCACGCAGCTCGCTCCGCGAAGGGGTCCGCGCGCTGGTCATCACCGGAGTGCTGGAGACCCGGCAGGGCGACGGCACTTACGTGACCGCGCTCGACCCGGGGATACTGCTGAGCCCGATCGGTTTCCTGGTCGACCTGCACCGGCCGGAGAACGTCGCCGACCTGCAGTCCGTGCGGCGGGTGCTGGAGACCGAGGCCGTGGGGCGGGCCGCGCTGCGCATCACCGACGAGGAGCTCGACCGGGCCGAGCAGATCCTGGCGTCCATGGAGCTACTGCTCCAGGCCGAGCCGATCGACCACGAGGCGGTCATGAACGCCGACATCACGTTCCATCGCCTCATCGCCGCGGCGTCACACAACACGACCCTGGTAGCGCTGATCGAGGCGCTGGCCAGCCGTACGGTACGGGCACGCCTGTGGCGGGCCATCAACGCCGAGGGGGCCGAGTTCGACACCCACAAGGAGCATCAGGCCATCCTCCAGGCGCTCAGGACACGGGATCCCGATGCGGCCCGGCTGCGGATGGGTGTGCACCTGCTCGCCGTGGAGCAGTACCTGTCGGCGAATCAGGACTCCGTGGCCCTGGTCCAGTAGTCGCCGTCGGGGAAGGAGAACGTCGCCAGCGTGGCGTCGTACATCTGGGCGCTGTAGCCGGGGCGGGCCGGCAGCATGTAGGCGCCGTTCTTGACGACGCACGGGTCGACGAAGTGCTCGTGCAGGTGGTCGACGTATTCCGTCACCCTGCCCTCGAGCGAGCCCGACACGGCGACGTAGTCGAAGATCGACAGGTGCTGCACCAGCTCGCAGAGGCCGACGCCGCCCGCGTGCGGGCACACCGGCACGCCGAACTTCTTGGCCATCAGATAGACCGCGAGAATCTCGTTGACGCTGGCGAGCCTGGCCGAGTCGAGCTGGCAGAAATCGATGGCCTCGGCCTGGAACATCTGCTTGAACAGGACCCGATTCATCCCGTGCTCGCCGGTGGCCACTCCGATGGGCGTGACGGCCTTGCGGATCGCGGCGTGGCCGAGGATGTCGTCGGGACTGGTGGGCTCCTCGATCCACAGCGGCTCGAACTCCGCGAGCGCGCGTACCCACTCGATCGCCTGCGGCACGTCCCAGACCTGGTTGGCGTCGATCATCAGGCTGGCGTCGGAGCCGATGACCTCGCGGGCGATGCGCAACCGGCGGATGTCGTCGTCGAGGCTGGCGCCGACCTTCAGCTTCACATGCTTGTATCCGGCCTCGACGGCTTCCTGGCACAGCCGCCGCAGCTTCTCGTCGGAGTATCCGAGCCAGCCCGCGCTGGTCGTGTAGCACGGGTAGCCGGTCTCGGCCAGCTCGGCGACGCGGTCGGCGCGGGTCGGCTCCAGCTCCTTCAGCAGCTCTACCGCCTCGTCGCGGGTGAGCACGTCCGACAGGTACGACAGGTCGGCGACGTCGGCCAGCTCCTCCGAGGTCATGTCGGTCAGCAACCGCCACAGCGGCTTGCCGGCGACGCGGGCCGCCAGATCCCACACGGCGTTCATGACGGCGGCCATGGCGAGGTGTTCGACGCCCTTCTCCGGCCCCAGCCAGCGCAGTTGCGAGTCGGACTTGAGGTGGCGGTAGACGCCGCCCAGGTCCGCCACCACGTCCTCCACGGCCATGCCGACCAGGGGTAGGCCACGCTGCTTGGCGGCGAGCACGCAGATGTCGTTGCCTCTGCCGATCGTGAACGTGAAGCCGAAGCCGGACAGATCCGGGTCGTCGGTCCTGATCACGACGTAGGCGGCCGAGTAGTCGCCGTCCTTGTTCATCGCGTCGGAGCCGTCCAGGCTCAGCGACGTCGGGAAGCGTACGTCGAAGGCGTCCACGCTGATGATCGCGGTCATTCACTCTCCAGCGGAGCTCGTACGGTACGTCACAATCTGTGACATCAGATCAGCCGTTGCCAGAATACATCTGATGAATACCCCTGTAGCGCTGGAGACATACCGGCAAACCCCATGAGAAGCCCATCTTTCATCTGATGTCTGTTGTGTATGCTGCTGCCGGAACACCAGAGCGATGGGAGCCCGAACGGTGCTAACCGCCAATTACCTGGGGAATCAGCAGATCGGCATCCGTGAGGCGGATCCGTCGCCCCCGAGGGCCGGCCAGGTGCAGATCGAGGTCGCGTACACCGGAATCTGCGGCACGGACCTGCACATCCTCCACGGACACATGGACGCCAGGGTCAAGCCGCCCGCCATCATCGGCCACGAGATGAGCGGAGTCATCGCCGCCGTGGGCGACGGAGTTGCCGGGTGGGCCGCCGGCGACCACGTCACCGTCATGCCGCTGGACTGGGACGGCTCCTGTCCCGCGTGCCGTGCGGGCAACCAGCACATCTGCCAGAACCTCACCTTCGTCGGCATCGACTCCCCCGGCGCGCTCCAGGGCCTGTGGAACGTCGACGCCGATCTCCTGGTCCCCCTGCCCAAGACCCTCCGCCTGGACCACGCGGCCCTGGTCGAGCCCGTGGCGGTCGCCGTCCACGACGTACGGCGAGCCGAGCTCGTGCCGGGCGATCGCGCGGTGGTCGTCGGCGGCGGCCCCATCGGCGTGCTCATCGCCGCGGTCGCCAGGCACGAGGGCGCGGACGTCGTGGTCGTCGAGATAGACCCGCGACGCAGACAGGCCGCCGTGGCCATGGGGTTCCGCGTGCTCGATCCCTCGGCCACCGACCAGGTCGCATGGGTCGAGGAATGGACTCAGGGAGCCGGCGCGGACGTGGCGTTCGAGGTGTCCGGCGCGGCGGCCGCAGTCCTGGGCGTGACGGACCTGGTGAAGGTACGGGGCACGGTCGTCGTAGTGGCCATCCATCCACAGCCGCGGCCGGTCGACCTGCAACGCCTCTTCTGGCGCGAGCTGCGCCTGCTGGGCGCGCGCGTCTACCAGCGCGCCGACTTCGAACGCGCCGTCGAGTTGCTCGCCACGGGGGTGATCCCGGCCGGCGAGCTGATCACCGAGATCGTGCCGATCACCGGGACGGCGGACGCCTTCGCCGCCCTGGAGTCGGGGCGGGCCATGAAGATCCTCGTGAACGTCTCTGGGGGTACGGCATGAGCCGCGAACTCTTCGACCTGACCGGGAGCACGGCCGTCGTGACGGGCGCACGCCGCGGCATCGGCCTGGCCATCGCCGAGGCGCTGGCCAGGGCGGGCGCCGACATCATCGGTGTCAGCGCGGCCATGGAGCCGTCGGGCAGCGAGGCGGCGCGCCGCGTGGAAGCGGCGGGACGGACTTTCACGCCGCTCCAGGCCGACTTCTCCGACCGGGCGGCCGTCAGCGCGCTCGCCGCCCACCTCGAGGGGCTCGGTGTCGACATCCTGGTGAACAACGCGGGCACCATCGAGCGGGAGCCCGCCGCCCAGCACCCGATCGAGCTGTGGGACCGGGTCATCGAGACCAACCTCAACAGCCAGTTCGTGCTCAGCCAGGCCGTCGGCCGGTCGATGATCGAGCGAGGCCACGGCAAGATCATCTTTATCGCGTCGCTGCTGAGCTTCCAGGGCGGCATCAACGTGCCCGGCTACACCGCTTCCAAGTCGGCGCTCGCGGGGCTGACGAAGGCGCTGGCCAACGAGTGGATGCCGAAGGGCGTGAACGTCAACGCCATCGCCCCCGGCTACATCGCCACGGACAACACGCAGGCGCTCCGAGACGACCCCGAACGCAGCAGATCCCTTCTGGAGCGCATCCCGGCCGGGCGATGGGGGTCGGCGAGCGACCTCGGCGGTGCCGCGGTGTTTCTGGCGAGCCGCGCCTCCGACTACATTTCCGGCGTCGTGCTGCCCGTGGACGGTGGCTGGCTCGCCCGCTGACGTCCACGCCGCGTTGCTCGGCGGCGAACCCGTCGAGCGGTCGCGGAGGATCTCACGCGCAAGGAGATCCTGGACCGGTTCGTGCGGCCGCCCCGCCAGGCCGTCGACGGGCCGGTGGCGTCGCGGCTGCTGGTCAAGGATTGGACACCGCACAGGATGCGGCACGGCCACTCCACGCTGCTGGACGAGCTGGGGACGCCGGTGCGGTTGCGGGACGATCCGAAGAGGTCAGGCGCTGCGGCGGACGACAAGCGAGTAGTCCGTGACGGCCTCGGTCGGGTGCTCGGCCGGGCCGTCCTGGATACGCTGGGCGAGCAGGTCGATGGCTGTTTCGGCGATCTGCCGGCAGCCCGGGTCGATGGTGGTGAGGCTCGGGTTGGAGTACGCGGAACCGGTGACGTTGTCGAAGCCGACCACGATGTCCTCAGGGACTCGAATGCCGCGCGAAGCGAGGATGTGCAGTGCCCCGAAGGCGAGTGTGTCGTTGAAGCAGAACACGCCGTCGATGGGGACGCGGGAATCGAGCAGCCGAGTCATCTGAGCCGAAGCACGGTAGTTGTCACCGGAGGGGCTGCGGCAATCACGCTCATGAGCCGGCGACTGACCCGGAGGCAAGCAGGCCGGGCATGGACCAAGCGTCAGCCTGACCCAGCCCAGGCAGCCTGATCCGCATGTGTATCTGCGCAACAAACACACCTTGATCGGTCTGCATCACATTCCAAAGGTTTCCTTGACATCTGATCGTGATTGACCCAGGATTCCAAGCATGTCTTTGGAATCCTGGAGGAAGCGGCCACGACGGGTACTCGACGACCCGGCCGCCATGCGGGCATTCGCCCATCCCGTCCGCCTGGCACTGCACGAGCTGCTGATGCGGGCCGGCGCCACAACCGCCGCGGACGCCGCCCGCGAGGTCGGCGTCAGCCAGGCACTGGCCTCCTACCACCTGCGGCAACTCGCCAAGTACGGCTTCGTGGAGCAGGCCGAGGCACGCGACGAGCGGGAACGGCCGTGGAAGGCGACATCACTGACCCAGGAGTGGTCCGACGCCGAGTCCACCCCCGAGACCTCGGCCGCCCGCGGCCTGCTGGAACAGGTCATCGCCGAACGAGCGCTGTCACGACTGGCCGAATGGCAGGAGCGCCGCACGGCCGAGCCGGACGCGTGGCGGAAGATCGGCGGGATCGGCAGCTCCTACCTCTACGTCACACCCGACGAACTCGCCTCGTTCGACGCCGCGTTCAATCGGCTGCTGGAGCCACTGATGGCGCGGATCGCCGACCCGTCCGAGCGGCCGGAGGGGGCCCGGCCCGTCCTGCTGGCCACGCTCCTGGTTCCGCTCCCGACCACCGGCACCGGTGACTGACACCAGGGACGCCACCTTGCCGGGAGAGGAACCGGCGGGGGAGGCCACGAGCGCTCTGGCGAAGTCGACCGAGGAGGCGCCGGGCGGGATCCGGAGCCTCCTCGGGAAGAATCAGGACTACCGGCGACTACTCACGGCCGGGCTGATCTCCCAGACCGGCGACTGGGTCATCAGCACCGGCCTGGCCTACCACGTCTACGTACTCACCGGATCCACACTGTCCAGCGCCACCATGCTGCTGGCCGCCCGGTTACCGGACGTCCTGCTCGGCTCACTGGCGGGCGTGCTCGCCGACCGATTGGACCGCCGCAGGCTGCTGGCGATCACGGACGTGCTGCTCGCGCTGGGGCTGCTGCCTCTCCTGGCAGTACGTGAACCGGGCCAGGTGTGGATCGTCTACGCCGTCGCCTTGTGGACAGGCGTGCTCAGCACAGTCCTGTTCCCCGCCCAGAAAGCCCTCGTGCCACAGATCGTGGCCGCCTCGCAGCTCGTCAGGGCCAACGCATTACACGGGCAGACCGGCCAGGCCGCCAGACTGCTGGGAGCGCTGGCGGGCGGGGTCGCGGTCGGCGCGGGCGGGCTGGCTGCCGTCGTCTGGATCGGCGTGGCCGGCTTCCTGATCTCCGCACTCCTACTGGCACGCCTGCGGACGCCGGCTCGACGCGCCACGGCCGCGACGACAATGGGCGGGCAATGGGTCTCCGGGCTGCGGCTGGCCAGAACGAACCGCGGCGTGCGCCTGCTGTTGGCATACATGGTGATCACAGGGCTGGGCGAGGGCATCTTCGCGACGCTCGCGGCGCCGTTCGTGGCCAACGTGCTCGGCGGAAAAGGGGACGCCTACGGGCTGTTCCTGTCGGCGCAGGCAGTCGGCGGGATCGTCGGCGGTCTGGCGATCGCCGCCCGCCCGGGGAACGCCACCCCGCGAGCGCTGTTCGGATGGGGAACGGTCGTCTTCGGCTTGGCCGACCTGGCGCTGTTCGCCTACCCACTCCTGACGCATGAGCTATGGCCGGCCATCGCGCTGATCGCCCTGGCCGGGCTACCGGCCGCGGCAGCGATGGCGGGACTCACCACATTCGCCCAAACGGCCACCAGCGGCGACCGGTTAGGCGCGGTCTTCGGGCTCCTCATCAGCGCACAGGCCGCCACGTCGCTGCTCGGGATGGCGCTGGCGGGCGTGCTCGGCGAACGGCTCGGCATTGTCCCAACGCTCTGCCTGCACGCCGGCGGGCTGATTACGGCGGGACTGCTCGTCGCGGTGAAATCAGAACGTCATACCCATTGACCCGCGATGACGTGTGCTTATACCGCCCTCTTCGCGATTCGCTATCTAACGTCTTCTCTGATCTCGAACCGATCTCTCGGTTCCTCAAGATCACATATGGAGTTCGAAGACACCCTTTTACCAGTGGAGCAACCGCTGAACCGAGACGAACTCCTCATGCTCCTCGACACAGCAACAGGAGCATGCAGAGCGGCCCGCGCCGCTCTCGCCGACAACGGCCAGGTCACCATCTGGGACGGAGACGTGCCAGCGTCCGAACTGGCCACGACCTACAGGCGACGGCTCCGCCTCACCACGAAACAAGGTGCCCAAACCCGGGCCCTTCAGCAGACGGTCGACACTCTCAACAGCCTCGATCAATCCCCAATCCGGCTCCGCTCCATCACCTCAGCCGACCGAACCTGGACCTACATCCTGTTTCTCACACCGGACACCACCAAGGTCATAGCCTGCACTGGAGTTCGCCGGAGAGGATCCGAGGATGACTGAACTGACCGACATGAGCGAGCGCGAATACTTCAACCAGTTCGCCAGGCGCACCGGCATGTTCATCGGCCGCCCATCGCTGAAGGGTGTGACCGCCTTCTTGATCGGCTACGACCAAGCTGCTCGCCGACATGGCGGACCCGGGCTCGACGGCTGGCGCGAATGGCTGATGGCCCGCCATCAAGTCGGCACCAACCTCGTCTGGGAGGCCCAGATCCAGCAGATCGCCCTCGGCGAGGCAGGAGTCAGACCGGACCTCACTCCGGAAGAGGAGACCCAAGTCACCGACGTCCTCTTCGACCTGCTCGACAAGTTCCTGGCCGACCAGGAACGAGCCCGCCAGAACCCGCAGACCTGAGCAGAACCGCACCCACTGATCGGAATGCGCGCGAGCTCGTGACCCACCCGCGGGCTTGGCCGATCCGATCGCACAGTCACGGGTGACATAAAGCCTGCCTATGTGACAACTACCGTGCTTCGGCACATGCGCAGGCCGACCCAACTGACGTCCGCCATCTATCGTTCACAGCCGCCAACTACAGATCACAGGCACATCATCGCAACGGCGCCGTCGGACTGATGCCACTCCGTGGCGATCCCGACGCGCCGCTTGTCGAAGGGGATGCCGTTCGCCTCGAGGCGTTCCACGTACCCGTTGAACCGCAGTGACGCAGCACTGATCGCGCGGCCGCGACGCACTACCTCATAGACCGCAATCGCCGACATCGACCCCAACCCCTCCGGCGGCGGCGGCGGTGTTGGCCATCGTGACGTGATCGACCGGACCGTCGAAGATGCGGTCGCCCAGCAGCACCAGCGGCCGGGCTGTTCACCCAGCGGTTGCCGGCCGGCGGCGCGGCGACCCTGGGCTCCTCGCTGGTGGTGCTGGCCGGCGGGCTCGCGTTGCGGGCCCGCCGTGCTGTTCAGCGTCCAGCTCTGACCGCTTAAAGGTAGCCGCGGGCGGCGTAGTCGTAGCTGTCGTTGAAGCGGACCCAGGCCTTCTTGCCCTCGAAGGGCTCGAACTGATCCGGCTGCCACTTCTTCTTGTTCTTCAGGAAGTAGGTGGCGGCCTCGCAGCCGCCGCGCGCCCAGAACGAGGAGACCTTGTCCCGCCAGTAGGCAGTGAAGTTGAACTTCTTGCAGTTCGCGGCGGAGGCCCGCCACGCGCCCATCGCGCCGCGCCAGTACTGGTGCTCATAGACGCAGTAGTAGCCGGCCGGGCAGGACTTGGCGGTGGCCGCCAGCACCACGCGGACGTCGCCGCCCTGCCACGAGATCTCGTTGTTGCCGACCTTCGTCCCGCCGGGGAACGCGGCCATGTAGGCGTCGACCCGGGCGCTGCTTGAGGCTGCCTGGGCCGGGAGCGCGCCGCCGGCGATGACACCGGCGCCGATGACGATGGCGGCCACTCTCATGAAACTCATTTCGTCTCCCTCTTCGTGTGGTGAACAGGAAGATAGGCAGGCCGATGTTGAGCCCGTGTTGAGTGCGTGTTGACCCCGCTCGGGTCAGTCCGCGGACAGGAACGCCAGCGCCTCGCGGAGCATGCCGCGGGCGTGCTGTTCGGGCAGTCCATGGCCGGCGACCCAACCGAGTTGAGATGGGCACGGCGGGTACCGCTGGCCGTTGAGGCTGTGCTCGTCGTGCTGGGCGCAGTACTCCTGGTGATGCTCTCGTTAGGAGTGGGCCGGGTCCCCGCAAGGGCTCAACCCAGGGGGCGTTCTTCGCGTGGCTGCTCTTGCTAGCCCTCGCCCCCGTCCCTCACCGGCACCGTGTCGCGCCACAACGAGCTGCCGTTGTGATAGCGAGCCGCCCGGACTTCACGAGCCCGGCTGTCTCGCCACCCTCCGAACGTGTTCGACATCGCTTGCGCCGCTGGTGGCGCTCGCTCAGCGCCCACCACGGCGTTCGCTACCGGATGTGGACCCGCGGGCTGCCGATTGTGCGGATCGGCACAGCGTGAAAGGCTCGACGCCGGGCAGGTGGCGGGACCATTCAGCGGCGGTGAGTGTACGGCCCGCGCGTGCGCACACGGTCGCGGCCACGTGCCGCTCGTCCACGTCATGCACGCGCACGGTGCCGTCGACGGCGGCGGTGTGGAGTTTCGTGCCGTCCGCCGAGAACGCCACCCACCCGACGCCGACCTCATTCAGGCTCCGCTTACCGTCGAAGACGATGCCCAGCGGTTGCCGGCTCGGCACGTCCCACAACCGCACGCGCATGCCCTCCTCGTACGAGGCGATCGTGCGCCCGTCAGGTGACCAGGCGAGCACGGCGGCCTCGCTGCCCGGCACCGCGGAGAACTGGGCGATCCGGGTCCTGACGTCGCCGTCCCACAACGTGAGCCGGTCCGGGCCGGCGAAGGCCACCTGACGGCCGTCCGGGCTGAAGGCGAAGGGGCCGTCGAGCTGGCCGGTCCCTGGCGCGGGAGGGCGGGTGGCGCCCATCGCGGGATCGATGAGCTGGAACGGGTTCCCGGTCACCAGCAGCCGTCCATCGGGGCGGAAGGCCACGTAGCCCGCACCGCGCCCGGTCTTCGCCCGTGCAGATCCCCGTTCAAGGTCCCACAGCTCGACGCGGCCGGGCTCTCCATCACGTGACACGGCCAGAGTGCGGCCGTCCGGGCTGAACGCCAGGGCCTGCGCGCCCTGCCCGCCGTTACCCGTCAGCTTGAGCCTGGCCGACACCTCGCGCCTGGCCAGATCCACGATGGAGATCTTGTCGCCGCCGGCCAGGGCGAGGCGGCGGCCGTCGGCGCTGAAGGCCGTCGCGGCCCCCGTGCCCGACCAGCCGACCGGCGCGATCAGCGGCCGTCCCGTCGCCGTGTCCCTGACGTCGATCCTGTCCATGTTGACCTCGGTCAGCACGCGCGCAGAAGGGTCCAGCACCACGCTAGTGCCGTCGCCGGAGGTGATCGGCCGGTCGAACACCATCGCAACGTCCTCGGTGTAGACGACGCCGCGGTCGCTCAGAAAGCGGACGGCCCGGCCGGCGAGGTCGAAGCGGAGTTGGGCGACGAAGTCGGGCATGGCCCGCTGGTACACCGTGGTGAAGCTGGAGCGCCGCTGTAACTTCAGCGCGCTCTGTCCCGCCCAGGCGGCGATGAACTCGTCGCCGAAGGCGAAGGCCACATCCGTGGCATATTCGTCCTCCTCGCCCATCACCTCCTGCCCGGACGGCAGCTCGAACACGCGCAGCCTGCTCTGCTCGTTCGAAGGCAGAACCTCGACGGTCACCAGCATCCTGCCGTCGTCACTGAAGGCGACATCGTTGACGACGCCTCTGTCCGGGCGAATTGACGGTATGCGCGTCCTCTTGCCACGGCGAAGGTCCCACAGCTCCGCCGTCGTGCCCTTGACCGCGTAACCGTAGCGGCCGTCCCTGCTGATCGCGTTGATCGCGGCTCCTGAGGGGGCGGTGAGCCACTTACGCGTGGCGACGTCCCACCATTCCTGCAGGGCTCTACCGGGGAAGGCCAGGTAGTGCCCGGACCTGTCGAACTCCAGATCGCCGCCCCACTGCTCACCGGTCCTGCGCGGGATGGGATCGCCGAGCGGCCGGCCGGTCCGCGTGTCCCACAGCCGTGCGGTCTTGCCGTCCATGAGGGCCAGGGTGTGCCCGTCGGGGGCGAGCGCGGCATGGAGCACGCCCGTGCCCACTCCCGAGAGCGTGCCGATCCGCCGCTTGCCGGGAACGTCCCAGATCCTGGCCGTGCCGCCGCTCACCGACACGAGCGTGCGCCCGTCCTGGCCGAGTGCCTGCACCGTGTCGGCCGTGTAGTCGGGGTCGGCGAAGACGGAGGTTGTGCTCTGCGAGAGCGAGTCGTAGAGCGCGCCTCGGACCTCGGGCAGTCCCGGGCTCAGCCGCCAGCCGGCCACGCTCAGCAGCATCGCGGCCTGGGGGTCGCTCTTCCGCAGGTCGGCGGCGCGCAGCGCGAGCGCCTGCGCCAGCGCGTTGTCACGCTGACTGTTCGACTCCCTGCGCAGGTATTCGGCGGTGCCGAACCCGCCGAGCGCGGCCACGAGCAGCACGGCCAGGGCGGCCGCGACCAGGCGGCGCCTCCTGGCCCTCGTGCGCGCCTGGCTGGCCGCCGCGTCCAGGAACTCGCGTTCGCGCCGCCCCAGCGTGAAGTCCTTGCGTGCGGTGGCAGCCCATTGGAGCATCCTGTCGAGCGCCGAGCCGTGCAGCAGGTCGGCCGGTTTCCTGCCATGTGACTCCCACAGCGCGGCGGCGTCGGCGAGCCGCCTGTGCAGGGGGAGCCCCTCCCGGTTGCCCGCCACCCAGTCGCGCAGCCTGGGCCAGGCGTGCAGCAGGCCGGGCGCGGCCAGTTCGCACGCGGCGCCGGTCGTGGTGACCAGGCCCGCGGCGGCGAAGACGCTGAGCATGCCGTCCACCGCCTGCGTGTCCGGCAACTCGTCCCTCTCGACCGTCCGGACCGAGTCGCCGTCGATCATGCGCAGGAACACCTCGGGTACGCTTGCCCGCTCCGCCTCGGTCAACTCGCCGTACAGCTCCTCGGCGATCGCGCCCAGATCTGGGGCGGCCTCGCTCCTGAGCGTCCCCGCCAGCGTGTCGCCGCGGGAGAGCAGGTCGCCGGCGCCGTCTCCGAGCAGCCTCAGCAACACCTCGCCCGCGGCGGGCCGGTCCGCGGGATCACGCGCGAGCGCCGCGGAGACGAGCGGCCCCAGCGGCTCGGGTAGCCCGCGCACGTCTGGCTCGAACTCCAGCACCCGCCCGATGACCGCGACAGGCTCATCCGCCTCGATCGCGTCCTTGCCCCGCGCCGCGAACAGCACCACCATCGCCCACGCCCACAGGTCGGCCGCCGCGTTCGCGGTTCGCCCCTCGAACACCTCCGGCGGCATGTAGCCCGGCGTGCCCATGATCGGGCCACTCGCCGTCGGGCCCACCTCGCGTGCCACGCCGAAATCGATCACCCGCAGCCCGTCAGGGCCCATGATGATGTTGTCGGGTTTGAGATCGCGGTGAACGATGCCGGCCTGGTGGATGGCGGTCAGCGCGGTCGCCGCGCCGACGGCCAGGCGGCGCAGCGCGTCCGGCTCGTACGGCCCCGACCCCGCAACCACCCGCCGCAGGCTGGGCCCGGGCACGAACTCGCTGACGATGTACAACGGCACGGAGTCGACCTGTGCCTCGATCACCTTGGCCGTGCAGAACGAGGCCACCCGCTGAGCCGCCGCCGCCTCCTTGGCCAGCCTGGCCTGCGACTCGGCGCTGTCGAACCTCGGCACCTTGACCGCGACCCGCTCCCCCTCCTCGCCATAGGCCTCGTAGACGACGCCCTGGCCGCCCTCGCCGAGCCGGCCTGCAAGCCAGTAACGGCCCAGACGCCGTGGGTCAGAAGGAGTGAGAGGATCCATCAAGTCTGCCATTCTGTTCGAAACACCCCGCGAAGCGGAATTGGGTTCCTCCATGGAGAAGAACCCCATGATCCTCACTGCTGACCGGTCACGGGCATGGTCACCGCCATGGCGGGCTTGTTGTTGTTCAGGACTTCCAGCAAGGGGCGGTGTTCCCGGCTTCGTAGGCTCGCAGGCAGGGCTGCGACCGGATGCCGTGTCGGCGGCGGCCGTGTGGCGCCCGGCCCCTGCCCGATCAAAGCTCGACGTCCCCGTCGTCGGGGCCTGCGTTCTGCCGAGCCGGATGCTGGGTGTCGCGGGCGGCCTTTGAGGCGCGGCCCACCGGTCGCCTCAGGCGCGTTGTGCGCCCCTGGCGCGCTCAACTGATCTTTTGCCGCATGTGCTGCTCCCTTTCAAGGATCGATGGATGTCTGCACCATCGCCTGCGGCGTGTGGAGATTTTGTTGAGAATGCGTTGATCCTGGCCACGCTGCCGGGGCTGGAGAAGGCGTCGCGGACGCTGGCCCGTGCCGCGCGGGTGCTGATCGAGCGGCACGGTCTCAAGGGATATTTCTCATAAGACAGAGCCGCCGCGCGGACTCCGGCCATGGTACGGAATATCACCACACGACTTTGGTGGAGGAAGGATCTTGATGGCGCCTCTGGCCCCCTCCGACCCGCACCGCCTCGGGCGTTACTGGCTGGCCGGGCGCCTGGGCGAAGGCGGTCAGGGCGTGGTCTACGAGGCGTACGGCGACAACGGTGAGCGGGTCGCGGTCAAGGTGCCCAGGTTCGACAGCGCGCAGGCGCGGGCCAGGCTGGCCAAGGAGGGTGCGGCGGCCGAGAGGGTGGCCTCGTTCTGCACTGCGCGGGTGATCGAGGCCCGGGTGGACGTGCCCGTCCCGTACATCGTCAGCGAGTTCGTGCCGGGGCCCAACCTGCGGCAGGTCGTGACCGAGTCCGGGCCGCACCGAGGGGACCGGCTGCGCCGCCTGGCCATCGGCGTGGCGACAGCGCTGACCGCCATCCATCGGGCAGGGATCGTGCACCGCGATCTCAAGCCTGACAACATCATCCTCGGCCCCGACGGCCCGCGGGTGATCGACTTCGGGGTGGCCAGGGAGGTCGGGCCGACGACGAGCGGGCCGCTCATGGGCACCCCCGCCTACATGCCGCCTGAGGTGCTCGCCGGGAGTGGCGCCACTGAGGCGGCCGACCTGTGGGCCTGGGCGATGGTGGTGCTCTTCGCGGCCCGGGGAAGCGACGCGATCGCGCCGGGCGAGCCGATGGCGGTCGTCGGCCGCGTGCTCGCCTTCGAGCCTGACACCGCCGGGCTGCCCGACCCGCTCGGCCCTCTCGTGGCCGCCTCGCTCGCCGCGGACCCCGCTGCCCGGCCCGCCGCCAAGGACGTCCTGCTGCGTCTCGTCGGTGAGGACGAGAGCGAGAGCCACGACCTGCTCACTTGGGGCAGCACGCAGGCGGGAACACTGCGCGGCCCGGCCGAGCCCGACCTGGGCGCGATCGCCGAGGAGCTCTACGGCCTGCTGACCGAGGCGGAGCGCGCGAGCACGCCCGAGGTCTTCCTGCGGATGGTCGACGGCGACACGCTCAGACCGGTCGCCAGGGACGAGTTGCCGGAGACGGAGGCCGTCGACGCGATGCTGGCCGTGTTCGCCGCCGCCGGCCTGGTCGCGAGCACCGGCACGGCCTACGAACTGGCCAGGCCCGGCCTCCTCCACGCCTGGCCCAGGCTCCGGGACTGGGTGGCGGGCAACCGCGAGGGACTGCCCGTGCATCGCCGCCTCGCCGACGCCGCCGCCGAATGGGAGTCGCACGGCAGGAGACCCGCCGATCTCATGCACGGCTCGGCCCTGGACCGGACGCTCCACTGGGCCGCCGCCGAGCGCAAGGACCTCACGCTGGCCAGGCGCGAACGCGAATACCTCGACGCCGCCTCCCGGCAGGCCCGCAGGCAGTCCAGGCGGCGCAACCTGGTCGCGGCCGCCCTGGCCGTGCTGCTCGTGGCCGCGCTCGGCGGGCTGGGCACGGCCGAATACCTGCGCAGGGAGTCCAACCGGCAGCGTGACGACGCCCGTTCCAAGGAACTGGTCCTGCGCGCGGCCGACCTGAGGGAGGTCCAGCCCGAGCTGGCGCGGCTGCTCAGCGTCGCGGCCTGGCGGCTGAGCCCGGAACTGCCGGAGACGCGCGGCGCGCTCTACGACTCCGTGTCGCAGTCCACGGCACGCATCTCGGGCGACGCCTCGATCACCGACGCGGAGGTGCGGTCGCTCAGCCACGACGGCCGCACGCTCGTGGCGGTCGGGAGTGGTAGGGCCCAGATCTGGGACGTCTCCAGTTGGCGGCGCCTGCGTGAGTTCTCCGGGGTCGACGAGAACGTGGACAGGGTCGCGCTGAGCCCGGACGCCCGCGTCATGGCCGTGCAGGGCCGCAAGGGCGTGCGGCTGTGGGACGTCGGCGCGGGCCGCCCGCTCGGCGGCTGGTTCGCCGCCAAGGCCGGGGAGTACTACGTGTTCGGCAGGCTGGAGTTCGACCGGACTGGGCGCCTGCTGAGCGTCCCTGTCGGTCCGACGAGCGAGCAGTTATGGGACGTCGCCACCCGTCGGCGGCGCACCGCGCCGTCAGGGGCGGCACTGACCGCCATCAGCGCAGACGGCCGCCTCGGGTTCGCGGCCACGGGGTCGGGCGAGCGGGCGGAGCTGTGGGACCTGCGCCGCGGCGTCCGCGTGCGCGCCTCCTGGCTGCCGCGCGCCGGGAGCGTCCTCAGGGCCAGGTTCAGTCAGGACGCACAGGAGCTGGCCATCGTCGAAGAGGTGCCGGGCTCGGAGCGGCCCAGGGTGCGCGCGTTCCACCTGGACATTGGGTCCACCTGGCTGACCGACGACGGCGAGGAGGGGCAGGCCGTCGACTACAGCTTCGACGACCGTTTCGTCGCCACCTGGGCTTCGACGGCAGAGGTGGCGGTACGGCGGCGGGCCAATGGGCAGATCGTGTTGCGAGTCGAGCTGCCGGACTTCGTCAGCGAGGTCCGCCTCGACGCCAAGGGCCGGGCACTGCGCGTCCTGACCGACAGCGGCACCGTCCACACGATCGACGTCGCCCACCTCTTCGACCGCTCACTCACCGATCACGCACTGGACGACCTGCATCCAGGCCCCGGGGCACGGGTCCTGGCCGTCAAGCGGGCCGGGATCCTGAACCTGCTGGACACGGCGTCGGGCCGGCCGCTGGTCCCGGCGATCAAGACGGACGACACCGGAGCCGTGATGGCGTTCAGCCCCGACGGCAGGCGGCTGGCCACCGCCGAAGGCACGACGGTCCTCGTCATCGACACCAGCTCGGGCAAGGTCACGGCGCGGTACCGGCTCGCCTCCAAGGGGGCGGCGACGTCCGACCAGGTGGTCTTCAGCTGGGATGGTCGGACAGTGGCTGTCATTCCGTCCGGATTCGACGGCCAAATGCCGCTGGAGTTGCTGGATCTGGAGCGCGGGTCGTCCAGGGTCACCACGATCTCGGGCCTCGGGCCGATGAAGTTCCTGCCGAACGGCGGGCTGATCATGTCGTTTCCCGAGGTCAGGATCGTCGATCCGGTGAAGGGCCGGCCCGCCGCCCCGGGGGCCGCGCCCGTCGCGGACACCTTCGCCGTGGCCGCGGACGGCAGCAGGATCGCGCTCAGTCAGCCTGACGGGATCTCTCTCTGGGACGGGGAGCTCAAGACCCGGCTCGGCTCCTTCCCTTACGCCCCCGACGGCGACCCGCAGATACTCGCCTGGTCGCCTGACAAGAGCATGATCGCCGGCTTCGAGAGCGGCGCGCGCATCAAGCTGTGGGACGTGGCGAGCAGACGTCCCCTGGGCGTGGTGTTCGACGGGCTGGGCGGCAACACGAACGGGCTCTGGCTGGAGTTCTCCGCCGACGGCAGGAAGCTCGTCAGCCTGACGGACGACGGGACGCTCCGCACGCACGACATCGACGAGCATCGCGTGGTGGGGACGGTGTGTGAGCGGGCCGGGCGCGGGCTCACCGCCGAGGAGTGGCGCACGTATCTGCCCGAGATCGAGCCCTTCCACCTGTGCCCTTAGCTTGTCTTGACCTTGCTCGATGCGGTGCAGCCCGGCGCAGGCTCGGCGCCGCGCCGAGGGAGCTGTAGCCGGCATGGCAAGCCCCACGGGATCACACGGTCTATACGCCTGGAGGAACACCGCGAGAATGTACGCCGGGTGGCGCTGTACGGCGTATGCGAAGCCGCCTGCGCTGAGATCGCCGCAGAGGTCGAGAGGAACGCTGCGCTGACCCCGTCCTGTCAGGGTGCCCTTCGTGTGCCACCGACCTGGGTTAGCGGGCTCAACAAATCCTCAACACAATCTCAACGCATGAGTTCCTATCGTCCATGACATCGATCGGTTCAGGTGAAGGGGGAACGGCATGGGGCACATGGTCAAGACATTCGGGGCGCTGGCGATCGCGGGCGCAATGGGGGCGGCCTTGCTGAGCGGATCGGCCGCGGCGTCGGCCGCCACGCTGCCCGGGTGCGGCGGACCGAGTCCGGTCAACGTCGACGACGGCTGGGGCGTCATGCGAGGGTCGTTCAACCTCAAGACCGCTCCGTACGCCGCGTGCGGGAACGTCACCAAGCTCCACGCGGGCCAGGTCCTGTACTTCCACTGCTGGACGCGGAACAAGTACGGCAAGCACTGGGTGTACGTCCGCGTCAAGGGCACCGGGACGCACGGCTGGATGAGCAAGGACAACCTGCGCACCATCAGGAACACCCAGAGGCAGGACTGCGGCGTCGAGGAGCACCGCGACTTCATCTGACGGTTCGGATGAGCTGGGGTGGGCGAGCCCGCCGCAGCTGCTTTGCCGACCGCCGGGAGCCGGCACACGGACGTGTGATCTGTCCCGGTCTGCTTGCAGATCGGGCTCAGCGACTGCTGATGGTCGCGGCCAGTCTTGTGATCCCGTCCCTACCCACCGCGCCTGAAAGGCCGTCACGCCTCCAGGCCCGTGACGGCCTTTCAGGAAAGCGCGGCGCCGCAGCGGTTGCTGCCTGATGTCGATGGAGAGATGAGCTGTGGCGGAGGTCCCGGACGAGGGCGACGGGAGCAGGCGGGCTCGGCTGCTCATGGAGAGGGTGCATCTCGGGGAGTTGGCCAGCGCGGCCGATGCCCTGAGCGCAGAGCGAGAGGCCATCGCCATCTACCGACGGCTGGCCGCGGTCTCCCCCGAGCTCTACCTGTCTGAGCTCGCCACCTGCCTGACCAGTCTCGGCGTGACCCTCTCCGAGCTCGACCGGCATGGCGAGGCGTTGAACGCCGAGCAGGAAGCGGTCTCTGTCTACCGGCGCCTGGCCGCGGCCTGCCCCGACGGTTACCTGGCCGACCTCGCCGATGCCCTCATCAACCTTGGGACGACTCTGGCGGAGCTGGACCGGCCGGCCGACGCCCTGAGCGCCGAGCAGGAAGCGGTAGCCCTCTACCGGCGCCTGGCCGCGGCCTCCCCCGACGGTTACCTGGCCGACCTCGCAGAGGTGCTCGCCGACCTCGGCGTGACCCTGACCGAACGCGGCCTGCCGGCCGAAGCGCTGCCCCTGGCGGAAGAGGCGGTCACCATTTGCCGGGAGCTGGCCGCGGCCTCCCCTGAGCGGCACCGCGCCGGCCTCGCCCATTGCCTGGCCAGCCTCGACGTCGTCACCTCGGCGCTCGGCCGCGAGGAGCAAGCACGCCGATCACGGCCGGCGCCTCGGCCGACTGCCGGCGACGGCCCCTGATCAGGTCCCCAACAACCCAAGAGAGGACGAAACATATGCGTACAGCGATCACCCTTCTGGCCGGCGTCACACTGGCCGGCGCCCTGCTGCCGGTCCCCGCCCAGGCGGCCACCGCATCCAGCGGATCCGTCGTCGAGCTCAAGAACCTCGCCACCGGCATGTGCCTGGCGATCGGCCGCGGCGAAGCACGCAAGGCCAAGCCCGCCATCCAGTGGCCGTGCAACGGCGGGCAGGAACAGCAATGGCTGATGTCGTCCGACGGATACCTGGCCAACGTCGCCACCGGCATGTGCCTGGCGATCGGCGGCGGCGAAGCACGCAGGGCCAAGCCCGCCATCCAGTGGCCGTGCAACGGCGGGTGGGAGCAGCGCTGGAAGCCCAAGCGGCTGTTGCGAATCAAGGGCGTCCCGGAAGACCAGCTCCGGGCGTATCACTTCATGAACGGCGCGACCCAGATGTGCCTGGCGATCGGTGGCGGCCAAGCCCGCAAGGGCAAGTCCGCCATCCAGTGGCCGTGCAAGAAGGGAGGGAGCGAGCAGGCTTGGCAGATCACCAAGGTCGGCTAGCTACTAGTGGAGCAGTATCTCGACATCGCGCTGCGGCTGGCCGACCGGTTCCTGATCCTGGACGCCGGGCACGTGGTCCGCACCGGCGACGCTGATGAGCTGCACCGCGAGGACGTCCGCCGCTTGCCGGCGGTTTAGATGAGTGCCAGGAGGGCGCGGGCGTTCGCGCCGCCCTGGTGGTCGCCGGTCTGCTCGAAGACCTCCAGCGCCGCGCTGGCCAGCTCGCGCGTACGCTCGGCCGCGCCCTCCGCCCAGTTGACCTTGGCCAGCGCCAGCAGGGCGTGCGCGTCGAGCAGCCGGTCGCCGAGGCGCACGGCGATGCCCCTGGCCTGCTCGGCGGCGGCCCTGGCGGCCGCCTTGGCGCCCTGCGCCAGGTGCACCGCGGACAGCTCCAGCAGCGTGTCGGCCTGCCGGTGCCGGTCGCCCAGCTCGGCCAGGTGCCCGACGGCGGCCCGCAGCCGGGCGGCTGCCTCGTCGAGCCGGCCCGCGCGGCGCAGCACGAGGCCGAGCACCTGCTCGGCATCGGCGGCGTCGCGCTCGTTCTCCGCGGCCTCCAGGCACGTGAGCAGGGCCCGCTCCGCCTCCTCCAGCCGTCCCAGCTCCAGGTGCACGCGGCCGAGCCGGCGCCTGGTGTGGTTGACGTCGCGGCTCCTGCCTGATTGCCCGGCCTGGCGCAGGAACATGGCCAGCGCCACCCGCAGCTTCGCGTGCGCGCTGTCCCATTCCCGCTCGGCCAGGTGCAGGTCGCCCTGGTCCAGCAGGGCGAGCGCCTCGCCCCGGTCGTCGCCCGCCCGGCGCGCCGACTCCAGCGCCGGCCCCGCCACGGCCCGCCAGTCGTCGAGGAACCGGTGCCGCTCCAGGAACGGCACCAGCAGGTGCGCCAGCCGCCAGCACCCGTCGTCCAGCCCCGCCGCGTGCAGGTCGGCGACGAGGCTCACGAGGAACGCCCGCTCAGCCGCCAGCCACTCCACGGACTCCCTGATGTCCCTGGTCGCCACGGCCGTGGCCGGATCGCCGGACACCAGCGAGAACCGCGACGCCCGCACCCTGGCCTGCACCACCTCCGACAGGGTCGCCAGCACGCCGGGCACCGGCTGCTCGCGGGCGAACAGCCGGGTCAGGCCGTGCAGCCGGTAACGCACCTGGCCCGCCACGTCCACCCCGTGCGTCTCCAGCAGGCCGGCGTCCACCAGCGCCTCCGCCTGCCCGCCCAGCCGCTCGGTCACCCAGTCAGCGAAGTCGGGCGCGGACAGCGCGCCGAGCCCGCGCAGCGTCAGCTTGGCCGCCTCGGGCAACCCGTCGAACCCGATCGCGAACACGCTCCGCACCGTCAGATCGCCCGCGTGCAGCCGGTCCAGCCGCTCGTGCTCGTCCTCCAGCAGCCCCACCAGGTAGTCGACGGTCCACTCAGGGCGGGCCGCCAGCCGGGAGCCCGCGATGCGCAACGCGATCGGCAGGCCGCCGCAGAATCGCGCCAGCCTGCGCAGAGCGTCGTCCGCGGCCCGTCCCGAGCTCCTGACCAGCAGCTCCAACGCCTCGGCGTCGTCGAGCACGCCCACCGACAGCCGCAGCGCGCCGGTCAGGCCGCCGAGCGGGGAACGGCTGGTCACAACCGTCGGGCACGCGCTCAGCAGTGGCCGCACCTGCGCCTCGCCGGTCGCGTTGTCCAGCACCACCAGCAGCCGGCGGTTGGCGGTGTAGGTGCGGAACAGCCGTTCGCGCTGCCCCGGCGACGCCGGTATCGCCTGCGCCGGACAGCCCAGCCAGCGCAGGAAGTCCTCCAGCACCGCCGCTGGGGTCGTGGTCTCGCGCAGGTCGGCGTACAGGATGCCGTCGGGGAAGCGCTCACGTCGCAGCCACGCCGCGTGCGCGGCCAGCGCCGACTTGCCCGCCCCCGCCTGGCCGTGCAGCACGACCAGGCCGCCTATCACCCGCTCCAGCAGGTCCGCGCGGCCGGTGAAGTCGGTCATGTCGGGCGGCAGCAGCACCGGCGGCCCGGCCGAGACGTGCAGCGACACGTCGTCGTACAGCATGCGGTGGTAGAGCAGCTGCAGCTCCGGGTCGGGCTCGATCGCGTGGCCGCCGTCGAGCTGGTCGCGCAGCACCGCGTACGCCGCCAGCGCGTCCACTCGGCGGCCGCTGCGGTAGAGCGCCAGCATGTACTGGCCGCGGAAGCGCTGCCACATCGGGTGCTGCTTGGTCAGCTGCCTCAGCTCGGCCAGCAGCTCGCGGTGCCGGCCCGCGTCCAGGTCCGCCTGCACCCTGCGCTCCAGGGCGAGCAGCCGCAGCTCCTCCAGCTCCTCGCGCAGCAGCCGGGTCTCCACCCAGCGCTCGCCCTCGGGGTCCAAGTCCGCGAGGACCTCGCCCCGCCACAGGGCCAGCGCGTCCTCGTACGCACCCTGGTCCACGAGCAGCCGGAACCGGTCCACGTCCAGGAGGCCGTCGCCGAGGTTGAGCACGTACGAGCCGGACACGGTCGTGATCACGTCCGAGCCGATCAGCCGGCGTAACTGGCCCACGTAGCCGCGGATCAGGGAGTCGGACCGGTCGCCGCCCTCACGCGACCACAGCAGCCGGCGCAGCCGCTCGGCCGTCAGCGGGCGACCGGCGTTCAACAGGAACATCGCCAGCAGGTCGCGGTGCTTCGGCACGGTCGGCGTGCGGTCCCGCCCGTCGCCGTCGCGCACTTCGAGCGGCCCCATGATGCGAAATTCCATGCGATCTTCCTTCTCGGGGGAGATGTCGATCAGAATGGCATACCTGATCGCTCCTCTCACTCCTGCCGACCCGCATCGGCTCGGCGACTACTGGCTCGCCGGGCGGCTGGGCGCAGGCGGCCAGGGCGTGGTCTACGAGGCGTACGGGCTCGGCGGCGAGCGCGTCGCGGTCAAGGTGCCCAGGTTCGACAGCGCCAAGGCCAGGGCCAGGCTCGCCAAGGATGGTGTTGTTGGTGTGCCGCTAACCGACGTGTCATGGGCCGCCAAACCTTGAAGATCCCTAGCCTGACCTTCTGTAATGCCGAAGCGCCTGACGCGGATCTATGGGCATGGAACGTCCGCCGCTCGGCATGGATGAACTCATCGACCACTGGACTGTGCTGAGCGATGAGGTTGGCCTGGTCAGTGCGAAGCAGGAAGGCACTCGTCTGGCCTTTGCGCTGCTGCTGAAGTACTTCACGCAGCACGGGCGCTTCCCTCGCGGGCGGGCGGAGTTTCCTGATGAGGTGGTCGACTGCGTCGCGAAGCAGACCAAGACATCGGCCAGCAGCTTGGGCCTGTACGACTGGTCAGGCCGGACGATCCAGCGTCATCGCATGGTGGGCGTGGCATCGTGCCAGAAAAGGATCACAAGCTGCCGAAGAACAACAGTGCTCGCCGCATCGCCGCGCAGCAGGGCATCGAGTACACGGCTGCACGGCTGCCTTGAGGATGCTCCAAGGCCCAAATGAGCAGCCAATCCTGGCTGCCGATTGCCAGATCCGGCTGGCTGAGGCGTTCCAGGCGGCGGGATGACCCGTCGAGATCGAACCGACCCCGAGATCGGCGGGCGACTGCTCTACCCCGGACCGGCCGGGTGGCGACCAGCAGGCCTTACGTCGAGTTTGATCATGATCCGGACGGGCCGGGCGTGGATGTGACGAAGGTTCCCGTCATGGCGATCACGGCGCCACTGAGCCAGACAGCGGCCTTCATGCCGGTCTTCCCGCCACCACGCCGCCCTCCGTTGCGGTGGCCGAGCCGCCGGTGAGCGTGGGACACGACCAGCACGCCGAGCGGATGCGTGCCCTGGCCGCCTACGTGGACCGCACCGGCGGCTGAAAGGGCTCAAGGCCGTGCGGAATCCTGAGGGCCGGGAGCGGGCGCGGGGGGCGGGTCCTTGCGCAGGCGTGCGCTGATCTCGTTGCCAAGCACGGCGGTGAGCGGGCCGCTCGCGGGTGTGCCGAGGTGCTCGGCGAGCACGGTGCCGTAGAGGTCTGCGGCGGTCTCGACCAGCTCGCACAGGGTGGCGGTGGCCGTGCGCGCCCGGACCACGCCGGTGCCGAGCAGCACCGCGCCGATCAGGAGCGCGGGCCACCACAGCACGCACAGCGCGCCGTACAGGACAGCCCAACCGGTCAGGGTCGCGGCGGAGGCGCAGGCCGCCTGCGCGGTGGCGATGTCGGCGCGGAGCTGTTCCGGCAGGACGGTCCACAGCCGGGGCCAGACGACGGTCAGGTCGAGGCCGTAGGCGCGCCGTACGCGGACGATGCTGGCGCGCCAGCGGTCGCCGATCCACGAGGGCCGGGCCGGGGCCTCCAGGGCGATGGCGTCGCGGCGGGCCAGAGCGTCGGCGATCTCTGGGCCGGCCACGACCTCCTCGGCGGCGCCCGCCGCCTGGATGGCCTGCGCGACCAGCGCGTCGGCCCGGCGAGCCGCCCGTTCCCACCGCCACCGCCGCCACGCGACCGCCCAGCGGGCGGGCGAACGGCTGCCGCGCGCTAGCCAGAACCTGCGCACCAAGCCGCCGATGCCGGTTGCCGCGAGTCCGGCCGCCGCGCTGCCGATGAGCGTCGCGGCGAGGACGGCCACGACCAGGCTGGTGCCGTGCGGCCCGGCGGCCCACCGGGTGACCCAGTCGACGGCCGGCCCGAACCGCAGCGCGTCGCGGTGACCGAGACGCACGGCCACCAGCGCCGTCGCCAGCCACAGGACGCCCGGCAGCACGATCAGGCGCAGCCATTGCTCGGCGGCTTTCTGGCCTAGGGCGTCGAGGAACCCGGTCACCTGCTGATGACCTTGACCGCTGCCAGCGGGTCGGTGGTCAGCGCGCAGACGGGCGGCCGGCCGTCGCCGCCCGGTTCGACCCGGCCGCACGGGCGCGCGTGCGGGCAGCGCCACGCGTGGACCTCGCGGACCCCGGCCACGGCGGCGGGCAGCGGCTCGAAGCGCCGGGTCCCGGTGGTGACGCCGTCCAGGCCGGCGGCTGCGGCGGCCGCGTCCATGGCGTCAAGCAGCGGCGCGAGCGCGTCGAGAGCCGCGCCGACGCGTACGGCTCCGATCAGCTCGTCCCACCGGGCGGCGGGCAGACCGCCTTCATCGAGCGCTTTACGTACGCCCGGATCGTGGTCGAGGTGCGCGCACAAAATGGCGACCCGATTGGCCGACACGAGACCTCCTTCCATTAAGGAGCGGAATCAGCGTACGGCACGCAACAATGACCGATGTGTCGTCTTCCGGCAAACGCGACCGGCCCAGAATCGGATGCAGCTTCAATATTCTGTGGACGCCTATTCTCGCGGCGGCGGTCACCGCTTTCCTGGGCGGGCCGTGGTGGGTGCCGCTGAGCTGTCTCGCCATTCTGGTTCTGGGTGGCCTCTGGTCCCTGCCGGTGACCGGTGTGCTCGGCTACCTCACGTGGGGCACCTGGTGGATGGCGGCCCCCATGGCGGCCTTGGCCACCGACACGGCCATCCGCATCTGGATGCAGCCGTGGCGGCTTCTGCAGCGCGGTGAACGTTCGTTCGCCCTCTATCACCGCACAGGCAGGCGGAGGCAATTGCTGCGGGCCGTCGAAAGGTTCAGGCGCGCGCTCGCGGTGGCGAGGCCGTACGACCCGAACCGGGCCCTTTACGCCAGCGATTACGTCGGCGCGCTGGTCGCCCTGCACGCCCGCGAGGACCGGCCCGACGTCTTGGAGTACGCCGAACGCCTGGGCCGGGAGACTCTGGAATCCCTCCCCTCCGGGCATCCGCACCGGGTCCCGTGCCTGAGCAGCCTGGGCAGCGTGCTCCTGGCGCGGTACGAACGCGAGGACGACCGCGCATTGCTGGAGGAGCACGTCCGGCTCTGCCGCCAAGCGGTCACCGCGCCGGACCGCGCCGGCCAGGATGCGGCGCTGCTGGCCAATCTGGGCGCGGCGCTGATTTTGCTGTACCAGCGGACGGAGAACGCCGAGACGTTGCGGGAGGGCCTGCGGGCCTGCCGTGACGCGGTGGCCGCCGCCGAACCCGGCCCCATGTACGCGCATCTCCTGACCAATCTCCAAAGCGCCCTATCAGCCTCCTATGCGATCAATGGTGAGCTGGCGATGCTGGAAGAGGCCGTCGCAGTGGGCCGCGAACAGATCGCCGCCTTCCAGGCTCATCGGTTGATGGCCGATACGATCCTGGCGAATCTCGCGGGCACGCTCCTCTTGCTGTTCGAGAGAACGAGGCGTCCCGCGTTGCTCGACGAAGCGGTCGGGATGGCGCGCCGCGCCCTCGCCGCGTGTCCTCCTGATCATGCGGAGCGGGACAAGTTCCTTGCCGGGCTCGGCCGTGTGCTGTTGCTCGCGACCGAGATCGGGGACCGCCGGGATCTCGCCGACGAGGCGGTGCGGACACTGAGCGAAGCCCTCGCGGTGCTCCCCGCGGGCGATGCGCGGCGGGCCGATCGCCTGGGCGACCTGTGTGCCGCTCTGGTGAAGGCGTTCGCCGTTCACGGAAGACCGCAGGACCTGCTCGAAGCGGTGAAAGCGGGTCACGAGGCTCTTGCGCTCACGCCGGACAACGACCCGGACCGCGTGCTGACCTTGGTCTACCTGGGAGGAGCTCTGCGGGCGCGGTACGAGCACAACGGCGACGCTGCCGACCTGGCCGAGTCCTGCCGCGCCCATGCCGAAGCGGCCGGGAGCGCCTCCGGGCCGGTGTCCGTCAGGGTCAAGGCCGCGTGGAGGGCCGCCGAGCTGTACATCCGCGCGCGGGACCACCGCGCCGCCCTGGCGATGGCGGAGCTGGCGGTGGGCCGGATCCCGCTGATCGCGCCGCGGCGGCTCGGCCTCTACGACCGCGTGCACCGCGCCGTCGACCTAGCGGGGCTGGCCGCGACGGCGGCCGAGGCGGCGATCGGGGCCGGCGAGCCCGGCCGGGCCGTCGAACTGCTGGAGCAGGCTCGAGGCGTCGTCCTAGGCGGAGTGTTCGACACACGCGGGGGTTTCACCGAATTGCGATCCCGCGCTCCGGGCCTGGCGCGGGAGCTGGACGACCTGATCCGGGCCATCGAGCGCGCGGACCAGGATCCGGACGCGGTGCCCCTACCCGCCGCACGAAACCCCCAGCCTCCGCCCGCCGCGCGGGGCCACGACGCTCTGAGCGAGCTGCGCACCCGGCTGGACCGGCAGTGGGACGAGCTGCTGGCCCGCATTCGCCGGCAGCCCGGGCTGCGGGACTTCCTCCTCCCGCCGCCGATCGGACGGCTCCGCAGGCAGGCGGCCGAGGGGCCGATCGTCTACGTCATGGCACACCGCGACCACGGCAGCGCTCTGATCGTCACCGGCGACCAGAGCTCGCCGGTCATCGCCGTGGACCTGCCGCTGCTCACCCAGCAGGCGGTGGGCGAACGCGTCGAGGCGCTACGGGCCACGCAGCTCGCCGCGACCGCGCCGGGCGCGGTCAGCCGGCGGCGGCAAGCACAGCAGGACACCTTCGGCATCCTCGCCTGGCTGTGGGACGCCGTCGCCGCGCCGGTCCTCGACGCCGTGGGCCTCACCGGCCCGCCGGTCGACGGCGGGCGGTGGCCGCGGATCTGGTGGTGCCCGGTCGGTTCGTGCGCGTTCCTGCCGCTGCACGCCGCGGGCCGGCATGCCGACGGCGGACACGACAACGTGCTGGACCGGGCGATGTCCTCGTACACGACCACGATTCGCGCGCTCGACCACTCCCGGAGGTTCCGGCTCGACGCGCGCGCGGCGCCCTCCGCCCTGGTCGTGTCCGTACCTGACGCTCCCGGCACCGCGCCGCTGCCCGGTGCGGCCGCCGAAGCCGACCTCCTCGAGCGCTTGCTGCACGCCGCGACGGTGCTGCACGCGCCGGATCGCGCCGCGGTCGTCTCTGCCCTGCCGGACCACGAGATCGCGCATTTCGCCTGCCACGGCGTCGCCGACCTGCACGCGCCCGCCGACAGCCGCCTCCTGCTGCACGACCACCTCGAGCGTGCGTTGACGGTCAGCACCATCAGCCGCCTGCGCCTCAGCCGCGGCGAGCTGGCCTACCTGTCCGCGTGCAGCACGACCGACACCACCGCGCGCCACGCCGACGAGGCGGTGCACGTGACGGCCGCCTTCCAGCTCGCCGGCTATCGGGGCGTCGTCGGCACCTTGTGGCCGGTCAACGATCGGGCCGCCGTGGCCATCGCCGAGAGCTTCTACACCCATCTCGCCCGGCCGGGCACGAACATCCCCGATCCGACCGCCGCCGCGACCGCCCTGCACCGCTCCATCCACAAGCACCGGGCCCTTTACCCCGCCCTGCCCACGCAATGGGCCTCCCACATCCACCACGGCCCTTAGGGCCCGCCACTCGGCCCAGGACTCCCGAAGCTACGCCCAAGGGCGAAGTAGCGGAATCCGCTGCACGCCCTCAGCTTCTTGCCCTTGGTGATCACGAGTTTGGTTGCGATCTCTCGCAGACTGAGGCCTTGGTCGCAGACTGCAACGTCCGCAGCAGTCCGCCAACCTTCGTAATCGTCCAGTCCGGTGGCTCCCACTTGAGACCTCGTGATCCCCCTCTGGTCGCTGACCGTACGGGTGCGCACATATATTGCACGGCGGGCCGCCGGCGCAGAACACCCAGGACGCGAACGCAGAACCTGCGGATTAAAGGGTTGATACGCCGAATATCCGCGCCATAGGTTCCCTGGAGTGCTGAGCGATTTCCTTCATCCGGCCGACCGCGCCCAGTCGTGGGACGACTGCGACGCCGATGTCCGCGAATATGTGACCGGCACGCCCGCGGCCGTCGGCATCCCACTTGTCGGCGCCTATCTGCACGGTTCCCTGGCGATGGGCTGCTTTTACCGCGCCAAAAGCGACCTGGACCTGCTCCTGGTCGTCGAGGAGCCGCTCAACGACCGGCAACGGGAGCACGCCTCCCTCGCCCTGGCCACGCGAAGCGACCGGCGGCCGATCACTGGCGATCTGGAACTGTCCATCCTGACCCGCCGACAGGCGCGAGCACACGAGCATCCGCGACCCTACGAGGTGCACTATTCCGCCGCGTGGACGGAGCGGATCCTGCTCGGCCAGATGGACTACGACGACCGGCATCAGGCCGATCCGGACCTGGCCGCGCACATCACCGTGACACGTGGCCGGGGCGTGACCCTGATCGGGGAGCCGCCGCAGGACGTCTTCGCGCCGGTGCCGGCGTCCGACTACAAGGCGGCCGTTCTCGAGGACCTGGCGTGGGCACTCAAGGATGATCGCCTGCTGGAATCCCCCTATTACGGGGTGCTCAACGCGTGCCGCGTGATCGCGATGCTCGAAAGCCCCCCGGGAACCGTGCTGAGCAAGGAGGAGGGAGCCCTGTGGGCCCTGGAGGAACTGCCCGAACGCCATCGGCCGATCGTGGAGCAGGCGCTCGCGTGCTATCGCAGCGCTCGACCGGTCGCTCTTGAGGAACGGGAGACCGACGGCCACGCATGGGACGCCGACGCCCTGCGGGCATTCGCCGCCCACGCCCTGCAGCACGCGGACAGGGCGGATTGAGGGCCGCGCCCTCTTTCGTCTACGAGAAGCCGCGCGGTCATGCGTGCCTGGAGGCTTGAGCTTCCACTGCTCCTGGGGTATGGCGATCGTCTTGGCGACAAGTGATCCACGATGCGCCCTCGCATAGCCCTCTGGCGGGATGATCCGGCTTCCACCTCAACCGCCTACGAACTCCAGGGCCGCGCGGCGATCATCCCGGAGCCGGAGGCATTGAATCCAATGGCCCGCGATGCATGGGCATGTGCGTCGCGATGCTTGTAGTCCTAGAGCCTTGGATGCCCGCAGTAGCAGATGCTGGTCCACATGCGGCCTAGGTCGGTGGACTGCTCGGGTCCGGCCCGCATGCGGGGCAGGCAGAAGGTTGGTCGCCTGCCGTGTGAGGCGGCTCTTCCATGACGACACTGTACGGCGCGGCGGCGCGCCGGCGGTCGGTGCGTTGGTTGGGTACGGCGCGGTGGCCGTACGGCGATGCCCCGCGCGACCGGCCACCAGGCCCCAGCGCGGCCCAGGGACGCCGGCGCGGGGCGTACGGCGGCACGGCGCACCGCCGCTTGACACGACCGCCGATCACCGTATGGGTGTCCTCGTCCTTCTGGCCCTCGGATCTCGGGGTAGGCATAATCACCGGTTATGTCGATGACGCCCCTGACCGGCCCGATGTGTACGCGCGAATCACTCGCCGCCGAGTTGCGTGGGATTGGCGTTCTCCCTGGTGAGACCCTTCTCATGCACTCCTCCCTCAGCTCGCTCGGCTGGGTCTGCGGCGGTCCTGAGGCCGTCGTTCAGGCGCTGCTCGATGCCCTTGGTGACGACGGGACTTTGGTGGTGCCGACGCACTCGGGGGACAACTCGGATCCGGCGGAATGGGGCAATCCGCCGGTGCCTGAGACATGGTGGGCGGATATCCGTGCATCGATGCCGCCCTATGACCCGCGCACGACACCAACCCGCGGTGTCGGTGTCATCCCGGAGACAGTCCGCAATTGGCCGGGCGCCGTCCGCAGCGCCCATCCGCAGACTTCCTTCGCGGCCCTAGGTCCGCGCGCCACTGCGATCGTGGACGGCCACACGCTGAACTGCCAGCTTGGCGAGCGAAGCCCGCTCGCCCGCCTGGAGGAAGCAGAGGCGCGGATCCTGCTCCTGGGCGTGGGCTTCGCGACGTGCACGGCGTTCCATCTGGCCGAGTACCGGATTCCCGCGCCACAGGTCGATAACTCCTTCGCGGTCATGACCCCGCAGGGACGCCGCTGGAGGACCGTGCGTGACATTTCGATCAGCGACGAACGCTTCGGTGATCTGGGGGCGGCCTTCGAGAAGGAGCGGCCGGTGTTCCAGGGCAAGGTGGGTGCGGCCGAGACTCGGCTGTTCTCCCTGGCTGACGCCGTCGCATTCGCCGAGGTCTGGCTGGCCGAGCACCGGCCGCGTACTGCCTCGACCTGATGTCCCGCTCAGTCGCCGATCAGGCGGCTCGGGCGAGCTGGAGGGGCGGGGTAGTACGCGGCCGCCCCTGGCCGCCGGCGGGGGTCAGATTAGGTCCTCAAAGGCCCCGCTCTCGATTCCCCTCCCGAAGAACCAGACCGACCTGTCCTCTGATCCAGTGAAGATCAGAACGGGTCCGTCCGGATCTTCGCTATCCCGCAAGGCCACGGCTCGGCCACGTCCATGCTTGGGGTGCTCGGGCGGCAATGACACCGGCGTCATATCGACGCAGTCGCCTCCACCGTTCGTGTAACGACGCCACTGACGTGATCTCAGGGAATTGCCGGTAGATAGTTGTGCTCGAAATGGGTGAGGACAAGTGCTGCGCGGGCGATGTCGGGTACGGACACGCCGCGCTCGCGCAGCAACCGGGCGTAGGCGATCATGTCATCGTCGAACACCTTGGGCCGGCCGCCGTGGCGGCCGCGCTCGCGGGCCGAGGCCTGGCCCTCCAGCGACTTCTCGCGGATGTACTCGCGCTCGGATTCGGCCATGCCGGCGAAGAAGGCGAACAAGGCCGCCCCGTGCCCGGACGGATCGTACAGGCCCTGGAGCGGACGGGTGAGCAGCTCCAGCTCGATGTCATGGTGGCGCAGTTCCTCGGCGATGGTGAGCAACTCGGCGGCGCCGCGGCCCAGGCGCTTCATCACGTGCTCGGTGACGATGACCCGCTGATGCGGGACGGCCTGCTTGATGGTGCGGGCGTACTCCATCGCCTTGGCGAACTCCGGCCGCACCTTGACCCGGGTACTGATCTTCTCGGAGAAGATCGGCTCACAGCCCGCCTCGCGCAGCGCGTCGAGCTGGTTTTGCAGTTCCTGCTGGGCCGCGCTGCAGCGGGCGTATCCGACCCTGGTGAGCCGGGCCGCCGTCGCGGGCGTCACGGCCTCGATCGCCGGACCCGCCTGCCAGGCCCGTCCCGGGCCGCCCTCGGCCGGGATGCGCACCTCCAGCTCGGCGCGCAACTAGGGCACCAGCATGAAGCGCGGCGTGTGGTACTTCGGGCGACCGCGCAGTGGGAGGGCCGGTCGACCGCGCGCCCGCATCGAGGTTTACTGCTGGCGGCCCAGTATGAGGCGGCATCGGCCGGCCTGGCAGTCCTCTAAGCTCTCCACTGCGGCGTGCCGGGCCCTGGCCAGTTCAGCAATCTTGGCGTCGATCCGGTCCACCACAGCCTCCAACCGCCACCGCTCGCTGTCGCAGGTGGCACCGCCCTGATCATGGGCGGCCAGAGCGTCGACGACCTCATCCAGGGTGAAGCCCAGCTCCTGCAGGGCCTTGGCCATCCGGATGCGCTCCACCGCCGCGGCGCTGAAGATGCGATACCCCGAGGGTCTGCGCTCGGCGGCGGGCAGGATGCCGCGCCGCTCGTAGAAGCGGACCGTGTCCACGGTGACCCCGGCCTCTTGAGCGACTTCTCCGATTTTCACGCCGCTTCACCCCTTGACTCTGGACTCAAGTCCAGACTCTACGGTTGGAGTGATGGCGCTGCAAGAGCGCCGACAAGCCACCCCGAAAAGGAGCCCGCCGTGGACATCCCACCCGCTTCCACTCCGATCGTCTGCGACATGACCACCGCACCCGACACCACCCAGCAGCGCCTGGACGAGTACCGGCGCCTGTTCGGCCAGCACCTCATCAGCCGCGAAAGGACCGCCGAGGGCATCCGCTTCCGGCTGCGCGCCGAGCCCGGCGTCGAAGAGCAGGTACGGGATCTGGCCGAGCGCGAAAAGGCGTGCTGCGCCTTCTTCGCCTTCGACATCACCACCCACGGCGAGCAGGTGATCTGGGACTGCGCGGTCAGCGACAACGACACCGCCCGAGCCATCTTGGAGGGGTACTACCTGCTGCCCGAAACAGCCGCCCACATCCAAGGCGCCGACGAACTAAATAAGCACCTGGCCGACAAAGGACTGCACTTCATCGCCGACCCGAACGATCCCCTCCGCTACACGGTCGGCTGACCTCGCCACGCCGGGCGGAGCGGGCCCTGTTGCCTCGCAAGAGGAGAGTCGGTCGCAGGGCTTGCATCCGGTACCTAGGTACAGGCTTACCGTCGAGGTATGACACAAGACATTGCCTTGGACCAGGAATGGGTACCGTCTGCGTGCACGCTGCCCACCGCCGAGCAGCCCCTTCGGGTCGCCGAGTTCGACGGGTTGTTCGCCGAAGCGGTGCAGGCCCTGTCACGCCCGGATCGCACCCGACTACGACTGGAGCTGATCTTCAGCCCCGAGAATGCCGCACGGGCCGCCGAGCTGGCGGCGCGGGAGAACGGATGCTGCTCGTTCTTCACCTTCACCCTCACCATCGCCGACGGCAGCCTGGCGCTGGAGATAAGGGTTCCGCCGGAGCAGGTCGGGGTGCTGGATGCCTTGCAGGCACGCGCCAGCGCCTCGACCGCTTCGGCGTGAAGCGGCCACGCTCCGACTCCACGATGGGAGGACTGTGATGGAGCGCATCACGCGCGACGACTTGCTCGCGCTGCTGGACAGCGGGGCCGTGCAACTGGTGGAGGCCCTGCCGGCCGACGCCTTCGCCGCCGAGCACATCCCAGGCGCGCGCAACGTGCCCGGCCAGCTCACCGCCGAGCTGGCCGAGCAGGTGGCGCCCGATCCGGCGGCCACGGTGGTGGTCTACTGCTCAGGCCCATACTGCAACCGCTCCAAGATCGCTGCCGCCGTGTTCACCCGTCTCGGCTATGCCGACGTACGTGTCTATGTCGGCGGCAAGGAGGACTGGGCGCAGGCCGGGCTGGCCTTCGAGGGCAGTCGCGCGGGCACGATCACGGGCGCGGACATCGCAGCGGGACGGCCGGCATGACGCAAGACATCGACGGCCCGTACCTACGCACCGGGCAGGTGGCCGAGCAGGCCGGGGTCAACATCCAGACCTTGCGCTACTACGAACGCCGCGGGCTGATCGCCGAACCTCAGCGCAGCCCCGGCGGGCACCGCACCTACCCGCCCGAGGTCGTCACCCTGCTCACCGTGATCAAAGCCGCCCAGCGGCTCGGCTTCACCCTGGAAGAGGTGGCCGAGCTGATCGACACCGGCAGGCGCGGCCACCCCACCCCGGACCTGCGCGCCCGCGCCCAGGCCAAAATCGCCGAGGTGGACGCGAGGATCGCCGACCTGACCACCATCCGCCAGGCGCTGACCCAGGTGGTCACCGCAGGCTGCGACAGCCTGACCCACTGCACCTGCCCCGACTGCCCCCTGCCGTTCGCCGACCTGGCCACAGGCCGTAACCCCGAGGAGAGCTGACCGCGTGAGCACCCACCACGACCACCGCACGCCCACCACCGTGCCCCTCAGTGCCCCGGCAGCGCGCCGATCGAGCACGCCCCAGACGGTAGTGCTGGTCCGCCGCTGCGCAGCAAGATCACTGCCGCTCTGGCGGTACTTGCGTGCGCGGCCTGCTGCGCCCTACCGGTGCTGATCGGGGCAGGGCTGCTCACCGGAGCCGGCGCCGCGCTGGCCGAACAGACCCTACTGGCCGTCGCCGGGCTGCTGATCGCCACCGCCGCGGGCATGTGGTGGCTGCACCGCCGCCGCACCGCCCGCAGTGCCGCCACATCCGGAACTGGCTGCGGTTGCAACGGAAACGGCTGCGGATGCTGAACGCACGCCACTCGGTGGTGACCCGGCGGCGGCCCTGCCACCGGAATGCGCTGTACTACCGGTCATGACGATCGTCCGCTCCCTCCTGCTGTTCGCCCTGGCCGCACTCGCCGAGATCGGCGGAGCCTGGCTGGTCTGGCAGGGGGTACGCGAGCAGCGCGGCGTGCTGTGGATCGGGGCCGGCGTCATCGCGCTGGGCCTGTACGGGTTCGTCGCCACGCTCCAGCCGGACCCGAACTTCGGCCGCATCCTGGCCGCCTACGGCGGCGTCTTCGTCGCCGGATCCCTGGCCTGGGGCATGGTGATGGACGGCTTCCGACCCGATCGGTGGGACGTCATCGGCGCCTTGATCTGCCTGGCCGGTGTAGCCGTGATCATGTATGCCCCGCGCGGCTGACCCTTCCTACCTACGGAGCAGTGGTCAGTAGTTGGTCCACAGGCATTCAACGCCCCGGGCACTCCGTGCGGCTGCTACAACCGTTGCTACAGTCGGGCTCCAGAAACGACTCAGGGAGCCCCTTTTGATCAAGGAACTCCCTGGTCACACTGTAGAGCCGACGAGGGGAATCGAACCCCTGACCTTCTGTTTACAAGGGACTTCGAGGCTGTCCACGGGCGTCCGCCACTGTCACGTGCGCCTGCTCAGAGCCGCCCTTGTCTTGATCCACTTCCAAGGACGTACACCCGCGTCCAGGAACGTTGTTAGCACGGGCGCTAGCAAGATCAACGACATCTGTGGGGCATAGCTGACCCTTATGCGCCTTCAGCCCCGGAACCACCGGGGCCATTTCCCTTCACAATGCTCGCCGCGCCGCGTCGTTCCCACCAAAAGGGTGCCACGCTGCGTCACCCTGGCGTGCACGGACAGCGAGAGGAGGACCATGCACGAAGACCACGACCACGCCGTCACAGCATCCAGCGACCTGCATCCCTTCCGGCGACCTCCGTACGGCCTTCCGCTTCGGGACAGGCCCCGGCACCTCACCACATCCGACTCCCTCGGCTGGCGAACATACTCGACCCCAGCCCCGCCAAAGACATCGACCGTGCGAACCCGGGACCGGCTGACCCGGCCGGCGCTTGTCGCGGGTTTCTTGGCCTGCGTGGGCTTCGGCATCTGGTCGAGCACGTGGAGCGCGGACAGCGCCTCCCCACGAACGAACGCCACCACGATGCCGCCGCCACGGCTGAGCGTTGCAGAACGGCCGATCGGACTTGCCTCGACCTTGCCATCAGCGCCCGTGCCTCGCACGCCGCCGCCCTCAGCGACGCCCAGCTCAAGACCCAAGGTGTCGAAGGGCAAGGCGATATCGTCGGGAAGCCATCATCGATCACCCTCCGCTGCGCCGCGCAAGCGTCCTGAGCACCCAACGGAGGGCCCGCGCAGGAAGACAACGAGTCGCGTTGATCACGCGGAAGAACCCGAGCGTATCGATCGGAAAGACAGCAGCAAGAAGCGAGTGGCACCCCTGATCGCCGCGAAGTGCGACGAGCTGTTCCCGCCTTCCCGCCCTGAGTTCCGCGTCCGCAACCGCGCATGCCACCTGTTTTACGGATAGCGCGTTAACGGCAGGCAGCAAAGGTCCAACAGAAGGAGCTCCGGGCTCGGGGCCGACAGAGTGGCAGTCTCGCCAATATTGCGCTCAGATGGTCGCAATGCCGATTTTTGGCCGTCCGCTACCAAGCAAGGGTAATTCCGGTTGTTTATAGAGGTACATAGGGCATTTACCGAGATTGGCTAGTGTGCTTGACTCCTGCCCTGTAACCAACCCTCTGGGAGGGTCCATGGGGGAGTTCGTCGGGATCGACCCCAGCGGGGCAGAACAGCTGATGCGTCAAATGACCGTCGGCAAGGACGTCCTGGGCCGCACACGACCAGGGCTTGAGGCTGCCATCGCGGAGTCGGGCGCGTCGTGGACCGGTCCACCAGGAGTGGCCGCCATGCACCGGTCCTGGGCGTTCTTCGATGACACGCAGCGGGATCTCAAGTGGCGGATGGACACCCTCAAGCAGATGGTTCCCGCCTCGGAGAACGGCGTGTTGAGCGGGTTGTTCACGTTCAATAGCGAAGCGGAGGCCACTCGTCAGGGAAAAGCCGACGCGGCGCCCATCGTCGGGGCGCTCAAGCAGCATGAGATCGAGAACTCGGTGGAGAGCTGGCGCAAGGTGACCGCCGCCACGGCGGCGACCAAAGAGAAGTTGAACGATCCCGCTTACGCCGCTGCGCTGCTGTCCGCTCTCGGGCCGGACAAGTTCCGTGCGCTGTTCATGCACTGGATGGAAAACAAGGGTCCGGCCATGGACAAGGGACTGCCGCCCAGCGTGCTCAAAGAGGGAAGAGAGACCCTTGGCCCGCTGGCTGAGGCGTACGCAAACGCCGAACGCGCGGGAAGACTGGGCGAAGAGTGGGGCGAACAGTTCATCAAGACGACCCAGCCCGGCGTGTTGACGGCGCTTGTCGCGATGTCCAAACCATCGACCAAGCTCCTCAATCAGGTCGCGCTTCGGGTACTCGGCCGTCCGCTGACCGCAGACCTCCCGACAAGCCAGAACTGGAATCTGAACGTGCTGGTGGACGCGTATGACGCTAATCCGCAGGCGTTACAGACGCTGCTGGCCGAGAACAAGGACGCGGCGGGCTGGCTACTGCATCCGCAGCGTGCCCGGCAGAGCGGCATCCCCGACTTCGAGAAGAGGCTGGCTGGCGTTCTGGACAAGGCGTTGCGACCCGGCGCGGGAGTGGACAGCGTGCGCGACCGGGCGTGGTTCAACATCATTCGCGGGATGGGTGCCGAGGAGAGTCCGTGGATCGGAGGCTCGTGGGGCACGTTCAAGGACTCGCCGATCAGCGAGATCCTCGCCGAGAATGTTGTGCCCTATCTCGACCAGCTCGCCCGCGGACAGTCCAAGCGCGACTCGCCGGAACTGACACGGCTATTCCCCAGGGCGCCCTGGGACGGCCTCGACCCTGACACCGCGTCCCGGTTCATGGGCGGCCTCATGCAGGACAAAGACGCGGCAAACACGCTGATGAAAGCGATGCAGAACTACACCGCTGGGATGGACATCGGCCAGTTCAGGCCGTTCGGAGACGAAGCCATCCAGCGCGAGTTCACTTCCCGCGCCGCGCTCGCCGGAGGGGCGGCCAATCTGTTGCTGAGCGGCTCGGCCCATGCGGAGTGGACCGACGATGAATATGCGGACTGGCTCGCCGGGGTCGCACTGATACCTGTCTCCTGGCTCTCCAACAAATACTGGCCCATCGAAGACGCCACGACGGCCACAGGCCGTGACGTCGCGCTGGATGAGGCCAAGGACGGCCTCAAGGGAATGATCACGGATTACCTCGACAAGAAGACCCCGGCCACGGCCGCGACCGTCGCGGACGCCATCGTGCGACAACAGGTCCAGTGGATAAACGAATCGCTCGCCCAGCATGGTCAAAAGCCGTTGACCGAAGAGCAACAGAATGAGGTACGGATGGCGATCCGCGGCAGGCTCTACGACGGTTTGAAGAAGGCCCTGGAAGCGAGAGGAGGCTGAGCATGACCATTCCCAGCCAAGGTCAGCTGCTCCAGCAGGCCGCCGAAAAGGAACAGCTCGCCGCCGACCTCACCCGATACGCCGCACAACTGGCCGAGGTGTTCACCGGCGCGCTGGCCAGGCCGCAGGGTGCCGATGCCTATTGGAAGGGACCGGCTGCGGGCCGCTTCATCACGCAGGCCGTGCAACTGGCTCGTGAGGTCGACCTGCTCCGGGACGACTGCGCATCCACCGCCGACCGTCTCCGCAAGCAAGCCCAGGCCGCGCGTGCCGAGGCCACACAAATGCCCTCCTAGAGAGATTGCTAGTGCTGTGACCAGAAAGGTTCACCGGCCTGACCGTCCCCGCTTTCCACCTGGTGTCCCGCTTCCTCCAGAGCGATGACGGCCTGCTGCTCTCTCCGCTGGGGAACCAGAACCAGGTCGGCGTCGGAGGTGGAGGCGACGAACACCGGTATCGCCGCCTCTGCCAGCGGCGTGACGATCGCCGCCAGCATTCCAGGAACGTCCAGGCCGTGGGCTGTGGCCCCACTGTAGAAACCGATCCACCGTTCCGATGACTCCAGAGGCCGGACCGCACGGACAACGGTCAGCCCTTCTGGCCCGCGGACAAGCACGACCCAGTCGTCCCCGGGCGACGCCGGATGCGGCAGTTGTTCGATGGCGAACACTGGGGAAACGATGCGCAGGTGTTGAGCCGTAGGCGAGTTCATGGACGCATGCCTACCAGAGATCCTGCGACCCACGCTTGCTCGGCCAGTGGCGCCCGGCGAACGTTTCCGGTCACGGCACTAGCCGTCGCGCTGGTAGCAGCTGGTCTTGCCCACGATCATGATGTGCGGCTTCTGCCCATTGCGGACGGTCACGAAGAAGGTGATGCCTGTCTGCGGATTCCGCAGGACGGCGGCCCCGAGGTTCTCGTCGCCAAGATCGGCATCGTCCACAATCATGTTGTAACCGCGCAACTGTAGCCAACTCGCCATCAAACCGGCCACGTTCGATGGTGAGTGGACGTACGGCGGCCCGGTGAGGTCACCCTGCGCCCGGAAGAACCGCTGAACCTGGCCCTTCAAGCACCCCACTTCGCTTTCCCGGTCCGCTCTTTCGGTCGCGGCGGCGGATCCAGTCGCGGCCAACTCCCTTGAAGCGAGCAATTTGTCGCCGTCCGCAATGAGCTGCTTGGTCGCCTCGTCCAACGTCGGTATGTCGGCGTCCCCTGAGCAGCCCGTCAGCACCATGAGCGAGACGAGCATCGCGGCGGTCAATAACTTGCGGGCACCCTGGCGCACGACCCGGACACTACCTAACCCCCACTCCGGCGTACACCTTGTATGCGTGCGCGCTATGCGTCGGTAGCTCCGGCACGTATTGGGCACGATCAACCGCAGACGATTCAGTGACAGCCGGACGGCGCCGGACACATGAAGAAACCCTTGACCGACGTTCCCGCAGGTCAAGGGCGCTTTGCTGCTGGTCGAAGATGGTGCCCCGGCAATGGTGCCCCCGGCAGGATTCGAACCTGCGCACCCGGCTCCGGAGAGGATTGCAGGTTCGCTCGCAGACATGCTTCTGACCTGCTGCACAGATATTGCTCGATCAAGGTTATGGATGGCCCACAAGAGGCCCGTGATCATGCAAGGCAGCCTGTGCGGAGAAGACGTGGTCGTGCGGTTGACCATATGTCGACGGCGGGCCATGAGCTAGCCTTGATGATTCAAGCGTCTATCCGAATTTGGTGAGCAGTGCGGCTTGACGGACTGGCCAGCCATACCGGGCTGAAGACCGAGTAATTCCCTCGCTGCGGGCCACGGCGCCGTAGGGTTGCTATCCAGACGAGAGCCTTCCCAGTCGGAGGCGCATGTGACTGATGTCGAACCCCTGAGAGCGTGGGACCCAAGCAGGGTGGGATCCTTCCGGCTGCTCGGCCGGATCGGCAAGGGTGGACAAGGCGTCGTCTATCTAGGCGCCAACGATGCCGGCGAGCGGGCGGCGGTCAAGCTGCTACACGCCCGGTTGGGCGACGACCCCCAAGCCGGTTCGCGGTTCGCCAATGAGCTGCAAGCCGCCCAGCGGGTTGCTCCCTTCGCCACGGCGAGGGTCCTGGAGGCTGGCATGGATGGCAACGCCGCCTACATCGCCAGCGAGTTCATCGAGGGCCCTTCCCTGCTCAAAGTCGTGATGGCCAACGGGCCGCTGCGAGACGCGGCGCTGCATCGGCTCGCCATCGGAACAGCCACCGCACTCGCGGCCATTCACCGCGCCGGGGTCGTGCACCGCGATTTCAAGCCGTCCAACGTGCTCATGTCTGCCGACGGGCCGCGGGTGGTGGATTTCGGCGTCGCCCGCGTGGCCGAGACCGGCACCACCACCAGCGAGGCGATCGGTACCCCTGTGATCCTCGCGCCGGAGCAGATCGCCAGTGACGAGGTGGGCACGAAGGCTGACATCTTCGCCTGGGGAGCGACGATTGTCTTCGCAGCGACTGGTGTCCTGCCATTTGGGAGCGACTCGGTGGCGCAAGTGCTGTACAGAGTCCTCTATGACGAACCCGATCTGAGCGCGCTGCCCGAGCCGTTGCGCGACGTGGTGCGCTCCGCATTGTCGAAGGCGCCGGCCTCCCGCCCGTCGGCCCATGACATCTTGCTTCGACTGCTGGCTGTGCAAGGTAAAGCCAACGAGGTCCAAGGTGCCCTCACGGCGTCTGTCGCATCGGAGGCTGTCGCGGACGACACCGATCTCCCCCTGGACAGGATGCCTACCGAGGCCTCCGCACGTCGGACTGCCTTTGCGGCCCTTACGTCGGGCATCCTGGCGGGCATCGTGGCGGCCTTGGTGGGCCTTACCGCTTTCCTGCTGTCGACCAGGATCACCGTTACAGGGTCGGCATTACCGACACCGGCGTTATGGACAGCGGGTGCGGCGATCCTGGCGACGTCGCTGATCGTCTTCCTCCGCAGGAGGAGGGTTTCCGAGAAAGCGCACGCGCAACGAGGGCTGGCACTGCTGGACCGCGGCAGGGCTGATGCAGCGGTGAGAGCGCTGCAGGATGCAGCGGACGCGTTGGCCGGCGCCGAGCGGCTCCAGGCTCGTGCCAACCTCGCGGTCGCGCTGCGTGAAGCTGGACGTCTCGCCGAAGCGGAACGGGAACTGTCCGACGTCCTGCCCACCTTGCGACAGGTCCTCGGCGACGATCATCCGGACACCCTCGCCACTCGTGCCAACCTCGCCGCGGTGCTCGCCGACGACGGCAGAACGGATGAAGCCGCCGCCCACCTGCGCGAGATCGTATCCGCCGCCGCCCGTGTCCTGGGCCCCCACCACCCGCAGACCCTCACCGCCCGCGCCAACCTGGCCGCCGCCCTGACCGGCAGCGAACAGACCGATGCCGCGGAGACGGAACTGAGGAAGGTGATACGCGCTCGGCAGCGAACTCTCGGCCACGAGCATCCCGACACGTTGCGCGTGTCGGTGAACCTGGGCTATCTGTACCTGCGCACCGGCCAAACAGTACGGGCTCAGGAGTTGCTGGGCGAGGTCGCCGAGACCGCCGCCCGCGCCCTGGGCGAGGGGCACCCCGTGGCGGTCCGTGCCCGTGCGGGGGCCACCGGCGCGCAGGAGGCGGGCCGGTGAGGAGAAGCCGGGTCACGCTCACGATCGCCGTCGCGGCCGTCACCTCGGCGCTGGGCATCGTGATCAATATCGCCACAGACTTGAAAGACGACCCACGGGCCTGGGGCGCACTGGTTCTCCTCACCCTGTTGTCCGGTGGCGTGACGGCCGCCGTCGACGGGAGCGGGCCGGCGGGCGGAAGGGTCACCACGGTGAGTGTGACCAGGTGGTGGAGGCGCCTGGGTGCACCCCGTTTCCGCCGGTCGTCCAAGGTGCGCGGGATCATCTTGCAGATCGAGGTGGAGATTCGCCCGGATGGTACCCGGGTCGAGCGGACCTCGGTCTTCTCAGAGAGCGTGGCCATAAAGCTGACCGGTCAACTCCACCACGGCGATGTCCCCACGGAGTCCGTGCAGACTCCTGAGCCGGGCGATGGGCCTTGAGCGGCGGTCGCTGTACAGCGGCCTAGCAGATCAGCTGGGCATCGTGCGATGTTCGCCCCGGTCAGAAGGCGAAACGCCTGGTTGAGATGAGTGCCCCCGGCAGGATTCGAACCTACTGACTGTGTACGAGCCCGAGTTTCGCCGACTTGGGCGCTCGCCTCAGATGCCTAGATCCGAATCGGAGCTTGACTCCTGACCGCAGGCCGTGCGAATGGGGCGAGGGTCTGGCGGGTGGCGGTCGACGGGGACCGAGTGAATGCCTGAGTTGATACCGGACCTGGAGTCCCCGGGCGCTCGAGCCCTTGCGCAGAACGCGGACCTGCGGCGGGCTGGGGCCACGAACTGCTGATCGGATGTCGAGCCGTCGAGCGGCAACAGCGGACTCGAGGTCGGCGCGGTCCCGATGACGACACCGGAGATCTCCCCCGCGGTCGCCGACGGCCGCATCGATGCCGGGATCACCCGCGGTGAACAGCCGGGCCGTGGCGTGCGCCGGTTCCTGCTGCGGCGTATGCGCGTCGGGGTCCAGCTGGCGCAGCACCATCCGCTGGCCGAACACCCGGAGATCGAGATCGCCGACGCGGCCGCGTATCCGCTGCGACTCCCGGACCGTACGGCCAACCCCGTGATCCACGATCAGCTGTCCGCACTGTTCCGAGACACCCGACCACACCCCCGATTCCACACGCCCGCAGTCTCTTTCGACATGTCTCAGCGCGACCTGCGCGACGGGGTCACCCTCGCCCCGGCCGGAGAAGCCGCGGTCACGGCACAACCGGCCGGTCTCACCTGGCGACCGCTGCGGGGCGCGCCCAGCCTGACGATCCACCTGGTCCTCCCACGCGAGCAGTCGCCGCTACACCGCCGCATCCGTGCCGTCGCCAAAACCCTGGCGCACGAGCTGCACTGGCTGCCGGACTGACGCGCAAGAGGTCAAGCGAGACGGACGCCTGCGGTGGCGAGCCCGAAGACCTTGCGCCCGGCGGACTTCGCGGTGATGACGACGGCGGTCTTGCTGAATGTCCGACACGACCTCGCTACGCCGGCGGATCAGCATCCGATGATGGCCCCGGGTCCGGTCCGAGTCGTACACCGCGCGGCGACGCGAACTCGAAGTCATCAACCGGCCGCACGACTCCACCCGGCACCACGGACAATCCAGCCACACGCGGCATCCTGGATCAACAGCAGGCACTACATCGCAGACTTAACCGGAACGTTGCAAGATCTCTCGCAAGGTAAGTCCGGAACTCGCAGAGTTCACACGAACCGAACAGTGGAAACCGGATCCGGTCTGATCTGCGCTCGGGCGTATCGCCAGATACCTTGGTCCGGCTATAACTCGATCTTGTAAGAAATGATTGACATGCTTGGCCAAAATTAGGCAGAGGTAGCAGTTCGGTGTTAAGTGCCAGGGTAGGTAGCAAAACAAGATCTCTATCAGACTCATCTGGGTGACTCAAGACGCGTGGGGAATGGCCCTCTTGGCGCCAAGAGTCGGCGGACGAAGCCGAGGCCAGCTGTACAGCCAGCGTCCAGCAGGGAATCACATCGCAGACCGGACACATCCAGGTGAGATGAAATGCGCCAAAGGGGTTCGGGGGCTCTTATGGCAGTACTGATCTCAGCTGCGGCATCTGCCGACGACTCCTCGCCTGTGCTGGCGGTCCTGGCCTTCCTCACGGTCCTGATTGCGGCTGCGTTCGCCGTTTGCATGATCCTTCGCTTCCCTCGCCAGGTCACGATCCTCGGGCTCCTGCTCGGGGCGATCACAGCCGTCGTCTACCTCCCAGGAGGAGAGCGGTTTGGTGAATGGCATGAGCGTCTGCCCTGGATCGAACGCGGAACTGACCTGGTCTCGCGTGGGGGCGCCTTGACCGTGCGCTGGGCGGCCGAGCACTTGGCGCTCTTGATCGTAGCCGTGATCTTCGGGGGAGGGCTTGTCCACCTTGCAATCAAGGCAATCAAGTCCAAGATCGCTTCACGCGCTGAAGGCGAAGCCCTCGACGTCGAGTGGAGACACATAACAGCCCTCGACGAAAACGGCGCCGCCCTACTTGACGATGTCAGCCTCAAAGTCGAACGCGGCAAGATGGCCGCCGTGGTGGGGCCGGCCGGTGCTGGCAAGTCGACGCTGATCAAGGTTCTTCTGGGAGAGTGCCGGCACACCGTTGGCGGCACGGTCCGGCTCCAACCGCCGGGCGGGGTTGGCCGTCCGCACCGAAATAAGATCCGATACGTTCCACAATCAGGAACTGACGATCTTTACCCGGACCTCACGGTATACGAAACGCTGCGCTATGCCGCCGGAGTCCGCGGACGACGTGCTGTCAAGAGTCGGGTCAACGATGTGATCTCCCAGCTGCGCCTCAGCGGTCAGCGCGACCAACAGGTGAGGACGTTGTCAGGTGGAGAGCGCCGCCGAGTGTCAATCGGTGTCGAACTGCTTGGGCACCCACAGTTGCTCGTCTTGGATGAGCCAACGGCTGGCCTGGATCTCGGCAAAGATCTGGATATTACGAGGGATCTTCTATGGCTCAGCGCGAATCTTCCCTCCACGGTGATCATAACCACTCACACGACCGCCCACTTGGGCCTGGTAGACAAGGTGGCAATTCTGGACAAGGGAGGACATCTGGTCAAGGAGCCACCGCCAACCACTAACCAGGGTTGGAGCAACCTCATGGGGGCGGCTGGAGAAAACGGAGCGGAGGCAGCCAACCGGCCGCCTACCGGCATACGATACGAACCTTCGCCGTTCCTGGTGGGGCTGGGCTTCGTTTCGGGGCTTTGGGATGGCGTTGCGACGTCAGATCCTGCTGGTATGGAGACGGGGGCTCAGGTCGCTGATCACCCTGCTCATCATGCCTCTGATCGGGGCATTCTTGGCCATTGAAGCCTCGCCCGGCGGCCTGAAACCCTCCCCTGACATGAAGAGCGTTCAGGTCTTGGCGATTCTGGTGACCGTCGCTGCCCTAACTGGATCCTCGTTGACTTACACCGACCTGGTCCATGACCGTGACGTGCTCCACCGTGATCATCGGATCGGGGTGAGCGCCACCTGCCTGTTGGCAGCCAAGACGATCGTCTTCGGGGTCATCTGCGGCGTCATGGCGGTGGTGATGACATCCATTTACCAATGGGGACGGGACCTGCAACCGAAGGCTTACGGGTGGCACCCCTACCCGTTGCTCCTCTTGGTGATCTTCCTTGTCATGATCTCATCTCTGGGATTGGGCATGCTCATCTCGGCGATAGCGAAGACCCTGGAGCAAGCAGTCACCCTGAACACGCTCCTCGCCATGTTGCAAGTGGTACTCAATGGCTCCCTCTTTGACCTAACCTACCGGCCCCTGCAGCTATTCAGCCTGATACTGCCTGCACGGCTCGGCTTCGCCGCTATGGCTTCCGCCTCCAACCTGAATCAGTACGACCCGACCGACGACGCTCTGTGGGACCCCAGCTTCGACCAGTTCCGCTGGCTGCTGGTCAGAATGGCGATCGTCCTCGTTATAGCGATAATCGCGGCAATCTTTATCACAGAGAGGCACTGGCGCGGCGCCTCACTCAGGCGTCGGTTGTAACAGTCAAAGGTCGACCAGCGGACGCTGCAATCACCGGAGGGTGGTCGGGAACTGCAGCAAAGCCTTCGGGCGGACGGTGGTCACGGCCAGCGTCCTGTGGCTCGTTCAGACATCGATTACGTCCACGATTCGCTCCCGAGCTCTGCATGTTCAGTGCGGGCCATCACCCACTCAACACGCTCTTGCTGGGGCGACTCAGAGGCGTGGCCGCTGCGTCATCGACGTGCATGCCGTTGTCCTCGATGGAGGTGAGTACGAGCATCTGGGTGTCCTGGAGGTTACGCCGGGCGATTCGCCTACCTGACTCTCTGGTCACATTGAGAAATATTCCAGTTACTCAATGTCAGTGTCCGGCGAACGGCTCAGCTGGTCCAGTAATCCAATTTCCCGTCAGTAACACCTCTTGGCCGAGCTTGTCTCGCGCGTGTCACAGGCAAGCATAAGCCTACATAAAAGAATTTGTTCTTCTGTCACCTTTATATGCAGATTGACTGACAGTCGCTTGGACTGCCTATGCGCATCGCGGCCTGTCTGGTTTGCGCCGAGCCCAACGCTAATGGCTGAAGGTAGATAACGAAGCCCAATCTTCCGCACCTGTCAGAACTAGCTTCTTGAGCTGCGCCTTGCCTTCGAACTTCGCCACATCTACGAAGCATGCACAGCGACTTAGATCGTATCCCTGCATGCAGCATACGCCTATGCCGACGATTTGCAGTCCGCGGGCCGTTGCAGTCAATTTCTCGTCTAGGATAGGAAGGGGAATTCGGCTGACAATCTCGGCGGCGAAAGTCCGCTCTAATGAACCTCCCTTAAATAGTCCAACGAGGAATCCGGCCACCTTGCCAATGCCTGCGTGAATCTGCTCTTTGCCCTCCAAAACGTCCCGCGCGATCTGCGCTAACGTTTGGCATCGTTTCCCGTTCCAGCGTTTGGTGAGTTTGGCCCATGTCTCTTTGCTGGCATATTCGCAGGCGCGATCGGTGGCCGCAGCTAAGGCGCCCTTCTCAATGGCGATTTCGAAATAGTCTATGGCCTCCTTGATCAGTCGTTTTTCGCGTTCCTCGGCTCTCTGCGCGCGCAGGCTGGAGCGCGGTAGAGGCGGAGGCGCGCTTGCGGGGCTCCGTCTAGAGTAAGGCGAAGCTGGCTTTGGGGGCTTCCTCGCCCGTTCACCGATCGCTAACGCTGACAAACCTTTATGGAGATGGCAGCGTTGATTAGGTCCGGCTACAAGATTCTTGCAGGGAGTGCCGTCGCTAGTAGGCGCTCGACACTTGTGTTTGGGTGACCTTCTGCGGGATGTCACAAGTTAGAATGCTGAAACGTGCGGCTGAAGCAGTCAATGTAACGCGAAGGTCTGTATCTTGTAGAAACGTTGGGCGAGTAACACGGCTGTCACATAGAGCGCTTGAGGCGTATGGGCATCGTCTATGGCGAAAGTTATCGGGGACCTCACGCGTACTATTGCGACTCAATTGAGGCTTGGGCTGAGCAGCCACATGGTCATCCCGTACATGTTCCGGGCTCATCAGAGTCTCCACCAAACTCGGCATGGTTCAAGTGGTGGGCTTCTGCCCGAGGCTGGGCAGCAGGCTCTCCCACCCTTCCCGACGTACTTGGTCGCGTATGGTGGGGGCGGTGAGGACCTGATGGATTACCTCAAGTGCGGAATTATCTAACCTTTCATCATTGATTTTGAAATGAGCTGGCGCTACCTCACGGTTCCCCCACTGCTGTACAGCAGTCCGCCTCGTCAGCGGTCCTCCTCATCCGCCCGATGCCAGCGATCCAGTCGAGCCCTGACCGTCCGCTTTCAGGCGAACAATCACCCTGCTCGGCTGGGTCAGGTGCGTGTGGACGATGGCGCGGATTCGTCACCGTGCGGGGACGTTGCGGTCGTACTGCTGTCATCTCTGCCATGGCCACCCCGGTGCCGGGGTCCGACGAAGGAGGGCCTCGGCGTCGATCGCCCTACCCCGCATGGCGGGCACCGAAGTCCGCGATCGTCACGGCCTCAGCCGCCAAGCCGCCTTCTTATCCGCAGTCATGGCAAGGCTGTCAATCAACGTGCGTACGCGTCCGGGCCGTGCTCATTGCGCATGTCGGCCTCCCAATCCCTGTCCACTCCCCTCTGAAGTCGTCCAGGCCCCGGGTTGGATCCGTGTCAGCAAGGTCGACCGATAGCGACCACCTCGCCCGTCGTGGGCAATTCAGCACCTCAGCCATGGTCACCTGGTGACGTGACTCAACGATCCCACGGCGGAGAGGCACGGCGACGATCGGCCCCGCCGCAGAACTGGGGCACCGAAGTCCGCAGTCGCAATGCCGGCACTCTGACTGCAGCCGACGCCTGCAGCTGTATCGAACGGATTACAAGCCCGAAGCCTCTGCCGTGGGAGAGGCCCGCCACCTACGCTGATCTCATGATGCAGCGTGGAGACAGCGTTGACCCGCGGATACTCTACAAGATGGACCCTAAAACGCTTGGTCGAGGCGGATACGCAGAGGTTAGAGGCGCCATCCGCCGAGAAGATGGACTGCGGGTGGCGTTGAAGAGATGTAATTCGACACCCGACGCGCTGGCTCGACTCTATAGAGAGATAAACGCGCAGCGAGATCTAGCTCATCCAAACATCATGCCGGTGTGGGACTTTGACCCCGGCTATCACTGGTACACAATGCCTCAGGCGGAAGGAACCCTCACCGCGCGCCGCCCACAACTAAGTGAGGACGATTTTGCAAGCCTGCTGGTAGATGTGTCGAGAGCGCTTGATGTAGCACATAATCAGGAGCATATCCATAGAGATTTGTCGCCGAACAACATCCCACTGATAAGCGTCCCTGAGTCACAAAGCCCCAGATGGGTGATATCCGACTGGGGCCTAGTCTTGCGGCCCCCTACCAGCTCCTCACCACCCCTGACCGTAACCGGTCAAGGAGTAGGTACGCCTGGCTTTAGTGCACCCGAGCTGATGGTGGACGCTAAATATCAATCAAGCAAAAAGGTAGATATTTATAGCATCGGGCGGCTAGCCGAGTGGTTTCTCAGCGGCAAGTGGCCTGTCCATGGCATCTACCATCTACCCGATGGAAAGAATCAACACTGGCGCCAGTTCATACGGGCATGCGCAGCGCCACAACCGGAAGATCGACCGGCCTCATTGAGCGACGTTCGCACGCTTCTGCAGCAAGTCTTCGAAAGTAAGGATCAACCCCCCTCTGACCGAGCCAGGACACTTCTCGCAGGCATCCTGTCGGGGAGCAGAGAGGATTTAAGCGCCCTGGTAACTCTCGCTCTCGGGCACACGGACGATGCCGACGTATATCTCGACAGCCTTGCGCTAGTTCCGTCAGCTAAGTTGCACAACTGGACAGTATCGGAGCCTCGACAAGCATCCATCTTGGCACAGCAGATGGCTTGGCATATCATCAACAGTTGGGGAGATCGCGACAGCTCCTATGTTGACGCCCCCCTTGGATGCGTTCACGCTATCCTTCAAACGCTGGTCGAGGGGAATGAACTAGGCCATGCTGAAGACGTCGCCCTCCAGTACTTCCTTGCGGATATGTATACCCAGAGCGGGCGGCAACGGGACCGGACACTTGAGTGGCTTGCTGACTTGGATGGAGCGGCAGCTAGGGTCATGCACCGAGTCCTCACACCGCGACGCGACCTCGTCACCTACTATAAGCAAGCGCGGACTTGGCAACCACGCAGTGACCTTCTCAGCGCGCTTCTAGTGCAGTGAACGAAAAAATCGACGCGCGCCGTGGCGATGATGACCGCCGCCGTGGTGCAATAGACTAGTGACGCTACCCAAGATCCACTCCTCCGAGCACGGACCCCTCCTGGACGCTCACCCAGACCCCGTACGGGTCTTGGAGACTCCGTCAGGCCGCGGGCGTAGCCATGGCACCAGCTCTAAGGCCTCATTTGATCGCTGGTTTCGGTATCCTGCCGGGTTTGCCTCTGACTATGCAGCACATCTACTTTCGGCCTTGAACCTGTCCCCCGACTCACTGATCCTTGATCCTTTCGCAGGATCAGGCGTTATAGGCACGGGATGCCAGAGCGCCCATCTCCGCTTTTTTGGAATAGAAGCCCATCCTCTCGTCGCCGAACTCGCCAACCTCAAGCTCAGGCCAACGCCGGGCCCTCCGACAGAGTTAAGGAACGAGGCCACTCGTATCGCCGACATTGTTCGAACGAAAGCTGTGGCTACAAAAAGGCGAATAGAGAGACTCCAAAGTACAGAAACAGACCTGGTAGTAAGGTCATTCACAGGGCCAGTTCTGGCCGAGTTGACGGCACTGCGTGACGAAATAAAACAGGGTAGTCGAGTCAAGTGGGAGCCGTATCTCAGATGGGCCCTACTCGCTACTCTTCGAGACGTCGCTGCTGTAAAAGTGGGCTGGCCATATCAACGTCCTGCAGCCGCGAGAAAGCCTATACATTCCGACCCGATCTCGAGGTTTTTGGTAAGAGTTCACTGGATCAGCGAAGATATCGCGATTAGGTCCGATGCGGACGCAGGCCTGTCCCGAGTCGTTGCCGGCGACTCGCGAAATCCTGACGCGTGGTCACTCGAAGAGCAACTCGGTCAGGGGTGCATCTCGTCACCTCCATACCTGAATAACTTCGATTACGCAGACGCAACACGGTTGGAACTGTACTTCTGGGGTTATGCGTCGAGTTGGGCGGAGATGTGTGCCACTGTTCGAGTTGATATGGTAACCGCAACGACCCAACAGAGCAGCGCTCCTGCTGCACAAGCGGCGGTCCAGCAGCTCCTCCAGGTAGGAACATTCGGCGACCACCTTACACCGCTAATCGCTGCGCTGAAGGACGAAAGAGCTGCTAGGCCGAGAGGAAAGGAATACGACCAAGTTCTACCAGACTATTTCGCAGCGATGGCTCAGGTGCTGAAGAATTTGGCAGCAGCTATTGAACCGGACGCTCTAAGCATATGGCTCATCGGAGACAGCGCACCCTATGGTGTCTACGTCGACACGCCCGCGCTCATCGGTAAACTTGCTGAAGAGTACGGCTTCACAGTAGAGAAAGACGTGACCATGCGAAAGCGTGGAGCGCGTTGGGCGCAGAATCAGACTCGTCACAACATCGAGCTGACCGAGCGTGCGATGCTCTTCCGCCGAACCTAGACAAACGTTATTGGGCTCTTTCCTGTTCCACATGGGCATCCGCGTACGCGGATACGATGCGGTCGGTGACTTTGATCGTATCCGCAGGACGTTCATGGACCATGGATTGGTACGCAAGTTCTTCGGCGATCGCACGGAAGGATCTAACGAGCTCAGCGATGCCAGCTCTGAGCTTCGCCTCAGTCAATTGCGGTCGGCGAGCAAGGTCTTTGCCGATGAATCGGATTACCTCATCTTGGTATTGTGCGGGCACATAAAGCAACCTGCCAGACCCCTCTTGTTGGGGGACAGTAACTAGACGATGCGCTAGCCGACGACGAGCTTCGCTGAGAATATAACCGCCTGTTAGTTTATGTTCTGAAGAAGACTTCTTTCTGCCCGATGCGATCGTCTCTGCGAAACGTATAGCCGCATGGTGGATTGCTTGATCGATAAGTGCGCCTTCAGAGGACTCGCCGTAGTCAATGATGGCAGTTTCAGGTGTTGTGGATCGATTGATAAGGAGAGCTATCACTAGACCTACTGACGGAGCTTGTAGAACCTCCTTCCCCGTGCCAGCGCTCAGGTCAACAGTCTGGATTAGCTTTCCCATGCACCAGGTGCGATAAAGCTGAAGCGCCCTACCTTCTGCCTCCATGACCTCTTGCATAGCAATCACCACGTGGTCTTCATTTGGGTTCTTGCTGCGCAGTATGCCAAGTGCAAGGCGAGCCTCAACACCAACGATAAGCCGATTCTCGCCCACATCAACTACAAGAGACACTCCCTTTTTATGCATCCGCTGGTACACGCTGGCCGGCGTTGTTTCTATATCCGACAGACGTTGCCGGAGCGTAAATCCTCGCAGAGACGGATCGAAAAACTTCCTGCACTTGGAGAGGTCTGCTTCCAGGTCGCCTGGGAGTTCAGAGTAAGTCAGCTGCCAGAGATGCGTAAGATCCTCGATGAGAAGTGCAGCCTCCAAATCAGCAAGCACTGTAGGTAGACCAAAAAGTGTAATGTGATTCATGGACTATTGAGCCTGTTCTAGAAGCAGAGGTTCGGCGAAATATCCCCGAAGCTCTAGACTTTTGACACGCTCTGGAGCTTCTTTACGACTGTGATCCAGTGTGCCTTCACGAAGCGGCAGGATAACCACAACTTGCTCGCTAGGCTTCCCAACGCTCCGTTCAGTAAGATATTTCGCCAGGTACGCCATTGCGTCTCTGTCGATGACTGATCCGAATTCATCTAGGGCGATTAGCCTATTGGAAGCCCGGGGAGGCTCTCGATCTAGCTGCGCCATTCGTGCACGTGTGAAGGCGAGTGCTTGCTGACCACTAGAGAATGCAGCTAGGGGTCGCCGCTGATCCGCACCGTCTCCATTTTTCCACGATACGATCATCGTCAGCGGATCCAGGAAGATGCTGCTGCCAGATTCAAAGAGTGCCTGTTTAACGTTGTCGTTGTCGAACCACCTACGTACTTCTTCACCCAGCCATAGGCGTACTGAGTCATTCCATGTTCCGGTTGTTCCCTCCTGTTTCTCCAAAAGGTCAACCGTCCTGTTCAGCGCTCCTGCTATACCCTGCACCGAGCTGATGGCGAGTTCAAGTCTATTACGCGCCGACTCTGTTGCTGAAAGAATGTTCTGCAGTTCCTGCACCTGTACTTGTGGAGTAGCCCTCTCAAGTCCATCAATGCCAGGTGAAACCCGGCGGATCCATGAGTTCTCCGCCTGTGAAAGTTCTTTGATAACGCTGTGAACTTGGGTCAGACGTTCAGAGGCCACTCTGGTTGCACGGGTTGCCGCTTGTTCGGCAAGGGCATGCTTTTTGGTGAGGCGATCTAGATCCTCAGCTTTTTCCTGCAGGCGACGGCGTACACGGGATGCCTCCACTTCCGCCGATGCACAAAGGCGCAGGAGTTCTGCTAGTAGTGCATCTTCTGATTGGCCGCCGCCGAGGAGTTCCCTCGCCTGCTGCAAACGTGCATGCTGCCCTTGTAGCGTGGTGACCCTATCATCTATGTTATTACGCTGGGTGAGCAGGTCATTTAGAGCCCGCGCGGTGGTCGGAGGTAGGTTTGCCGCTGCGGTGCTGAGACGCTCGGATGCTCGCTTCTTTGTGTCACGTGTGGTGTCGACTTTCTGCAATAGAGCATCAAGATCGACGAGTTTTGTGAGTTTGGCTCTCGCCATATCGATGCTGGCTGCAAGCTCCTCAGCACTTGAGGTAGGCCGCTGCTGTTCAAAGGCTTCGAGCTGGCGCGCCACCGCCTCGCGCAGCGTTGTCACAGTAATCTGGGTTTGGGCCCCCAGTTCCTCAAGCAGAGTCTGCTCTCCAAGGTCATCCTGCTCAGCCTGATGAAGTGGTGACAACAAGTCTCGGAGAAGATTTATAAGGAGGGGTGTAGCGTTCACTTGGGGCTGCAACGCCACCAAATCCTTGAGGCGCTTGGCCGCGGCCTTTCGAGCCTGTTCAATTGATGGCTTCGATGCCGCAATGCCGGCGCCTTCGCACGCGATACGCAGCTCGGTTTCTGCTTCTACAACCTTGGTCTCCTGGCGTGCGAAATGCTTCTGAGCTAGGCTAAACTCCTTCTCTGCCTCGGTATCTCTTTGCTGACGCTCGCTGGCATGCTTAATTTCCTCGTCGAGGCGTGCCTTTTGCTCTACGAGTTCACGTCGCGCTCGATCGAGCTCAGCCAACTTCTCATCAAGCTCTGGTCCGCGCCCGCGAACTTGGTCGAGCTTCTCAGAGACAGCCACAGCCTTCTTTAGTAGCTCCACCTGTTCGGTTAGCGCTACTAGTTGCTGGTTCACTGCTGCCGCTTCCGCACGGGCAGCGTCTGCCTTATGAATCTCAAGAGGCAGTTGTGCAGGAGACGCAGCTGTAATCAGGTCCTGTATGTAGGTGAGAGCACTGTCGAGTTCTACTTGCCTCGGCTTACCATGCGTATCAAGCCAGCCCCTCAGGTGGTCGCGTGACTTCTCAGCATACTTGGCAAGCATGTTAGAGATGGTTTCGTCCGCTCGGATGTGGTGTATTTCGAGTAGTTCGCGGACGTGCGTTATATCTCTAGAACTACCGTCAATCAATATCCGCCCCACAGAGTTTCCTAGGGGTTCCGGCGTGACGGGCCATTGAGACGGGTTAATCTCCCACTCTACAGAGCTGGCGCCCTTCAAGTCTGTGATTCTGATGCTTGTATCAGATAGCTGATCTCTGAAAGTCTGCCATGCTGCTTCTTGCCCGGCAAACGGCTGATCTCCAACGCATAGTTGCAACAATTTTATCGCGCTTGTTTTTCCCATGCCGTTGTAGCCTTCGATGCGGCAAAGTAGGATGTTCGGTATCTCCTGAATAACCCTGAGCCCTCTTCGCGGCTTTGCATCAATCGTTATCCGCATGCTGCATCAGCCTCCCAAGGGTGTCCTGCTTGTCGAACGGCTCCGTCATCAATGCCTCAATCAAAGGCATGTCTAGCAGGTAGGCGCTGGTCGGGGCTAGGCGCTTTCTTGCGGCGTTATCTACCTCTCGCAATACCCCGACTACATGGTTGCTCTCGGGAGTCATGTGCTGCTGATTCTCCTCGAAGTGTAGGGGTGTAATCCTACTAAGCCGCAAGCCTTATGGACAGACCGTCGTCGACGGCGTCGGACTGTAAGGTCCTTTTTTGGCCTGTCTGTCCACTCTGTGGCGACTGCGCTACTGGTTGCGTCGGTGGCTCTGGCCGCGACCGGCCGAAGAGCCGCAGCGCGGCCAGATGCCACACGACGCAGCGCAGGTCGCCGCAGGCGGACTGCCCTTGATCACGTACAGAGAAGTTGCTTTCTGATCATGGCCTAGACATCATTGCCTAGACATCATGGCTTGCGGTCTATGGGCGGGTTGCATGCCGTAGCTGTCGAGTTCGTGCCGCGGTACCCAGCACACCTCCCGGAATTCCGCACTCAGGGTCGGCTGGCCACTGACGGCCCGGGCCGTGAGGACGAGAGAGAACTCCTGCCGGACCTCCGTCGTTGCTTGTGTATTGGATGACGTGGCGGGTGTCGATTTCCCAACCTGCCTGCACGGGTGTCCAAAGTCCCGTGCACAGCGAGGCGACGGCTGTGAGGGGAGTCGCCGCCATCACAGAAATAATCACGAGCCATGTGATCACGGCCCGGGCAGGATGGTCCCGTGACCCCTGTCCTGCGCGGGCTCGCCGTTAATCCAGCCCTGCCACCCGAACTGCTCGGTCGGTTGATCGCGATCGCCGACGAGGACATTGCCGTCGATCTGGCCGAGCGAGAAGACCTCACCCGCGCGCAAGCGGTCGCGCTGGCCTCACGCACTGAATACAGCGTCGCGCGACTCGCGGAACGCCGCCTGCTCACGGGCGACGACATCAATCCCGTGACGCAACCACTCGCCGCCCTGGCCCTGCTCGTCGAGGGCGCAGGCCGCCCGGCATGGGCACGCCTGCTTGCGTCCGATCCGATCGTCGACCACCGAGAGAAGCTCGCCGCCTGCCCGAACCTGCCGTCCGAGGTGCAGGAGATCCTCGCAGCGGATACGGACATCCGAGTCGTCGCCGAACTCGCGTTGCAGGCGACACCGGACATGGCAGCCCGGCTCGCGGAGCATCCGCATGCCGAAGTCCGCCGCGCGGTGGCCGACAACGAAGCGACACCGCCGGCGGTGCTGGCCGCGCTGATCACCGGTGAGGGGCTACCTCCGGCGCGGCGGTGTCTGGTCTGCGACCGTGAGGAAACGCCGTTCACCCACGATCCGCACTGCCCTCGACCCGACTGCGACCTGCCACCGGATGCCGCATGTGACGGCTCCCACGAGTCCACCGTTTATCGGACGCACCTGAGGGTGCTGTGGAATCCGGCCACGCCCGCCGCGGCTGTCCTCGGCTTCGTCGACCATCCCTCAATGCTGCTGCGCTGGCCGCTGGCCGTCCGCCCCGACCTACCTACGGCAATATACGAATGCCTCGCTGGCAGCTCGGAACCCGGTGTCCGCGCGGCTCTCGCCGAGAATCCCGCGATCGATGACGACCTGATCCGCGTACTGGCCGCCGACCCGGTTGCGGACGTGCAACGCGCCCTCGCTCGCAATCCGCGCGTGCCGCTGGAGGTGCTCAGCGGCTTGGCGGGCACCGCCAGGATCGGCTCCGCTCTGCTGCCGCGGATCGCCGCCGCCTCGCGCGTTGAGATCGAGAACCTGGCCGCCTCGCCGAACCCCGCTCTGCGGATGCTGCTGGCCGAACGGCGTGATCTGCCACCTGAGATCCGTGATGCACTGGCCGCCGATCCCGACGCCAAGGTGGTCAAGTCCATCGCGCCACACCCAGCCCTGTCCGAAGCACAACTACGGGCCATGATCGACAGGCATGGAGTGCGGGTCGTCGCCAGGGTGGCCAAGAACCCGGATGCCTCACCAGCGTTGTTGGAAGAACTGACCCGGCACCGGCCGCCGGTGCAAAAAGCATTGCGCGAGGTCGCCCGGCACCGTAACGCGACGGCGCCAGCGCTGCTGGCTTGCTTGTCTGACTGGCAGGCCAGGCCTATCGCTGCCGGTCATCCGGCCCTGCCGCCACAGGTCATCGTCGAGTTGCTCGCCTATGATGAATGGCGGGTGGTCGAGGCGGCGGCCGCCAATCCATCGCTGCCGCCCGTGGTGATGTCGAAGCTGGTGCCCTAACCGCGGAGGGGACCCCGCCTGGCAGGAGATCTATCGGCAGATGGCCGCGGGCGTATGCCGGCTCAGCCGTTCCCGCCGACCTAGCGGATCCCGTGGTCGTCGCATGTCCCAAGGGGTAGCATCTTGATCACGAACGGTAGAGCGCCGGTGGTTGAAACTGCTGTTCCCCTTGGTCTTCCTTGGCGACATTGGGGGTTCCGGCTGATCCGGCGCCTACTGCGTGGACGTCTTTGCATCGGCCCAGACGCGTTCGAAGCTCGCCAGGTAGGTTGCGGCGGCTGCTTCCGGTTCGACGGCGCGGAGGCGGATGACGGGCGCTTGGGCTGCGGGTGTGCCGTAGGCGTGGCTGTTGACGAGCAGCTCGGCGTCTGCGCGGTAGATCGAGTTGTAGAGCACCGTTTGGTGGAGGCGGATCTCGGCGTTCTCAATACCGGCGAGGGGTTGGTACAGGGTCAGCGCATTCCTCACTCGGGCGGCCATGACGGTCGAGCCGATTGCCTCGTCGGCGCCACGCGTCGCCACTGCGGGGGCATCGGGGTCGCCGAGCAGGACGCGTACCCTCACGCCTGCGCGGGCTTGATTGACCAAGAGGCGGATGATGCCGGTGTCCTCGGCGAGGAAGAGCCCGCTGTACGTGAGGATGCCGATCTCGCGCGTGGCTGACTGGAACAGGTGTCGCCATGTGGCGCGTGGAACCGCCCAGCGGTGCGGATAGATGGCCTGGACCTCGTCGTTGAAAGCGCGGTGCCTCCGGGTGACTTCGGGCCAGAGGTCGGCTTCCTCGACCTGAAGGAGGTCGGCGACGGCCCAGCGGTGGCGTGGGTAGGGGATGCGGCCCTTGAGCCAGCGATGGACGGTCTTGGGGTCAACGGCGAGTGCGCTCGCGAGGTCGATCGCTTGGAGGCGGGCGGCGGCCATCGCGTGGCGCAGGTTGTCGTTCATGGGGGTGGCCTGCTCCTCTCCGGATGCCGTCCTTGCTGGGACGTTAACACGAGACGTCCCTAGACGTCCCGGAGTTGCGGTGTTCCGGCCCCCTGCTGTGGAGCGACCCTCGATCGCGAGCAGCAGATCGGACGTATCTGCAGTCAGGAGGGTGAGCATGCGGACGAGTCAGACCGTCAAGGAGCAGCAGAAGGCGTACGCGCAGCGGTTGCTGACCGAGCTGGGTAAGCGGCTGGCCATGCGTGAGGTCGTGGCGGTGCTGGTGGTGGCCGAGGACGGGCGGCCGGCTCTCGATGTGACCGACAGCCGATGCAGGATGCGGCGGGTGTTCGTGCATCTGCCGTTCTGCTGGTTCTACTGGGGAGATCAGGGAGACGAGCGGGTGTCGTTCCTCAAGATGTCGGGCGCGGTGGACCGGATCGAGCAGGCCGCGCGGGAAGGGTGGCGCGAGGGCGAGCAGGGCGAACTCAGCATCGACCTGAACAAGATCGTCGATGCTTACCGTGGCTGACCCAGTGGCCACCGACAGGTGGCTGACCGGCGGGCAGGTCTACACACAGGTCGCCGATCGCCTTCGTGAGCAGATCGTCACTGGGGAGTTCCCGCCGGGCAGTGCGCTGCCTTCTGAGGCGCAGCTGTGCGCGAGGTTCGGTGTAGCTCGCAACACCGTACGGCGCGGTCTGGCGCTCCTGGAAGAGGAAGGGCTGATCACGACCATTCCTTCCAAGGGGCGGGTTGTGGCCGCGATTGGCGAGCAGAGTGCGCCGTACCGCTATCTGGCGATCGCCGCAGAGTTGCGCGCCCGTATCGAACGCGGGGAGCCGCAACCCGGTAGTGCGCTGCCGAGTGAGGCGGAACTACGACGGCGTTACGGGGCCTCGCGCAATACGGTGCGGCAGGCGCTCGCCGTGCTGGAACGTGACGGTCTGGTCGTGGCCGAGCATGGACGGGGCCGCTTTGTTCGCCCTTCGGCGTAGGACGTCTTGAGACGTCCGGCTTTGCCGCCTAGATCCGCCCATGTCCGGCATGTCTATCGTGGGGAGTGTGGGACAAGCTGAATGGGCGCGTGACCTGGCCAAAGATCTCCTAGCTACGGCCCTGCCACGGCGCTGGGCGCACACGCAGGGCGTCGCCGAGAGGGCGGCATCGTTGACTCCGATTCTCGGTGAGGAGACCGACACCTTGATCGCCGCGGCGTACCTGCATGACATCGGGTACGCCCCGGACCTGGTAGACACCGGGTTTCATCCGCTCGACGGGGCCCGCTATCTGCGCGATGTCGTCAAGGCTGATGACACGCTGTGCCGCTTGGTCGCGCACCACTCCTGCGCGGTCAACGAGGCGCTCAACCGCAACCTGTTCGACGCGCTCACGTCCGAATTCGACGAGGAACGCCCGGAGTTGGTCGAGGCGCTGACCTACTGCGACATGACCACCGGCCCGGACGGCACGCACCTTGACGTCACTGAGCGGCTAGCCGAGATCCATTCCCGCTACGGCCCCGAACATGTGGTCAGCCGCTCGATCACCGCTTCGACCCCGTGCATCATGGCCGCCGTGCATTCGATCCAGTCCGCTCTCAAGGGCTGACCGACGATCATCTCTGCGGTGCCTCGAAGTCGACGAGGTACTGCGCTGACCGCACGTAGCCTGGTGCCCACAGCAAGGGCGTCGTCAGGACTCAGAGCGGTCGAGTCCACCTCGACGAGTAGGCGCCCCACCTTGGCGAACAGCACCCTTCTGCCATTCGCCTCCGTCTCGGATAGCCATCGATCCGCCGACAACCGCTGGCAGGATCCAGAATCTCGTTCCCACGCCGCGCACTCCTTGCGTGGATCACCACTGCCGCTGATACGGACCATGACATCGGGCTCGCTCTGCCGGTCCTTGGCGTAGTCGAGCGCCAAGACGTCGTCGGCGATGGTCCACACACCGACCAGTGTGCGTCCAGGGCCCTCGTCAGGCACTGCCAGCGGAAGAGATTCGTTGTAGGAGGCGATCAAGTCCTCACGATGCTGCTGATTCCTGGCCTCCATCCGTCTCTGCTCGATCGTCGCCGTCATGATCACGCATGTGCACACGACCACAGCCGCGATGGCCCGGGCCAACAGCGACGCCGTACTAAACACTCCGGCGGCGCTCGCATAACTCACCACGGCCAGCACGGTGAATCCGAACCAGGCCAGATGGGGACGGGGACTCGGCACAGCCAGATCCACCGCGTTGTTCAACACCAGCAACAACACGGGCGCGAGCAACGCGCTGCGGATCGGGTGCACGATCCTCAGCACCACGGAGAGCAACACGCCGGCAGGGATGGCCAGCAATACTCCCACAACCACCCCGGGCAGGACGGTGTACGCCTCCATGTCCTCCTCGTACAGCCGCGACACCGGATACCCGAGTCCGAGACCTACCACCAGCCCCACACCAGCGCCCCGGACAAGATCCTTCCCCATGAGCCAACGATGACATCAACCGATGTAGGGCACAGTGGAACCGCTCAAATAGTGCTTTATCCGCATGCGCATCGACCGATCCATAGGCAACGACAGAACCTCGTAACGTGGCGCCCATCGGACTTCGCGGGATTCGTCGCTGGGGTCGGCTCGCCGCTGATGGCTCAGACGGTGAGGACGATGGAGAACCCTTGGCGGGCCTCGGCGTTGCTGGTGTAGAGAATGGCGTGGCGGGGGTCGCTGTAGGTCCCGACGAGGCCGATGATCTCGCAGGTGATGCGGCCTGGCGTCCCACGGTGGTCGTTGGTCCGCGACCGGGTTTCGTGACGACGGTCGGCGCGGCAGGGCGACGCCCACCAGGGGGCCCGCCCAGTGAAGAGTCAGGAGGCGAGCGCGTCCGCGTGGCGCCGGAGCACCTCCCGCCATCGTGGGCGGGTTCGTTCCTCTTCCTCCAGTGCCAGCTCCACGGGTGCGCCCGCGGTGCAGACCCCGTAAATCTGCGCCGCTATCTCCGGGGTCAGCAAGTGGTCGAAGTGGAAGGAGCCTTCGAAGCCCAACCAAGCCACCGGGCCTGCCTCGCAGGCCCGCCGAAGGCAGACGTCCAGATACCCGGCCAGTTCACCAGGAACCTCATCGAAGATCAGGTCGTACTCGATCAACCGCCTCCCTGGCAGACGATCATCCTCGTCCTCGAGTTGGTAGACCCTTACCTGCCGGGGCACGACCTGGCCTGCATGGAAATCCAGTGCGGGCGCCGTCTCGCCGGTGTGGACCACGAAGACGCTGATCATGCATTGCACGCCGTCCCACATCAACGCCTCGGTGATGTTGTCACCCACTGGCTACAGCCCCCACTTCTGCTCGTTAGCCGCGGTCGGCACCACCCTTCCGCAGCGTGGAGATCAGCCGATGTACGGCAGGTCGGTTTCGGCTAGGAAGTGCTCGATCCGCATCCGCATCGACCTGTCCATCTGCAGCTCGGCGACCCGGTCACGGGGGACCCAGCGGACTTCGCGAGATTCGCTGCTCGGCGTCGGTTCGCCGCTGACAGGGCGGGCGGTGAGTACCAGGGAGAACTCTTGGCGAGCCTCGCCGTTCGACGTGTAGAGGATGACGTGCTTAGGGTCGCTGTAGGTGCCGACTAGGCCGGTGATCTCGCAGAGTATGCCGGTCTCTTCCTCGGTTTCCCGTACGGCTGCCGCCGGGATCGACTCGCCAAGGTCGATCGCACCGCCCGGCACGGCCCAGTTGCCGTTATCGCTGCGGCGGATCATCAAGATGTCGTTCGCGGCGTTGGTGACGATGACGTTCACAGACGGGACCAGGCTGTTGGGTGCTGGGGCGTCGGGGTCGTCGTAGTAGTCGATCCGCTTGGCCATGGCTCAGGACCCTACTGGTCGGGCGCAGTCCCAGACGCGTTCGAAGCTTTCGGCGTAGGTGGCGACCATGTCCCCGCCGATGACCTTACGCAGGTGCAGCACCGGCGCGTTGCCGGCGGGGACGCCGTAGACGTGGGTGTTGACGAGGAATTGGTCGTCGGCGCGGTAGATCGAGTTGTACAGCACTGTGGCGTGCAGCCGGAATTCGACGTTCTCCCGCTCTCGTAGGGACCGGTAGAGGACGAGGACGTTGCGGATCTTTGCGGCCATGCCGTCGTCGATGCCCTCGTCCTTGCCGCGCTGGGCCACCTCGGCGCAGTCGGGGTCGCCGAGCAGGATGCGGACCCGTACTCCGGCGTCGGCCTTGTCGCCGAACATGCGGACCATGCCGGTGTCATCGGCGAGGAACAACCCGCTGTAGACCAGCACACCGATCTCCTCGGACGCGCTCGCGAACAGTCGTCCCCACACGTCCCTCGGGACGGCCCAGCGGTGTGGGTAGACGGTGACGATCTCGGACTCTGAGGCTGCCGCGACTTGTTCGCGGGTCAGCGCCTCTGGCCAGAGGTAGGTCTCCTCGGTGCCGAGGTAGGAAGCCACCGCAAAGCGGTGCTTTCGGTACGGCTCTCGGCCCTTGGTGATCCACCGTTCGACCGTCTTGGGGTCAACCTGGATCGCGTTGGCCAGGTCGGTGATGCTCACGCCCTTTTGTAGGAGGGCGGCGCGTAGCCGTTCGTTCGCCATATCACCTGCTCCGGGGACGTCCGGGGACCTGGACATCGTAGGCCGGACGTCTTGAACATGTCCCGTCGTGTAGTGATCTCGCCCTAACTCTCCGTCGCAATCTTGGTGTCGCAAGGCAACACCGGAGCGACCGAAAGGAGAGGTGATCACCATGAATCACGACATCTACCCGGAGCCCACCTGCTCGTGTGGGGCACTGCTCGACGAAGGGCGGGAACTCTGCCGCAAGTGCCGGGCCCGGGACCGCTGGCTCAGGAAGCAGACGGCCAAGCGCAAGGGCAGCAGGCGGCGCGGTGAGACCCGCCGTCCCCCGCGGGCTCCTCGCGGCCTGGCTGCGGCAGGGGTGATCTGGTCATGACCGCGATCCCGCTGATCATCGCCGGAGTCCTCGGCGTCACGCTGCTGGCGGGCTACACCATGGTCCTGATCGGCATCCGCCGCGAGGACAAGGCCCTGAACCTGCGTCAGCGCCCGAACGGAGCGTCTGCGTCGCTGGCGCGGAAGGTTACCGGCTGCTACGCCCGGGGCGGCGTGTCGTGGACGTAGCCAACTGCTCCTCGACACGTGAAAGGCGTTCCGAAAGGTCGCGAACGGCGGAGCGCAACTCGGTCACCTCGCTCGCCAGGTCGCCAGCGGGTGCGGCGTCGGTGTCGCGGACGAACACTCCCTTGCCCTGCTGGCCGATCACCAGGCCCTCGTTCCGCAGGATGCCGACGGCCATCTTCACCACCGACAGCGAGGCGTCGTACTGCTCGGCGAGTTGCGCGGTGGACGGCAGGGGAGTGCCGGGCGCGAGAGAACCGCCTCGGATCTGCGCTCGGAGATCGTCGGCGATCTGGAGGTAGCCGGGCCGCCCGGTTTTCTCGACCATCGCGATCCATCACACCACGAAACCTCAACCAAGCCAACCGAGAGGACGTTGACAACTGAGCCAACTAGGTTAACTATGTTGGCTAGGACGAATAAGGAGGTCACAGCCCATGCGTTCCGTTCCCATCCCTGTGGATGTCAGCAAGCTCGCCATCACCTGCGTCAAGGCCCCGCGTCCGCGGGTGCTCAACCGCGACACCGGCGAGATCAAGACCGATAAGAACGGCAACACCGTCTTCGAGGTCACCGTCTCGGTAGAGGACGAGTTCGGCCGGATCGAACTCGTCAAGATCGCCACCACCGGAGAGCCGCCCATCAACGTCGGCGATCAGGTCAACCCGGTCGGCCTGCTCGGCTACGTCTGGGAGATCGCCGGCCGATGGGGCATCAGCTACCGCGCCTCGGCCCTCCTCCCCGTGCGGGAGAGCGCCGATGCGTGACGCGCCCGTCCTGCTCACAGTCCTGGCCGCTGTCGCGGCCGGGCTGTGGGCCTGGCGCCGCTGGCACCATCAATCGTTCTGGCTGGTGGTCGGCTACCCGATCATCGCCCTGTCCGTACTCGCGTCCTGGCGACGAGTCGCCCTCGGCTGCGGACTGACCAAGAAGCGGCAACGCTTCTGGTTCACCACCGTGCCGGGCATGGTCGCCTCCACCGGCGTCGTACGGGTCAAGCGTCGGTTCCAGCGCATCGCGGTGGACACCAAGCCGTTCATGTGGCTGCCTCTGCCCACCCGGCACGGCTGGCGCGTCACCCTGCACACCCTGGAAGGCCAGACACCCGGCGACTACGCCGACGCCGCCGAACGCCTGGCGCACTCCTGGGGCGTGCACGCCATCCGCGCCTCCTCGCCCCGGCCCGGGCGGGTGGTGCTGATGGCCACCATGCGAGACCCGCTGGTCAAGGTCGATCAACTGCCCGCCCCGACGGACCTGCTCAAGGTCACCGTGGGACGGCTGGAGAACGGCAAGCCGTGGACCATCGACTTCCGGACCGTGCCGCACTGGCTGAACGCTGGCGCGACCCAGTCCGGCAAGTCGAACCTCGCCAACGCTCTGATCGTTGGGCTGTCTCCGCAACCCGTGGCCTTGGTCGGCTTCGACCTCAAAGGCGGGGTCGAGTTCACGCCCTACAGCCCGCGCCTGTCCGCGCTGGCCACCTCGCGCGCCGAGACAGTCACGCTGCTGGATGACCTCGTCGGCCTGATGGTCGATCGGATGGGACTGTGCCGCCAGGGAGGTGCCCGCAACATCTGGCAGCTCCCGCCCGGCATCCGCCCAACGCCGATCGTCGTCCTGGTCGATGAGCTGGCCGAGCTGTACCTGATGGCCGACAAAAGCGAGAAGGACGAGATCGCCAAGACCTCGACCGCGCTGCTACGGGTCGCGCAACTCGGGCGGGCGTTCGGCATCTACCTGTTCTGCTGCGGCCAACGTATCGGCTCCGACCTCGGCCCCGGCGTCACCGCGCTGCGAGCTCAGTGCTCGGGCCGGATCTGCCACCGGGTCAACGACCCGGAGACCGCCACCATGACCCTCGGCGACCTCGACCCAGCCGCCCTCGTCTCCGCTCGCGCCATCCCTGCCGAGACACCCGGCGTCGCCATCGTCGCCGGTCAGGACGGCCAGTGGTACCGCGCCCGCTCCTTCTACGTCACCGAGCAGACCGCCGAACACGCCGCCCGTACCTACGCCGACCTCGCCCCGGCCTGGGACGAGATCACCAGCCACCTACCCGAGTCCATCAACGCCTGAAGGGAGAGGACGATGCGACGCTTGGCCTGCTGGCTGCTGGACACCGGCCCGGTGCTCGTCCTGGCCATCATCGCCGGTGCCGGATCGTTCACCCACATCCGCGACACCGCCGCCGAGCACGGCCAAACCGGCTGGATGTCCTGGGCCATCGCCGTCTGCATCGACCTGACCTGCGTCATGGCCGCCCGCGAACGCCAACGCGACAAGAAGACCGGACGAGCACCGCGCGGCCTCGTCTCGTGGCCCGTCCTGGTCCTCGTCGGCGGAATCGTCCTGTCTCTGGCCGCCAACCTCGCCCAAGCCGCCCCGACCGTCTGGGGCTGGATCACCGCCGCCACCCCGGCCGGCGCATTCCTGCTCGCCGTCTCGATGCTCGAACGTCGCGCATCTCACGCCCGTCCTGAAACAACGGAGATCCCGGAAGTCTCGTCCTCACCCGTCCTGACCCCGTCCGCCGTCCCGGAACTCGTCCCCACCGACGAGCAGGACGAGGACGAGCGCCAGGACGAACAGGAGGACCGTCCCGCGCCCGCACTCGTCGACTACGCCCGCCGTGTCGCCGACGAACACCAGGCCAAGCACGGCAAGCCCATCACCCGCGACGCCCTGCGCGCCCACCTGGGCGTGTCCAACCAACTCGCCTCGGACCTACTCCGCACCCTGCGCACCGCCTAACACAGAAGGGAGATCACCCCATGACCCGCAACCGCCGCACTGACCTCATCAACGGCCTGCTCGACCTGGCCGCCTTCCTGGAGGCCCACCCCGAGGTGCCCGTCTCCTCTCACGTCGTCGTCCACCACTTCCCCGAGTACGACAGCGACGCCGACATGCGCGCCGAGATCGACCAGATCGCCGCGCACGTCGGCTCCCGCATCGACTTCGAGGACTCCCCGTACGGCCACTACGCCACCACGGTCTGCTTCGGGCCAGTGGAGTACCGGGCCGTGGCCGTCCTGACCGCCGCCCGCGCCCTCCACGCCGCCGAACGAAGCTACTCCGGCTGCATCCAGCCCGACCCGACACCCACCACCTGACCACCAGGAGAAACGACCATGCGCATTCGCCTCGACGGCACCCGTGCCGAAGTCATCGACGCCCTGTTCCGCCTGCGCCTGAACTTCACCGTCACCGGTGCCTCACGGCTCTATCCCGACCGCTCCAGGCCGTCCCACTGGCGCATTTACCTCACCACGACACCGCGCCCAAGGAGGTGATCAGCCTTGATCGAGATCATCAATTACCGCTGCTGCACCTGCAACGGCACCGGAATCGACAACGACCGGAACCAATGCCGCGACTGCGACGGCACCGGCATCAACAACCACGGCGCATAACGCGCAGCGCCCCCGGCCTGGCCGCACATCCGCCAAGACGACTGCCAGGTCGGGGGCCATCCCCTCACCCGAACGAGTGAAAGGAGGCTTCCATCTTGCCTGCATGCACCACCAACCCGCACGCCCTTGCGGGCGTGATCGCCCGACTGAACGCCCCGGACTACGACCGGTGGGCCGCCCAGATCCGCGCCACAGGCGGCTGCCGCCAGCCCATCCACCTGCGCGGCAAGGTCGAACACTACGACCGCGCCACCGGCCAACTCCTGCACCGCTACACCACCCGCAACGAACCCGACGGAATCCTCCGCCTGCCCTGCAAGACCCGCCGCGCCTCCCGCTGCCCGGCCTGCGCCGAGATCTACCGCGCCGACACCTACCACCTCATCCGTGCGGGCCTGATCGGCGGCAAGGGCGTGCCCGAGAGCGTCACCGGACATCCCACGCTGTTCGTCACCCTCACCGCACCCAGCCTTGGAACGGTCCACACTCGACGTGAGCAAAACGGCAAGGTCCTGCCCTGCCACGCCCGCCGCAACGCCGAAACCTGCCCACACGGCCGCGTCATGTCCTGCACAGCCAAGCACTGCCCCGACGACCCCCACCTTGGTGAGCCGCTGTGCCCGGACTGCTACGACTACACCGGCTCAGTCTTGTTCAACGCCCTGGCGCCACTGCTGTGGAAGCGCTTCGCCGACTCCCTTCGCCGCCGCCTGGCCAAGCTCGGCGGCCTAACCCTCAAGGACCTCCGTGAACACCTCACCGTCTCCTTCGCCAAGGTCGCCGAATACCAGCGCCGCGGCGTCGTCCACTTCCACGCCGTCATCCGGCTCGACGGCCCCGGCGGTCCAGCCGCGCCGCCACCGCCCTGGGCCACCACCGATGCCCTGACGCAAGCCGTACGGCACGCGGCACAGGTCGTCAGCGCCCTGGTCCCTGCCATCGACGACCAACCCGCCCGCCTTCTCAAGTGGGGCCAACAGCTCGACCTCCGCCCCATCACGCTCAACGGCGACCTCACCGAACAAGCCGTCGCCGGCTACATCGCCAAATACGCGACCAAGGCGGCCGAATGCGTCGGCACCCTCGACCGCCGCATCCACCCCCTCGGCAACCTCGACGCCTTCAACCTCCGCGAACACCCCAAACGCCTGATCGCCGAATGCCTGCGCCTCGCCACCATCGAGGACCTGGCCGAACTCCGCCTTGCCAAATGGGCCCACATGCTCGGCTTCCGCGGCCACTTCTCCACCCGATCCCGCCGCTACTCCACCACGCTCGGCGAACTCCGAGCGGCGCGTGAGCGCTTCGTTCACACCGAAGAGGTCACTCATGGACGCCTGCCGCTCTTCGAGGAGGACACCGTCCTCGTGATCAGCGAATGGACCTACGCAGGCAAGGGCTACAGCCTCGGAGATCAAATCATCGCCGCCGCCATATCGAACGCGCCGCTCGCGGAGAGCCGCCTATGACTCGGCTACTCCTCACCGTTCCTGAGGCAGCCCAGGCCCTGGCGATCTCACGCAGCAAGCTCTACCAGTTGCTCGCAACCGGAGCGGTTGCCTCACTGCGGATCGACGGCTCCCGCCGCATCCCTGTCTCCGCCCTCAACGACTTCATCACCCACCTAATGGGGTGGCCACGAACGTTCACCGGGGTGGTGGTTGATCACGCGGCTTGGGCGGGTGGTCGTCCCCAGCGGCGCTGTTTCTCGCTGCGGATGCGGGCGCGTTCGCGGCGTTGGGCGGCCAGGACGTCGGGGTGGCGGGCGTTGGCGTTGCGCCAGCGCAGGTAGGCCTGGAGCTTTCGGGTCTGCACCGTGTGATTGGGATGGTCGGAGTTGCTCATCACGAAGGTGCGCAGCGGTCCGAACTGCGCTTCGATCGGGTTGGCCCAGGAGGCGCTGGTCGGGGTGAAGCACAGCTCGACCTTGTGCGCGGCGGCCCAGGCGCGGATGGCGGGGGTCTTGTTGGCCGACAGGTTGTCCAGAATGACGTAGATCGGTGCGCCGTCCGGGCGGGCGTGGCGGATGCTCTTGAGCGCGGCCAGGGTGTTGGCGCCGCTCTTGCGCTCGCGGTTGACTCCCCACAACTGGTCATCGCCCAGGCTGTAGCAGCCGTGGAAGTAGCGCACGCCATGGGTGCGCGTGTAGGTGGCCGGCTGTCGTTCGGGTTTGCCCTCGGGCGCCCAGCCGGAGCCGGGCTGGGGCCGGATGGACAGTGGCCCGAACTGGTCGAAGGCGAAGCACCGCTGCGGGAAGCGGGTGGTGACCTCCTCGATCCGGTTCAGCTTGGCGTCCCGGTCGGGGTCGGCGGACTCCTTCCAGGTTCGGGTGCGCTGGAAGGAGATCTTGTGCTCGCGTAAGTACTGCCGCAGCCGCTCACGCCCGACCAGCACGGTCCGCACCGGGTTGTCGGCCAGGTAGTCGACGAGTTTGCGGATGCTCCACCGGGTGAAGGGACGGCCCAGCTTCTCCGGGCGCGTCCTGGCCGTCGCGACGATGAAGTCCTCATCGTTCGAGGTGATGCGGCGGGGACGGCCACCCGCCCACTTAGGGTCCAGCGCGGACAGTCCCCGCTCGTTGAAGGCGTGGATGACGTCTCGCACGGTGTCCTCATCGGCCGCGACCAGCTGCGCGATCGCCGCCACCGGTGTGCCACTGGCCGAGGCCATGATGATCAGCGCTCGCCGGACCCGGATCGACTCGTGCCGGCCTCGCCGGACAAGTCGTTGCAGGGTCTGTCCCTCCTGATCGGACAACCGCCGTGCTCGCACAGGTTCGGCCATACGGATCCTCCTGCCGTCATCGCGCATGTCGATACGACACTGAAGCAGAATCCGGCGAAGCCTGCGCAAGCCGTCGGGTGTGTCCGCGGCCCGGTGAACCTATGTGGTCACCGCACTAACGAAGAAGGAGGACGCAGTATGACCAAGACGCTAATCGGGACCCCGGACGAGCCACCACGCAAGAGAAGGACGCCAAAGCTCCGCGATGGCGTGGTGAAGCGGTACCTGTCAAGATCTTTGAGACAGCTTCCTGCTATTTGGACGCTATGAGCGCTTGTGGGGTTGGCGGGTTGATCCACGCGGCGGTGGGGAGCGGTGGCGGACTCGGCGGGCTGCCGAACCGCGT
>NZ_JBQQBR010000036.1:0-131441 GCF_052245935.1 Nonomuraea sp. 3N208 | reverse complement strand
ACCATGCCAGCCACCGCGAGCAGGGCAGCATGATCCGCCGCTACATCGCCTGGCGAAACCGCAACACCGACAACCCCCGCCTACGGAAGATCGTCAACAGGGCGAACGTGGCCTGACGCGGCACTAGCTGTGGAGGTGGTCAGCCCGACTAGTCAGTTGCTCGACAGAGCGACCAAACCGCTGGCATACGCAGCGGCGGGCATTCCCCTTTACTGGCGCGTTGATCCCGACGGGCCGACGCTCTACGTCTACGAACTCGATGGTGACTCCTACAAAGAGCCCATCACCCACAAGACTGGGACCACGGTCACTCTGTCGTCGCCCTACGCTGTCAGTTTCGACCCCGCCGACTTGATCGGTCGACCAGTCTCCAACCCGTAGTCCTCGGCCGCTCCTCGAGGCGTGACGCGCCCAGCCTCGAGGTCGGCCAGGATCGCCGCGCGGTCCCGTTCGGCTGGAGGGCCGAGGCCGGCGCCGCCCGTGGTCTCCACAATGAATGCCTCACCGGCCGCGAACCGTACATTGTTGACCTTCGACGCGAGCCGTTCCACGGTTCCGTCCAGGTGGTGTTTGAAGAAGCCCCCCACGCGCCCCGGTAGCCCGCCGTCCCGGCCCGGGGGCGGCAGGCGGAGACGGTCGCCCCTGGTCGTGACGTGGCAGTCGGTCAGGAAACGGTAGACGGTGCGCGAGCCCAGGCCGCCGCGATACCGCCCGGGGCCGCCCGAATCCGGGATCGTCTCGATCGACTCGACGATCAGCGGACAGCGGCTTTCCACCGGCTCCACCTGCGGCACCGAGTTGCGCCCGATGCCGAAGTGCACGCCTGTCGCGTCCGGCCCGTCCAGCCCTTGCCGGGCGCCGACGCCGCCGAAGTCGTACGACAGGTGGATCCAGTACGGCGCCCCGACGGCGGCGATCGAGAACGGCTGCAGGATTCCGCTCGGTGCGATCGCCCGTTCGGGTACCGCGTCGGACAGTGCCTGGAAGACGGCCTCCATGGCCGCGTAGATCGGGACGTACCGGCCGCCGCAGGGATAGGGGGAGCGGGCGTTGAGCAGGGAGCCCTCCGGCAGGCGCACCTCGATGGCGCGTAGGCAGCCGTCATTCATGGGGATCGTCGGGTCCAGGAAGCAGCGGACCGCGAAGACGGCCGCCGCCAGGGACTGTGAGGCCGAGGCGTTGATGGCGGCCGGGACCTGCGGGTCGGTGCCCGCGAAGTCCAGGACGGCTTGGGTGGCGCTGAGGGTGACGGCGACGCGAATGTGGTGGGATTTTTCGGGGTTTATGCCGTCGTCGTCAATCGGGTACGCCGTCTCGTAACGGCCCCCGGGCAGGTCGGCCAGGGAAGCGCGGGTCCTGGCCTCCGTGTAGTCCAGGTAGTCGTCGACGCCTGCCGCCAGCCCTTCCACCCCGTGCTCGGCGATCAACGCCTCCAGGCGGGCCGCGGCCACCGCCGTGCCGGCCACGAGGGCCCGTACGTCCCCCATGACCTTGTCCGGGGTGCGGCTGTTGGCCCGCAGGATGGCCTCCATGGCCGGGTCGATCCCGTCGGCGGTCGCCAGGCGTACCGGTGGGAGCTGCAGCCCCTCCAGGAAGATGTCCGTGGCCAGCGGGGCCATCCCGCCTGCCGACAGGCCGCCCAGGTCGGAGACGTGGATCATGGTGGCGGTGAAGTACGCGGGGACGCCGTCGACGAAGACAGGGCGGTAGACGAGCAGGTCGTTGGTGTGCACGCCGCCCCGGTAGGCGTCGTTGAGCACGTACGCCTCGCCAGGGCGCATCGTGTCCAAGGGGATGTCCTTGATCAGCTCGGGGAGCGCCACCTTGAGCGCCATACTGTTCATGAGCGTGGTGGCCATGGAGTGCGCGATCAGGCGGCCTCGGGCGTCCATGACGGCGGCGGAGGCGTCGGATCCCTCGACGATGAAGGTCGAGTACGCCGAGCGCACCACCACGATGCTGGCCTCCTCGGCGGCCACCACGAGCGCGTTCCTGAGCACCTCCGCGGTCAGGGCGTCGGTCATGGGGCGCTCCCGCGGGTCAGGTGCACGGCTCGGGACGTGGAGAGGATCGCCGTCCACGACGGCGGGACGACGATCGTGGACTCGGCGTCCTCGATGATCACCGGGCCAGGGAGTGTGCCGTCCATGGTGTCCCGGGTGTGCACGGGGACGTCCGTGTAGCCCTTCAGCTCAGGGAAGTACGCCTGCCTGGAGGTGGCCCCGCGGGGCGCCGCACGCGTTGCTCCGCCGTCCGCCGTACCACGGGTGGCCGCACCGGCGCTGGGAGGGTGCTCGCCGGCGGGGGTGGTGAGGCGGATGCGGTAGCTGACCAGTTCGATCTCGCCTTGCTGTGCGATGCCGTACACCTGCTGGTATCTCTCGAAGAATCGGGATGCGAGCACCTTGGGCGAAGGCGACCACTCCAGGGTCAGGTCGTGGGACTGCCCCTTGAAGCGCACGTCCACCGACCGCAGCACCCGCACCTCCGGATCCGCCGGCGAGACGCCCAGGTCGGCGGCCGCCTCCGCGGCCAGCTCGGCGAAGATCGGCGCAGGGTCGCCCGCGTCCAGCCGGGACAGGACCCGGTCCGTGGACAGCTCCCCGGCCAGCAGGCCCGCCGCCGACGCCACCCCGCAGTACGCGGGCACCACCACGGTCGAGATCCCGAACCGCTCGGCCACCCTGGCCGCGTGCATCGGCCCTGCCCCGCCGAAGGCCACCAGGGCGAAGCCGCGCGGGTCGATGCCGCGCTGCACCGTCACCACGTGCACCGCCGACGCCATCGAGGCGCTCACGATCTCGTGCACGGCGTACGCGGCCTCCTCACGCGACACCCCGAGCGGCCCCGCCAGCCGGTCGAGGGCCTTGTCCGCCAGCGACGGCGACAGCGGGATCGAGGCCGAGGAGAGATAGCCGAGCACCAGGTTCGCGTCCGTGACGGTCGGCTCGGAGCCGCCCAGACCGTAACAGGCGGGGCCGGGTGACGACCCGGCCGAGTGCGGGCCCACGCGCAGCGCGCCCGCCGCGTCGAGCCAGGCGATACTGCCGCCGCCCGCGCCCACCTCCGCCAGGTCGATGGCGGGTGTCTTGATCGGCACACCGGTGCCCGCCCGCCGCCCGCCGAAGCTGCCCTTGCCGCCCACGTGGAACTCGTGGGTGATCTCTGGCCGCCCGCCGCGCACGACGCATGCCTTGGCGGTGGTGCCGCCCATGTCGAACGAGATCACGTCCCCGAACCCGGTCCCCGCCGCCGCCAGCACCCCCGCCGCCGGCCCGGACTCGATCGTGGCCACCGCCCGCCGGGCGGCCAGTTCGGCGGAGATCACGCCGCCGCTGGACTCCATGACGTGGATGGGGGCGTGGATGCCGATCTCGGCCAGCCGGTCGCGTAACTGCGAAAGGTAAGAGGCCATCAAAGGGCCGATATATGCGGACATGATGGTGGTGGTGGCGCGCTCGTACTCGCGGATCTCCGGCCATACCTCCGACGAGGTCACGACATGGGGGACGGACTCCCGGAGGATCGCCGCCACCTGCCGTTCATGGTCAGGGTTGGCGTAGGCGTGCAGCAGGCACACGGCCGCCGACTCGATGCCGCGTCCGGCGATCTCCGCGGCCACGCGCCGTACGGAATCGGGATCCAGCGGCGTCAGGACCTCGCCGCGCGCCGAGATCCGCTCCACCACCTCGAAGCAGTCCGCCGCGGCCACCGGGGGAGGGGGCGGGGAGAAGCGCAGATCGTACCGGTCCTCCTCGACCCGCGCGTAGCGGCCGAGCGGGACGGCCGAGCGGAAGCCCTGAGTCGTGACGTAGGCGACGCGCACGCCCTTGCGCTCGAGCACCGCGTTGGTGGCCAGCGTGGTCGCGTGCACCAGCCGCGTGACCTGCGCGGGGTCGCGGTCGCCGAGCACACGCGTAACGCCGGAGACGATTCCCGCGATGGGGTCGTAGTGGGTACTCAAGCACTTGACCACGGAAATCGCGCCGGACGTATTGCGAAGGACCACATCGGTGAAGGTGCCGCCAACATCGACGCCGATCGTGTAGGCCACTCGGGTACGTTATGCCCCCTAACAAGCGCTTGTCTATGTAATGGTCTATTGACTTACGACAGGTGATTGGGACCCTGGTCCTATTCCTTGTGTTGGGAGCGGAGAGATGGCGCGCCTCACAGCTCTAGCCGGTGGCATCGCGGTGGCACTGGCGCTGACCGCGTTACCGGTCGCGGCGCACGAGCACCCGAGCGGCATCACCGACCTGGTGAGTCCCGCCGTCCTACGGGTGGAAGCCGTGTCCCACGTGGAGATCACCCTGCTCGACCACATCGGCGAGCTGAAACATGTGGAGCGGTCCTACGACATCCCGTTCGCGTCGGGTACGGCGACAGTGATCAACCCCGACGGGACGTCGGTCGCGCTCCGGCGCCTGGCGGTGAACCCCAACGACGTCGCCGTTCACGCGGCCAACAAGATCTTCGCCGAGCACCACAAGGTGAAGATCCCCGCTGACTACGAGAAGCACAAGCTCTCCGACGACCAGCTCAACCGCCACCTGCAGGCGTGCTACCCGCCCAAGAGAGACACCGCCACCTGCATCATCAACGTCACCACCGAGATCACGGCCTTCCCCAACGTGTCGCCGGCCAGTGCCCAAGGCTTCAAGGTCAAGTGCATCAAGGCCGGCCCCGACCCCGACAGCCCGGCCGTGCTGGTGCCGATCACCCCGGTCGCCGGCGGCGTCGGCATGCCGACCGCGCCGCTCGCCGACAAAGTGCCCGACCAGGTGGGCTCGCCCACCAACATCGCCGGTTTCCTGGGCCGGCCGGGCCCGAACGTGCAGCACACCGTCGAGATCGCCCACCTGGGCAAGGGCGGCGGGGCGGGCGAGACCGGCAGGCCGTTCGCCGACCCCGAGCAGAAGGTGGACGAGCCGGTCAAGCTGGGTGGCCTGGCCGACAAGGGCCTGGTGGGCTCTCCGGTGATCGGTGACAAGAACGGCCACGTCGTCGGCCTGCTCGTCGGCGGCGGCAAGGAAGGGAAGATGATCGGGGTCAGGGAGATCACCGGCATCCTGTCCCAGGCCAAGGTGGTGCCGCGCAGGGGCGCGATCGACACGGCGTTCGAGGCCGCGCTGACCCGCTACCACACGAAGTACTACACCGACGCCGCGCCGGGCTTCCAGCGCGTGCTCGAGCTCTACCCCGGCAACGTGGTGGCCGCGGAGCTGCTGAAGACCTCGCTGGCCAAGCGGGGCGGCCCCGAGGACCAGGGCACCAAGCGGGCGGCGGCCGAGCCGTCGGGGTCCACGCCCCTGTGGCCGTTCATCGTGGCGGCGGCGATACTTTTCCTGGGCGCCGGCGGCGGAGCGTATTTGTTGTGGCGCCGCCGCACTCCGGATAAATCGACAGAACTGCCACAGCCACTGGCGGCCGGTCCACCGCTCGATCTCGACGACGGCGCCAACCAGACCGTGGTCGTGCGGCGGTCTCAGTCGTTCCAAGTGGCCCCACAGCAGCAGCAGGTGATGACCGCGTCAGATCCGTCGATCAAATACTGCACGTCGTGCGGCATGAGGCTCGGGCAGGCGCATCGATTCTGCGGCTACTGCGGTCACCCCATCGAGACGTGATGCAATTGAACGAAAGATCGCTCATCGGCCAGGAGGTGGCCGGGTATTACATCGAGGACATCGTCGGCAAAGGCGGCATGGCCGTCGTCTACCTGGCGCTCGACCCCCGGTTGAGCCGCCGCGTGGCGCTGAAGATCCTCAACCCGGTGCTCAGTGTCGACGACCGGTTCAGACAGCGGTTCATCCTGGAGTCCAGGACGGTCGCGAGCATCGAGCATCCCAACATCATCCCGATCTACGAGGCCAACGCCGACGCCGACGGCGTGCTCTACATCGCCATGCGCTACGTCGACGGTCTCGACCTGCGCCGTCTCATCTACGACCGGGGACCACTGCCGATCGGTCCCGCCAACCAGCTCTTCGCCCAGGTGGCCGCCGCGCTCGACGCCGCCCACGCGCACGACCTGATCCACCGCGACGTCAAACCGGCCAACATCCTGCTGGCCGACAACCACGTCTACCTGACCGACTTCGGCATCACCAAGCACCGCTCGTCGATCTCCGGGCTGACCCAGACCGACCAGTTCATCGGCACACCCCGCTACATGTCGCCCGAGCAGATCAACAAGGAGCACATCGACGGCCGGTGCGACCAGTACGCGCTGGCCTGCGTGGTCTACGAGGCGCTGTCGGCGCGGCTGCCGTTCCAGCGCGAGAACGACATCGCGCTGCTGTGGGCGCACCTGGCCGAGCAGCCCACGCCGCTGTCCCAGCTCCGGCCCGACCTGCCGCCGCAGATCGACGCCGTGATGAACCGCGCCCTGGCCAAGTCGCCCGAGCAGCGTTACGCGACCTGCACCGAGTTCGTCTCGGCGCTGCGGGACGCCGTCAGCGGGCTGCAGCCCGACGACGTCGCCGGCGGGGCCTACTACATTCCGCATCCCGGCGGCAGCCCGCACTCGGGGCCGCACCCCGTGCCCGGCTCGGGCCCCGGCTCCGGCCCTCACTCCCTGCCGCGTTCCGGACCGTCCTCCGGACCCCATTCCGGGGCCCCGCTGGCGGCCCCGGTCGCCCAGCATGCCGCGGGCAGGGCGGCGCCGCCGCCCGCGCCGCCCACGCACCCCACCGGGCAGAAGAAGCGCCCGGGCCGCGTCCCGATCGTGGCCGCCACGCTGGTCGCCGCCGTCGCCGCGCTCGCGCTGGTCGCGTTGATCGTCATGAACCACCGGGGTGACACCTGGTCCCGCTACCAGACCAGCACCGCCGCGCCGCTGACGTTCGAGTATCCGGGCGGCTGGACGGCACGTACGCATCGTGACCTGTTCGCGGTGGCCTCGCCGCACGCCTCGGAGTTCGAGGCACTGTTCGTGGCCGGTCCCGGCGCCGACTGGTCGAAGGTCTCGCAGATCGTCAGCGACGATCCCGAGGCGGCCTCCGGCGTGTACGTCCAGACTTCCGACACCCTCGACCCCGCCGGCGACTCCGAGCAGATGAAGGCCAAGATGGAGGTCCTGCTGCCGGGAGAGGTCGATGTCGGCAAGCCCGTGCAGGACCAGGCCGGCAACAGCCCCGCCACCCGCTTCGACGGCTCGCTGCGCGACCCCGCGAGCGGCACCAGGCTGGGCTTCGTGAGCTACGTGATCGACCGCCAGCCCAAGACCATGCTCGTGATGTACTTCTGCGCCAAGGCCACCTGCGACGACGCCACCCAGACCCGCATCAGGCAGAGCGTCCACGTGTCGTGACTTGCAACTCACTTGTGCACGGCTTGGCCTGGGTGTTCAAGGCAGGCGCCGGGCGTCTACCCTCCGCCTTGTGGGCATTCGCATAGTCATCGCCGACGACCAGGCGATGGTCAGGGCCGGGTTACGCATGGTCGTCGATAGCGACCCCGGCATGGAAGTCGTCGGCGAGGCCGCCGACGGGCGCGAGGCCGTCGCTGTGGCCTGGCGCACGCGCCCGGACATCGTCCTCATGGACATCTCGATGCCCAGACTCGACGGGCTGGCCGCAGCGAAGGAGTTGCTCGAGACCCCGTCGCCGCCGAAGATCATCACGTTGACCACCTTCGACACCGACGAGAACCTCTATGCCGCGCTGCGCGCCGGCACCAGCGGCTTCCTGCTGAAGGTCTCGCCGCCGGAGCAGCTGCTCGAGGCGATCAAGGTGGTGCACGCCGGTGACGCACTGCTCGACCCGGCCGTGACCAGCCGGGTGATAGCCTCCTTCGCCGGTCGGGCCGACCCGACGCCCTCGCCCATGCTGGCCGAGCTGACGCCGCGTGAGCTGGAGGTGCTGCGGCTGCTCGCGCGCGGCCTGACCAACGCGGAGATCGCCAGGGACCTGTACGTGGGCGAGGCGACGGTCAAGACGCACGTGGCGCGGGTGCTCATGAAGCTCTCCCTGCGCGATCGGGCCCAGGCGGTGGTGTTCGCGTACGAGACCGGCGTCGTCCGGCCCGGTGCTGCCTGATGGTTTGGCGGGGCATGCCACGGTTGTGTGTATATTTTCCTGCATAAGGCGGTAGATGCAGGAGATATTTCATGCGAGCGTTCCCCCGAGTGTTGTTCGACGAGTCCCACAGCGAGTCGTGGACCATCCGGCGCGAGGTGGCCGAGGCCATCAATCCCGCGCACCCCGACGACAACAGCTATGCCCGCGCGGCCGGGCTGCTGCGGCACCTGGGTCACACCGTGGTCGCTCACCCGTCGGGGCCGCTGGACGCCGGGGTCCTCGCCGAGCAGGACGTCCTGGTGATCGCGCACCCGTCGGGAGCGCGGTGGGAACGCACCACAGGGCAGGGTAGCCCGGTGTTCTCCGCCGCCGAGCTGGACGCCGTCGAGGCGTACGTGGCCGAGGGCGGCGGGCTCGTGGTGCTGGCCGAGGAAGAGCAGGACAAGTACGGCAACAACGTGCGTGAGCTGCTCGGGCGGTTCGGGATCGGGGTGGAGCACACCACCGTGCGCGACCCCAGGCATGCGCACCGGGACGTGGCCACCTGGGTGCTCGCCACCCGCGCCAGCACGGACGGGCTGCTCGCGGGCATCAAGACCGCCTGCTTCTACCGCACCGGCGTCCTGACCCTCACGCCCGCCGCCGGGCCCGCTACCGGCGCGTCCGTGCCCGTCGGGACCGCCGCCGCGGCGGACGCGGCCGTGCTGTTCACGACCTCGCCCACCGCCGACCCGGCCGGTGCGCCGCTGGCCGTGGCAGTACGGTACGGCCAGGGCCGCGTGGTCGTGTTCGCCGACTCCGATCTGTTCGGCGACGACTCCATCGACGACTACGACCACTGCAGGCTCTGGGAGAACGTGATCACCTGGGCCGCCCGCGTTCCCACAGGTGACGAGGCCGCGGGGCCGCGCGACGAGACCAAGGTCACCCTGTTCGCCCGGCTCAAGGGGGCCGTCGAGGAGCTCAGGCCGCTTCAGGTCAAGGACGGCTCGGTGCCGGACGAGTCGAAGGAACGCGCCAAGGTGCTGGTAGGCGAGATCGCCGACCACGTAAGCGAAATATCGCCATATTTCCCGCACGATGCCGCGTACCTCGAGGCCGTTCGGCGCGACCTGGCGAAGTGGGCCGGCCAGGGCCTCGGCGTGCCCGACTTCCTCGACTCGCTCGACCTCTTCCACCCCGACACCCAGCGCGTGGACGGCCTGGAGCACGTCGTGGTGTTCCCCATGTACACCCAGAACGGCAACCCCAACCGCAACCTGGAGGCCGTCTGGATCCGGACGATCTGGCCGGACTGGCTGGCCAGGCTGGAGGCGAACGGCTACGACAACCCGATGTTCGTGCCGATCGCGTTCGAGGACTTCACCTCCGGCTATGACACGCACTCGGCCGTGCTGTTCCCCGAGACGGTGGCGGTGCGCCAGGCGCCTGCCCGCTTCACCTGGGGCGGCATCTTCGCCGACCGCGAGGCGGCCAGGTTCAGGCGGGTGGCCGCGGCGGCCGCCGGCACGCTCAAGCTCGACCTGCCGCCCGACGCCGCCAGGTTGCTGGCCTCGCAGCAGCTGGCGCAGGACACGTTCGTGCTGTGGGACCTGGTCCACGACCGTACGCACAGCCACGGGGACCTGCCGTTCGACCCGTTCATGATCAAGCAACGGATGCCGTACTGGCTGTACTCGCTGGAGGAGCTGCGCTGCGACCTGACCGCGTTCGGTGAGGCGGTGGAGCTGGAGCGGCAGGGGGTGCCGCACGCCAGGTACGTGCAGCACGCGATTCTGTTCGACCGGCTGTTCAGGTTCCCGATCAGCGGGGAGCGGGTGCGGAACTACGACGGACTCGGCGGGCAGCTGCTCTTCGCCTACCTGCACCGCAACGACGTCGTGCGGTGGACCGACAACCGGCTGTCGGTCGACTGGGAGCGGGTCGCGGACGGGGTCGCCGACCTGCGGGGCGAGGTGGAGAAGCTCTACCGGGACAGCATCGACAGGTCGAAGCTGGCGCACTGGCTGGCGGCGTACGAGCTGGTGAGCTCCTACGTTGCGCCGCACCCGGGCTCGACCTGGGCGAAGGGGATCGAGGCGCTGCCCGAGGAGCAGAAGGCCAAGGTGGACGCGGTGCTGCCGGACGAGTTCCCGCTGAGCATGTTCTACGAGGCACTGCGCCGTAAGCTGGGCGAAGTCGTCGAATCGACCAAGGGACTCCGAGCATGATCATTCTGGTTACCGGGGCCGGAGGGCCCACGGGTGAGGCTGTTTCGGGATATTTCCGGAAGAACGGTCACACCGTGATCGGTGTCGACAAGGACGACGTCGACCTGCTCGACCGCGCGGCCGTACAGAGCCTGGCGGAGCAGATCGACCGGGAGCACGGCCGGGTGGACGGCGTGGTGCACCTGGTCGGCGGGTGGCGCGGGGCGAGCACGTTCGCCGAGACCGACCTCGCGGACTGGGACGCCCTGCACGACCTGCTGATCCGTACCCTCCAGCACGTGTCGCTGGCCTTCGAGCCGCTGCTGCGCCGCAGTGACAACGGCCGCTTCGTGATCGTCTCAGCCAAGGCGGCCGAGCGGCCGGCCGCCGGCGGCGCCGTCTACGCGGCGGCCAAGGCGGCGGCGGAGGCGTGGACGCTGTCGCTCGCCGACTCCCTTTCCGGCACGAACAGTGCGGCGGTGATCCTCGTCGTCAAGGCCCTGGTCAACGACGCCATGCGGGCCGCCAAGCCGGACGGGCGCTTCCCCGGCTTCACCGACGTCAACGACCTCGCGGCGGCGATCGGCGGCCTGTACGACCGCCCGGCCGCCGAGCTCAACGGCATGCGATTGGACCTCACTTCTTGATTCCCCGGCACGACCCCCAGCACAAGGCGTTCGCCAGCGACAACTACGCGGGCGTGCACCCCGAGATCCTCCAGGCCATCGCGACCGCCAACGGCGGACACCAGATCGCCTACGGCGACGACACGTACACCGAGGCTCTGCAGAACGTCTTCCAACGGCACTTCGGCGAGCAGGCGCAGGCGTGGCCCGTCTTCAACGGCACAGCCGCGAACGTCGTCTCCCTGCGCGCCATGACCGCGCACTGGGAGGCGGTCATCTGTGCCGAGACCGCCCACATCAACACCGATGAGGGCGGAGCGCCCGAGGTCGCCGGTGGCATCAAGCTCCTGACCGTCCCCACTCCCGACGGCAAGCTCACGCCCGAGCTGATCGACCGGCAGGCGTGGGGCTTCGGCGACGTGCACCGGGCCCAGCCGCGCGTGGTGTCCATCTCGAACGCCACCGAGCTCGGCACCCTCTACACGCCCGGCGAGGTCGCCGCGATCTGCGCGCACGCCCACGAGCTGGGGCTGGTCGTCCACATGGACGGCTCCCGGCTGACGAACGCGGCCGCGGCGCTGGACGTGCCGATGCGGGCGCTGACCACCGACGCCGGCGTGGATGTGCTGTCCTTCGGCGGCACCAAGATCGGTCTCCTGTACGGCGAGGCCGTCGTCGTGCTCAACCCCTCGGCCGCCACCGGCGTGGACTACATCCGCAAGACGTTCATGCAGCTGTCGTCGAAGATGCGTTTCGTGTCCGCCCAGTTCGAGGCCCTGCTGTCGGGGGACCTGTGGTTGCGGAACGCGCGCCAGGCCAACGCCATGGCGCGGCGCCTGGCCGTGGCCGTGCGCGACATCCCGGGCGTCTCGGTGCCCCGGCCGGTGGAGGCCAACGCCGTCTTCGCCGTCCTGCCCCCGGACGTGACGGAGCGGCTGCGCAAACGGTTCCGGTTCTACACGTGGAACGAGGCGACGGGGGAGGTGCGGTGGATGTGCGCCTTCGACACGACGGTGGCCGACGTGGACGCCTTCGCCGCCGCCATCGCCGAGGAAATGCGCGCCGCCGCCTCCTGACGACCTACCCGCCGACCGGCCCGCCTCGGCCCCTCGGCGTACGTCGGCCCGCGCTGCGTCGGCCCGCGTTGTGTCGCCCCCGCGTGTAGTGCGCAGCGGGGCGGTGCGTGGGGTGTGGCTGTGTGCCGTGCGGTGTATGGCTCGTGAGAGGACGCAACCCCGACCCGGGAAGCGTCAGGGGTTCCGAGTGCGGTCGGCGTCGGAGCCGAGGGCCAGGCGGGCCGCCTGCCAGCCGCCCACCCCATGCGTCCCGGCCCCCGGCGGCGTCGAGGACGAGCACAGGAACACGCCGGGAAGCGGCGTACGCCACGGGGCGGGCGACCACACAGGCCGGCGCAGGAACTGCGTCAGGCTCGCCAGCCCGCCCCCGATGTCGCCCCCCACCAGGTTCGGATTGGCCGCTTCCAGATCCGCCGGACCCATCGCGTGCCGGGCCAGCACCCGGTCGCGGAATCCCGGGGCGTACCGCTCGATCTGCGTCTCGATGGCGTCCGTCATGTCCACCGCGGAGCCGTTGGGAACGTGGCAGTACGCCCAGAGGGTGTGCCCGCCCCTGGTCGCGTCGGCCGCGTACGGCTGGACGGCGAGCACGTACGGCCGCGGCGAATGCCGCCCCGCGGCCATCTCCGCCTCGCTGAGTGCGATCTCCTCCAGCGTCCCTCCCAGGTGCACCGTTCCCGCGCCCGCCACCGCCGGATCCCGCCACGGCACGGGCCCGTCCAGTGCCCAGTCCACCTTGAACACCCCGGGCCCGTAGCGGAACCGTTCGAGCTGCCGGCGGTAGCCCGCAGGCAGGTCGGCCATGGCGATGAGCTGCCGGGGTGTCACGTCGAGCACCACGGTCGGCGCGGACAGCTCGGCCAGGCGGCGCACCCGGTGCCCGGCAACCGCCTCCCCGCCCAGCGCTCTGAGCTCGGCCACGAGGGCATCGGCCAGCACCTGGGACCCGCCCCGCACCAGCGGCCAGCCCACCAGGTGAGCCAGGGACGCCAGCATCAGGCCGTATCCGGCGGTGATGGGGGAGCGCAGGTCGAGCATGGAATGCGCGGCCATGCCCGCGATCAGGGCACGCCCTTCTACGGTGCTGAAGGCCCGCCGCGCGAACGTCGTGGCGGGCAGCGCACCCACGAGTCCGAATCTGGCCGCTTGCGCGAACGCCCGCGGCGGTACGTGCCACGGCCCCAAGGGCTCGAGCAGCAGCTCCACCAGCGGGAGCCCGGCTCGCGCGGTCGCGCCGGCGGTGGCCAGCCACGGGCCCGCGTCACGCCCGAGCGCCTCGGCGGTGCGGCGCGGGTCACGGTGCACGAGCACGGCAGGACGGTCATCCAGCGGATGGGCCGCGGGCACCGCGGGATGGGCGAACTCGACCTCTCTGAGGGACCCACCCCCCTTGCGGAACTCGCCCCCTTCGAGGCCGAGCCGGCGGAACGCCGGCGAGGCCAGCGCCATCGCCATGACGGCCGCCCCGAAGTCGTGCACCCGCCCCGGCAGTGTCAGCTCGCCGGAACGCAGCCCGCCGCCGAACCGATCGGCCGCCTCCAGCAGGAGCACCTTGCGCCCGGCACGGGCCAGCGTGACCGCGGCGACCAGCCCGTTGGGGCCGGAGCCGACGACCACCGCGTCAGCGTCCATCGCTGCGTCACTGAGGTTTAAGTATCGACGGATAGGGCTGGGCGCCGCGCTGGTGCAGCATGTCCGTCATGAGCTTGATCTCGCCGCTCTGCCCCTGGACGATCTTCTGCGCCATGCTGACGACCTCGGGCCGGGTGGACAGCTGGAGAAGGCCCTCGGCCATCTCCACGCCGCCCTCGTGATGGCGGATCATCAGCTGCAGGAAGAGGATCTCGGCCTGCGTGCCCTGCGCCTCCTTGAGCTTGGTCAGCTCCGCCGGTGTCGCCATGCCGGGCATCGTGCCGGGCGCGGTCGTGGCGCCGCCGTGCCCGTGACCGCTCATCCAGGCCATCGGCCGCTGGTCGCCCGCCTGGTCCAGCTGCCACTGCTGCAGCCAGCCGAGGAACATGCCACGCTGGTTGGCCTGGGTGTAGATGATGTCGAAGGCCAGATTCCTGACCTCCTTGGCGGGGCCCTTGTCCCGGATCGCGAACGCCATGTCCACGGCCTGCGCGTGGTGCGCGGCCATGTCGCGGGCGAACCCGGCCTCGGGCGAGGAGTCGCCGGGCGAGCCCGCTCGGCCGAACAGCAAGAACGCGGCCGCGGCGAGCACCAGCACGCCGCAGACAACGAGGATTGGTTTCCTGACGGGCTTTTCCATGGCTCGTCCAGCGTACCCACCTGTGCGCGGGCTCGTGATCGAGCGCTTACAACGCTCTTATTCTCCGCATACGGCCGGAGGGCATAAGGTGACCCCTGTTGGTACGCCGATGGAGGAACGATGACGAAGGAGAAGGCGCACGCGCGGCGCGAGCATCTCGAGAAGATGCGGGCCGAGCAGAAGCGCAAGCAACGCCGCGCCGCGCTGCTCATGTGGGGAACGGGCGGGCTGATCATCGTGGTGCTCGTCGGCGTGGTCGGCTACTACCTGATCGATCAGGCTCAGAAGACGTCGCTGGACGCCGTTGCCAACTACAAGTACGAGGGCAGCCAGCACGTGGCGACCGCGGTCACCTACAAGGAGACCCCGCCGGTGGGCGGCCAGCACAACAACTACTGGCAGCAGTGCGCGATCTACGACAAGCCGATCCACCCCGAGCACGCGGTGCACTCGCTGGAGCACGGCGCCGTCTGGATCACCTACCGGCCCGACCTGCCCAAGGCGCAGCTCGACAAGCTGAAGGAAGTGGCCTCGTCCACGGGCAATCAGCAATACATGCTGGTCAGCCCGTTCCCCAACCTGCCCGCACCGGTGGTCGCGTCATCGTGGGGACACCAGCTCAAGCTGAACAGCCCGGACGACCCGAAGCTCGGGGCGTTCATCAAGCGATACCAGAACGGCCCTGACACGCCGGAACTGGGCGCTACGTGCGGCGGCGACACCGCCATCACCTCGACGGCCGACCAGGCTCCGCTGCCGCCCGAGCCCACGGGTCAGCAGCAGCCGACGGAGACCACCTCCCCGTCGCCGAGCCAGTCCCAGCAGTAGCGGAGCCCGCGGTGCCGGGTGTCAGCCCAGCACCGCTTCCGGCGGCGCCCACTCCAGCCCGTGTGCCTCGGCCACGGGCTGGCTGGTCAGATGGCCCTCGTGGGTGCTCAGACCGAGCGCCAGCGCCGGGTCCTCGCGCATGGCCTGCCGCCAGCCCAGGTTGGCCATGGCCAGCGCGTACGGCAGCGTGACGTTCGTCAGCGCGAACGTCGAGGTGTGCGGCACGGCCCCCGGCATGTTGGCCACGCAGTAGAAGATGGAGTCGTGCACGCGGTACGTCGGCTCCTCGTGCGTGGTCGGTCGTGAGTCGGCGAAGCAGCCGCCCTGGTCGATCGAGATGTCCACCAGCACCGAGCCCGGTTTCATCCGGCTCACCAGGTCGTTGCTGACCAGCTCGGGCGCCTTGGCCCCGGGCACCAGCACCGCGCCGATGACCAGGTCCGCCTCCAGGACCGCACGCTCGATCTCCAGCATGTTGGAGGCGACCGTCTGCAGGTGCCCCTGGTAGATCATGTCCGCCTGGCGCAGCTTGTCGATGTTCTTGTCGAGCAGCAGCACCTCGGCCTGCATGCCGAGGGCGATGGCGGCGGCGTTCATGCCGGACACGCCGGCCCCGATGACCACGACGCGCGCCGCGTGCACGCCGGAGACGCCGCCCATCAGCACGCCCCTGCCGCCCGCCGAGCGCATAAGGTGGTAGGCCCCCACCTGCGGCGCCAGCCGGCCTGCCACCTCGGACATGGGCGCGAGCAGCGGCAGCGCGCCGTCCGGGGTCTGCACGGTCTCGTACGCGACCGCGGTGCAGCCCGAGTCGAGCAGCGCCCGCGTGCACGCTTTGGAAGCGGCCAGATGCAGGTACGTGAAGAGCACCTGACCCTTGCGTAGCCGGTGGTACTCCTCCGGCATCGGCTCCTTTACCTTCATGATCAGGTCGCTCGTGCCCCACACCTCGTCGGCCGTGGGCACGATGACGGCGCCTGCCGCGGCGTAGTAGGTGTCGGGGATCGACGACCCCTCGCCTGCCCCCCGCTCGACGTAGACCTGATGGTCGTGGCGCACGAGCTCGTTCACCCCCGCAGGGGTGAGCGCCACCCGATATTCGCTGTTCTTGACTTCTAGAGGAACGCCGACCTTCATGGAACAACTCCCGTCCATTCGGGATCCTTCTTTCATTCTTCCTCCTCAGAGGCGGTTGAACGGGGATTCTCCGGCTGATTACCTCGGTTCGGCCCGTCCTCGATAGGCTCACCGGCAGCCCGAACATCAGGATGGGAACGTCATCGATGGACAAGCCGGAAGAGCCGCCAGTCGCGGACCCGGGGGAGCCGAAGGCCAGCAGACTCACCACCATCGTGTTGATGGTGTCGCTGATCCTCGTCGTGCTCGTCGCAGGCGTGGCCGGCACGGTCGCTGTCCTGATGACGAAAAATCCCGACACGCCGCTGTTAGGTGGCACGCCGCCGCACCGCCTCCCCGTGCCCATTCACTTCGCCCCGGTCAGGGAGACCAAGCCCGCACCGTGCCCGGGCGACCCGGCCGTGCTGGACGAGGAGCAGAAGGCCTGCTACCTGCTGGAGGACGGCGTCACGGTGGGCTCGGTCCAGCAGATAGAGCCGGTACGCGAGAAGGACGGCCAATACTCCGTGCGCATCGCGATCGCGCCGGCGTTCAAGGACCGGCTGGTCCAGCTCATCGACGAGATGCTGGTCGAACAGCGGCAGGTGGCGGTCGTGCTGGCGCCCGAGCAGCCCGACCAGCCCAAGATCGTGCTGGCCGCGCCCGTCGTCACCCAGGCCATGGACGGCGACAGCATGAGCATCGCCGGGTACACCGAGGAGGAGGCCCGCGCGCTGACCGCCCGCCTGCTCGGCCCGGCGGCGAGCGGCACCCCGGCGCCCACCGAGTCCCCCGGCAGCAGCCCACCGGCCACGCCCCCAGGCACGACCGGGACGACCGGCACCACGGGAACCCCCGGCACCACCGGAACCCCCGGCACCACGGGGAGCACGGGCACCACGGGAACGAACCCGGCCAACCCCGGTGTGACGAATCCCGCGACCAACGGCGGCCGCACACCCGACCGCCGCTACGCCACCTGCAAAGAGGCCGTGGCGGCCGGCTACGGCCCCTACCACAAGGGCACGCACGAGGAATACGCCTGGTACCCCGACGTCGACAACAACGGCACGGCCTGCAATTCCGCGGACATCCGCTAATCGAAGAGTCGCTCAAGCCAGTCGATCCCGAAGTACGCCAGGAAGATCGCCGACACGATCCACAACAACCACGGGATCTCGGCGAACTTCCCCCTGACCGCCTTGATGAGCGTGTAGACGATCACACCGGCGCCCACGCCGTTGGTGATCGAGTAAGTGAACGGCATCAGCGCGATCGTGAGGAACGCCGGCACGGCCAGCTCCAGGTCCTCCCACGGCACGTTCTTGCTCTGCATCATCATCAAGGCGCCGACCAGCACCAGCGCGGGCGCCGCCGCAGCGGCCGGCACCACCGCGGCCAGCGGCGTGAACAGCAGCGTCAGCCCCAGCAGCGCCCCGGTCGCCACGCTGGCCAGGCCCGTCCGCGCCCCCTCGCCGACGCCGGCGGCCGATTCCACGAAGACGGTGTTCGCTGAAGAGCTCACCATGCCGCCCACGACACCGCCCACGCCGTCCACGGTCAGGACCCGGCCCAGCCGCGGCACGCGCCCCTGCTGGTCCACCAGTCCGGCCTCGTCGCTGACGCCGATGATCGTGCCCATCGCGTCGAAGAACCCGGACAACACCAGCGTGAACAGCACCACCGTCGCCGTCAGCGCACCCGCCCTGGCGAACCCGCCGAACAGATCGAACTGGCCGACCAGCCCGAACTGCGGCGCCGCGACCAGAGACTCGGGCACCCGTGGCGTGACCACGCCCCACGACCGGGGATCGATCGTGGCCAGCGCGTTCACCAGGATGGACAGGGCCGCGGTCACGACGATGCTGATGAGGATGGCGCCAGGGACGCGGCGTGCGAACAGGGCGATCATCAGGAGCAGGCCGAAGCAGAACATCGCGACCGGCCAGCCTGTCAGGTGCCCGGTGGCGCCGAGCTGCACGGGCGTGGCCGCGCCCGACGCCACGAAGCCGGCGTCGACCAGCCCGATGAGGGCGATGAACAGGCCGATGCCCACGCTGATGGCGTGCTTGAGCGCCAGCGGGATCGCATTCATGATCAGTGTGCGCAGGCCCGTCACGGCGAGCACGATGATCACCAGGCCTTCGAGCACCACCAGGCCCATGGCCTGGGCCCACGTCATGTGCGGCGCGGCCTGGTAGGCGACGACCGCGTTCAGTCCCAGCCCGGCGGCCAGGCCGAAGGGCGCGTTGCCGATGAAGGCCATGAGCAGCGTGGTCACGGCCGCGGCCAGCGCGGTGGAGGTGGTCAGCTCGGAGATGGACAGCCGGGCGCCCGTGACGTCCTTGGCGCCGGCCAGGATGATGGGGTTGAGCAGGATGATGTACGCCATGGCCACGAACGTGGTGATCCCGCCACGCACCTCGCGGCCGACGGTGGTCCCCCGCCCGGTCAGCTCGAAGAATCGGTCGAGCACGCCATCCCCCTAGACGATCAGGGGGTCGACTGAGCCAGCCTAGTAGAAAGCCTGCTCATTGAGAGGCCGCCCCAACCGGCGTGTCCGGTCAGGACCGTAGCGGCCGTCGATGCAGCTTTTCCATGAGGACCTGGCGGGGGACTAGATCATGCTTTCTCGTGCCGCCCGTGGCCGACGAGCCCGACGAACTCCTCGAGCCCGATCGTGCCGTCGCCGTCGCGGTCGGCGGACTTGATGAACGCCTCGATCTCGCTCTCGGACGCGCCCTGCCCGCCCAGCGCCTCGTTGGCCTGGCGGATCTCGGCCGCGCTCAGCAGACCGTCGCCGTCGGCGTCGAAGCGCCGAAATTCCGCCTCGGCCGCCTCACGTGCGCTTGCCATCGGATACCTCCCCCTTGTTAGACCCCTTATCTCAACAGGGCGATATCTTCCGGCCTTATCGGAACACGCGTCAACCGGAGCCCGGTCGCCGCGCGTACCGCCGCGGCGATGGCCGGGGTAGAGGACAACGTCGGGGGCTCGCCGGCGCCGCGCAGCCCGTACGGCGCCGCCGGGTCTGGATTTTCCAGGATTTTCAGCTGCATGGGCGGCATGTCGAGGATGGTGGGGATGAGGTAGTCGGTGAACGACGGGTTCAGCACCTGCCCGTCGCGCATCTGGATCTCCTCCATCAGCGCCAGCCCGAGGCCCTGCGCGGTGCCGCCGTGGATCTGCCCCTCCAGCGCCAGCGGGTTCAGTATCCGCCCCACGTCCTGCACGGCCGCCAGCTCCACCACCTTGATCAGCCCGAGCTCGACATCCACGTCCACGACGGCCCGGTGCACGCACAGCGCCAGCTGCGTGTGCGAGTCGCCTTGCCCGGTGCTCCGATCCATCAGGTACGTGGGCCGGTGCCGGTACTCGCGGGTCTCCTCGATCGGCCCGAACCTCTCCAGCGCCTCCCGCGCAGGCAGCCCCTTGAACCGCTCGCGCACGGCCTCGCAGGCGGCCTTCACCGCACCACCGGTGACGTACGACTGCCGGGACGCCGACGACGAGCCCGCCGAGCCGACCTGGGTGTCGGCGGTGGCCACGGTGACGTGGTCGACGCCCAGCTCGGTCCGGGCGATCTGGGCCTGGATCGTCACCAGCCCCTGGCCCACCTCGGCGGCGGCCGTGTACACGGTGACGTGCGGCTCGCCGCCCACCAGCTCGGCACGCACCCGGGCCGTGGAGTAGTCGTCGAAGCCCTCGGAGAAGCAGATGTTCTTGATGCCGACGCCGTACCCGATGCCGCGCCGCACCGACTCGCCGTGCGTGGTCTGGGAGACGCCGCCGGGCAGCCCGCGCAGGTCCCGATCCTGGGCGCCGGCGGGCAGCGGCATGGACTCCAGGTCGCGCAGCATCTCGGCGAGCGGCGCCGGCGAGTCGATCACCTGGCCGGTGATGAGCCGCGAGCCCTGCGAGACGGCGTTGCGCACCCGGATCTCCACCGGCGACAGCCCGCACACCTCGGCCAGGCGGTCCATCTGCGACTCGTAGGCGTAACAGGCCTGCACCGCGCCGAAGCCGCGCATCGCGCCGCACGGCGGGTTGTTGGTGTAGACGCCGGTGGCGTCCACGTGCACGTTCGGCACCTCGTACGGCCCCACCCCCAGCGACGCGGCGTTGCCCACCACGGCCGGCGAGGACGAGCAGTACGCGCCGCCGTCCAGCAGGATGTCGGCCTTGACGTAGACCAGCCTGCCGTCGCGGGTGGCGCCGTGCTCGTAGCGCATCCTGGCCGGATGGCGGTGCACGTGGCCGAAGAACGACTCCTCACGGCCGTAGACCATCTTGACCGGGCGGTCCAGGCGCAGCGCCAGCATGCAGGCGTGCACCTGCATCGACAGGTCCTCGCGGGCGCCGAACGCGCCGCCCACACCGGACAGCGTCAGGCGCACCTTCTCCGGCGGCAGGCCGAGGCAGGGGGCGAGCTGGTCGCGGTCCACGTGCAGCCACTGCGTGGCGATGTACAGATCCACGCCGCCGTCCTCGGCCGGGACCGCCAGCCCGGCCTCCGGGCCGAGGAAGGCCTGGTCCTGCATGCCGACCTCGTACTCGCCGGTGACCACGACGTCGGCTTCGAACGTGTCGCCCACGCGCACCGGCTGGTACCGCACGATCTCCTGGGACTCGCGGGGGTCGGTGACGGCCTGGCGGACCTCGTACTCGACCACGATCGCCGCGGCCGCCCTGCGGGCCGTCTCCGGGTGGTCGGCCGCCACGATCGCCACCGGCTCGCCCTGGTAGCGGACCTGGTCGATGGCCAGCACCGGCTGGTCCTTGTGCTCCAGCCCGTAGAACTTCGCGCCCGGCACGTCCTCGTGCGTCAGCACCGTGAACACGCCCGCGATCTTCAGCGCGGGACCCACGTCGATCGAGCGGATCCACGCCGACGGGTGCGGGTTGCGCAGCGTAGCTCCCCACGCCATGCCGTCGATCCACAGGTCGGAGGCGAAGGCGAACTCGCCGCTCACCTTCAGCGCCGCGTCAGGACGCCGCGCGCTCTCGCCAACGCCGTGCCGGGTCGTGTGCGCCGTCTCCGTCATTCTCCGAGTAGAGCACCGCCGCCCGTCCCGGTCCTATGCACACGACGTGAAATCCGGGTCAAAGCACGTAACATGCGGCTTGTATATTCCTCCAAGTGCGTATCAGTGACCTGCTGGCCATCGACGATCTCCGGCTGACGCTGCTCGCCGGCGACCCCGATCGCGAGTTCAGCACCGTCCACATCACCGACCTGCCCGAGCCGGGACGCTACCTGTCGGGCGGGGAGCTGGTGCTGACCGGGCTCATGTGGCGGCACACGCCGGAGGACTCGGACCGGTTCGTGGCCGCGCTGGCCGAGGCCGGGGTCGCCGCACTGGGCGCGGGCGCGGCCTGGCTGGGCCACGTGCCCGACGACCTGGTGGCCGCCTGCCAGGCCGCCGACCTCCCGCTGATCGAGGTGCCGACCGAGGTCTCCTTCCGCACGCTGACCGAGCTGGTCGTGCCCCGGCTGTCCGGCGACGTACGTGACGCGCTCGGGCGCCACCGCAGGCTGGTCGCGGCCATCGCCGAGGGCGCCGACCTGCGCGAGCTGTTCGAGCTGACCGCCGCCGAGCTGGACGTCACCGGCGCCGTCCTGTCCGCGGCCGGCGGGATGATCGTCGGCTCGGTCCAGGATCCCGTGGGGCTGGCCAGGGCGTACCTGACGGCGCCGCGGCTGCCGGCTCTCGTCGGCGGCAACACGATCTTCGCGGTCGGGCGCGGGCACCGGGCCGCCGGCTGGATCCTGGCCTGCGACGGCGACCTGATCGGCCGCGCCGACCTCGGCTACGAGCTGGCCGCCTGCGTCGGGCTCGAACGCAGCCGCATGGAGGAGGGTCGCAGGGTCGAGCGCCGCCTGGCCGAGCAGCTCATCGTGGCCGCGCTCGCCGACGCCGACGTGGCCGAGCTCAACGCCAGGCTGCGCACGTGCGGGATCGACGCGGCGGAGCCGTACGCGATCGTGAACGCCACCGCGCCCCGACCGGGCGCCACCCGCGGACCCGACCCCGCCACACTCGGCGGCCAGATCGTGGAGGAGCTGCTCGGCCGCGAGGTCGTGGCGGCGGCCGGCGCCGACGGCGCGGTCGCCGTGGTGCCGCTGCGCGGGCGCACCACGGCCGAGCTGGCTGACCGGCTCCGCGCCGGGGCCGAGGTGCTGGCCGTACTGCCGGACACCCGCGTCTGCGCCGGGCTGAGCGGCGCGCTCACCGGGGCCGCCGCGATCAAGGGCGGCGTGGAGGAGGCCGGCCACGCCCGGCGGCTGGCCGAGGCCCGCGCCGGCGGCGTGGTGACCAGCGACGAGATCTACACGCACGCGCTGCTGCTGGCCACGGTGCCGGGCGATGTGCGCCGCTCGTTCGCGGCCCGGCTGCTGTCGCCGCTGCTCGACTACGACCGCAGACACCAGTCCGAGCTGGTGCGCACACTCGGCGTCTTCCTCGACTGCGCCGGATCATGGAACGCCTGCGCCGAGCAGCTCCACGTGCACGTCAACACCGTCCGCTACCGCATCCGCAGAATCGAGGAGCTCACCGGCAGGAACCTGTCCACAATGGCCGACCGCGTGGACTTCTTCCTGGCCCTCAGGGACACGGGTCTGCCACGGTAACCGCATTACAGATCGCCGAAAGACATACTGATGCGTGACCGGATAATAACGTTGCGTGCATGCCCTCCCCCCGGCACGACGCCCTCAACCGGCTTATCCGCGACCATCTCGACCTGCCCATCCGCTGCTGCGCGAAGTCGGCGGGATCGCATTGCCGACCGACGCCCCGTTGTGGGTGGGGCCGGGAGACCTGCGGGACCGCATCTCCAGGGAGATGCATGCCGACACCGTCGTGTTCGGCGGCCCGCCCCAGGACCGATGGTTTTCCACCATCGTCGAGGTCGAGACCGAAATGTCGGAGCAGAAGTTGCGGCAGACCGTCGAGGCAGCCGAAATGCTGCGGCTGGAGACCCGGAAACCGGTCTACGTCATCTTCATCACGCCCGATCCCGGCGCGGCGCGCTTCACCGAGCCAGTGGAGATCCACAGCGGCTGCCTGACCATCATCATGCAGCCAGTGATCGTCGGGCCCGACCGCATCCCCGTCCTGACCGACGCGAAGCAGATGGCCGCGGACCTGCTGACGGCGGCGCTGTCGGTGATGGCGCACGGTCACCTGCCGGAGGTCGCCGAGGCATTCATCAAGCTGCTCACCGACTTGCCAGACGACGACGCGGCGTCGCTGTTTGGTTACACTATCGATATGGCTGCGCCGCAGGCCCGCCGGCTTCTGGAGGAAACCGTGACGACCTACATCCCCGAGCACAGCCCCTGGGCCCAGAGCCTGTACCGCAAGGGCCAGGCAGCAGGCCTGGAAGAAGGCGAGCACAGAGGCCGCGCCGCAGGGGAGGCGGCCTCTGTGCTGGCCGTTCTCCGCTTCCGCGGCATCGACGTTCCCCTCGACCGGCACCAGCAGATCACCACGTGCACCGACCTTGCCCTCCTGGAGGTCTGGCTGCGGCGCGCTCTCGAAGCCACGCACATCGACGACCTTTTTGACGATGGTTCGGGGTCGGAACCCCGAACCTAGGAGCGTGGTGGGGGAGTAGCGCACAGTAGGCCGTCGACGTTCCCGGGGGCAATGCTGAAGCGGTAGTGCCACATCAGGCCAGGGCTCGGCGCGGTCTGAGGTGCGAGGCGTCCAGGAACAGGCAGTCCAGCTCCACATGGAAAGGTCGCGCGGCGGCACCAGGCGTCGTACTCGCCGACGATGGCCTGGCAGATGGCCGAGACCGTCGACGGCGCCGACGGCGGGGTCGCAACTCTCCACGGTCCGAGATCGACATGTGGGGCGCCACTTGATCACCACGATGCGGCCCGCAGGTGTCACGTGAAGATCGTCTACGTATTACAGTTCGAGGAACTCAAGGTGGGGCAGGCTGGTGCAGGTCTGGCCGAGCTGAGCTAGGCGTGGGGCACGTTGGGCGATAGGAACGACCTCTGCGTGCTTGCGCTCGTCGGTCCGTTCGTTGGTCCGCCTCCGTCTCCAGTCCCGTAGTTTCGGGATGCGAAGTACTCCTCGAACATCCCCACCTCGGTGAAGGCCATCTTCGCCGCGAGACGCATCGAGCGGCCGTTCGCGGTCTGAGTACTTAACGACTATCGGCTCTCCTCACGCGGCCGAGCACCACCGACATAGGCACCCGCCTCCGACGAGTCGAACAGCTCGACGAACGCCACACGATCCGAGCCTGCGACTCGCGCAGCACGAGCCGCTCGGTCCTGATCGGGGCGGGCGGCCAGACGGCGGATCCAACGTCAGTCCGGCCGGCGGCTATCGCACGCTGCAACACCCCGCCTTGAGGCGCTCGTGCCGCCTGGTTCCCGACCAGCACGGCGTGTCCTCACCGACCGCGACCGCGTTCCAGGTGCGGGCCGGGTCCTTCATGGCATCGCACCCCCCTCGTGAATCGCGGTCAGAATGTGGCGATCGGGTTGACCGGGCTGCCGGACGTACCGGCGAAGCGGACCGGCGCGACTGCGAGGTGGAAGTCCCACTGGCCGAGCTCGGCAGCCGTCGTCGCGCACGCCTCCAGGTCGCAGTTGTCGAGCATCCACAGACCCATCGCGACGAGGCTCACGGCGTGAACCGGCATCAACACGTCGTCGTACCCCGATGGCTGAACGTCCTGGGGGGTGTCAGCGCCGATCAGTGCGACCTCCCGTTCATGCAGCCACGGCAGGCAGGACGCGTGCCAGCCGGCCTGCGTGAAGCCGCCGGCCGCACCGGCCTCGTGCCGGACGCGGCCATAGCCGGTCCGCAGGAGTACCGCATCGCCGGATCGCACCCGCACGCCCTGGCGACGCTCGGCCTCCTCGAGATCGTCGGGAAACACACCCTGCCCCGGTTCCAACCACGGCACATCGCGGACCCTGGCAATGTCCAGCAGGACACCACGCGTGATGATCCCGTTCGCCGCCGCCGTGACGGCCGCCCACGCCGATCCCGTTGCGGCGTCGACCAACGAGTGTGACCGCCCGTTGTACATCGTGCCGTCCCAGAAGATGTGGCACGGCGAGTCGACGTGGGTGAGGGTGTTGCCGTGGAACGTGATGCCGAGCCGCTCGGACGAAAAGCCCCAGCGCCGGTCGTTGTGGAATCCGGGCACCGGCATGTCCTCGGCACCCGGCATGTCGGCGGCGCACGGGCACGTCGTCGTCGACCGCTCCATGTCTTCCGGTACGGCAACCTCCCATGCGCACGACACGCTCCTGCCGTGGCGCACGGCCCGTGCCGCCGCCAGCCGGACGTCGTCGGTGATGTGGTTCAGAGTGCCGAGCTCGTCGTCGTCGCCCCACCGTCCCCAGTTCGACAGCGTGTTGAAGTACCCGAGCACGTCGTCCTGTGTGGGCATCGGTCGCCCTGCCGTCATCCCAGCATCGACTCCTCCGGTCACGTGGTTCGAGGCACCGCAGGCAGGGTATCCCGCCCTCTCCTTTGATATGACCTCGCCGGGGCCGGAGAGACGGTGTGAGCAACTCGATCCAACCCCCGGCGAGGCCCATGTCAATCCCCATCCGCCTCGGCGATCTCACCACCCGTTCAGGCCGTCATGGTGCTCCGCTGGTTTCTGGATGGCACCTGTGCACAGGACGGCGGTCCTGGCACTGAGCATGAATCCACGGCGTGATTCGGCCTGATCATTTTTTCGGCCAATTCCTCGATGAGGGCCGGACGCGTGTTGGGCGCACTGAGTCGCTTGGTGGCCACTCGGCTGGTCCCAACTACCATGGCCGACCAGGTCGACTTCTTCCCGGCCCTCAGGGACACTGGGCCGCCGCCCCGAGCTGTGATCACACCCCGTGCACAGGCGCCGAGCCGCGCGCTTCGTGCACGGCGGCTTGCTCGTTCCTGAGCCGCCGCTCCCAGCGGGCGTGCCCGAGCCCGCCGCCCGCGGCCGAGGCCTCGTGCAGCACTGCCAGAGCTTGGTCGAGGTCATCCAGCATCCGGTAGGTCCTCGACAGCGCGACCAGGCAGCGCAGCAGCCCGATCCGGTAGCCGTCCGTCGTGATCAGGTCGCGGCCCGTGAGGAGATGCGGCAGGGCCTGCTCCGGGTCGTCCATGGCGAGGTAGGCCTCGCCGAGCGTGATGCGAATCTGTGCCGCGTAGCTGATGTCTCCTACTGCCTCGGCATCGGCCAGGGCCTTGTGCAGCGGTTCGAGCGCTTCCTCCGGCCGCCCCGCGCCCACGTAGGCGGTCCCCATGACCATCAGCGCGTACCGCACGCCCACCTGTGCGCCGATGCGTCTGGCAAGCTCCAGCTGGCGCTCGGCCCAGGGGAGGGCCTCCTCGTGGCGATCGCCCGAGTTGTAGGTGCTGGCGAGATTGCCCAATATGCACATTTCGCCGAACCTGTCGCCGAGCCGCCTGGCGAGCACCAGCTCCGCTTGGCGGTGTGCGACGGCCTCCTCGGTGCGTCCCATCATGCGCAACGAGTTGGCGATGTGGCCGTGCGCGCGCTGGGCGCTCGCCTCATCGCCGAGCCGCTCGCTCACCCGCAGGGCAAGGGTGTTGAGCTGGTTGACCTCCGTCATGCGGTGGGCGCGCTCTTGGTGCCAGAAGAGGCCGAATGTGAGGTTGACGCCGAGCCTGGCGATCGTGTCGTTGGCGGAGTTGAGTGCCTGGACGGCCGCGGTGAACAGGACCGTCTCCTCCTCGTACAGCCAGGCCCTCGCCTCCTCGGGAGTGCCTACCGCGTGCGGGACCGCGTCGACAGGGCTCGCCAGCTGCGTACGGTGCGGGTTGCTGACGTGACTGGCCTGCCGCGCGGAGGCTGCGTAGTACGACAGCGCGCGGATCAGCGCCTCACGGGCGCCGACCGGCCGCAGCTCGCCGGCGAAAAGACGGACGAGGTCGTGCAGCTGGTAACGGGTGGGCCCGGCGCGGTCGAGCAGGTGCGCGTCCACCAGCCGCTCCAGCGCCGCCTCCGCCTCCGGAGCGGGGACCGCGAGCAGCGCGCCCACAGCCTCCGCGGTCATCTCCGGCACGTGCAGCCGGCCGAGCAGCGCCAAGGTGTACGCGGCCAGACTGTCCACCGCGCGCGGGCCGCGTTCGAGCGCGGTGTGGCTGGCGGACAGGCTGGAGCGTACGGCCAGATCGCCTGCGGAGAGCTCATGCAGGCGACGCCGCTCGTCGCTCAGTCGCGCCGTCAGCGCCGCCACGCTCCAGTCCGGGCGGCTCGCCAGGCGCGCCCCGGCGATGCGCAGGGCCAGTGGCAGCCCCTCGCACAGGCTTACCAGCCGCGCCGTCTCGCCCGCGTCGGCCGCGACCCGTCCCGCGCCGGCCAGCTGGGCCAGCATCGGGGCCGCCTCAGCCTGGGACATCCGGCCGAGCTCGAGCTGGTAGGCGTCCTCGCCCCAGGACATGCTCTCGCGGCTGGTCACCAGCAGTGCGCTGCCGAACGGCACCGCCAGCAGCGGCCGGATCTGGCCCAGGTCCGCGGCATCGTCCAGGAGCGCCAGCACCCGCCGGTCGTGCAGGCGGGTGCGCCACATGGCGGCTGCCTCGTCGAGGTCCCCGGGGACCGACTGCGCCGGTACGCCGAGCCCCCGCAGGAACCGGCTGAGCACGTCCAGCGCAGTGAGCGCGGGCAGCTCCGGCGTGGCGCCCCGGCAGCTCACGTAGAGCTGGCCGTCGGGGAAGCGGTGCTTGGCCAGGTGGGCGACCTGGGCTGCCAGGGCCGACTTGCCGACGCCCGGCGGTCCGGAGATGATCACCAGAGGGCCGGGCGGGCTCTCGTCCCACGGCGCCAGCCGCTCCTTCAGCCGTACGGTCTCTCGTACCCTGCCGACGAACTCCGTCAGCGGGCGGGGCAGCTGATGCGGCACGGGCGTGCTCGCTTCAGGACTCCCGGAGGCGGGGCTCGGCGTCGCAGGGGCGCCGGACGGCGACGTGTCGGCACGCAGCACCATCTCGTGGCATCTGCGTAATCCCTCGCCTGGCGAGATGCCCAGCTCCTCGGCGAGCAGGACCCTCCCCTCCTCGTACACTTCCAGTGCCTCCGCCCGGCGGCCCGAACGGAACAAAGCTGTCATGAGCAGCTCCCGCGCCGGCTCGCGCAAGGGATGGCGACGGGTGAGATCCCGCAGCTCCTCAGCGACCTCGTGTGGGCGCTCCAGCCGTAGCAAGGCGTCCGCGCGCCGCTCGGCTGCGGCCAGCCGCAGGTCCTCCAGACGGGCGCGCTCCGCGTCCGCAAACGGCCCGGGCAGCCCGCTCAGCGCGGTGCCCTGCCACATCGTGAGTGATTGGTCGAGCAGGTTCAGAGCCCCGCGTTCGTCACCGTCATGCCGCGCCCGCTGGGCCGCGCCCACGCGCTCGGCGAACAACAACGCGTCCACCTGCGCGGGCTCCAGGCACAAGATGTAGCCGGCGGACGTCCCGGCCAGCAGCCGCGACGGCTCGCGGTGCCCACGGCCAGGCTCGAAGGCGCGGCGCAGCCCGGCGATGTAGGTGTAGACGCTCTGCTCGGCGTTGCGCGGGGCCCTCTCACCCCAGATTCCGGCGACCACCCGGTTCATCGGGACGGGACGGGCGGCGGTGGAGGCGAGAATAGCGAGCACGGCCCGCTGCCTGGCCGGACCGAGGTCGATCGGTTGGGAGTCGCGCGTGGCGCTCACCGCTCCCAGCAGGCGAATGAAGATCCCTTCGCGCATGCCAGCCTCCGTCGTCGCCCCCAATCCCGTGTCAAGAAGGCAGCGTAATCCTTTTCGGGATCCCGTGAAGAGGGGCGAGACGATGTAGATCGAATATAGGAGCCGGTCGCTAAGCTGTCCTCAACGCCGGGCGAGGGAATCCCGGAAGAGAGGGCACATGAGGTAGCGCTGCCCGCGGCGCGGTGCGGTGTCGAGCCAGGGCGGGCGGATGCGCCCCCTCTTGCCGGGGCCGTCTCAACAGCAGTAGACATCCCCCGCCGCTGAGATTGGGGCAGACGTTTCGGCACTTGCCGCCGTAACATTACCTCCAACGGTTATCGCGAACATGATCGCGGTAACCAGGGCGGACAGGGCAATGCGCATACGCATGGGGGTTCTCCCTCGCCTATGTAGTTGCTCGGACTTCATCTTCTCAGGGAGCGACGGCTGTGACCACATCTGACCTGGTCGGACTCCGTATTAAGACGGTTCGGCGACAACGCGGCCTGTCACAGGCCCAGCTGGCGCATCCCGAGTTGTCGGACAGTTACGTCTCGTTGATCGAGAGTGGCAAGCGTACCCCGACCCCGGCGGTCTTGGAGCTGTTGGCCCAGAAACTGGACTGCTCGCTCTCCTATCTGATCAACGGCGTGACCGCAGAGCAGATGGAGGACATCGAGCTCGCCCTCGGTTACGCACGGCTGGCGCTCGAGAACGGAGAGGTGAGCGAGGCCCGCAACCGCTTCGCCGAGCTCCTGGCCAACGCCAACCTGACGGGGCTCACCGCGCTCCGCCAGGAGACCGAGTTCGGCCTGGCCCTCGCCACCGAGGCCGGCGGCGATCTCGCGGAGGCGACCGCCATCCTGCTGCAGCTCCGGGAGGAGCAGCTGCCCGTCGAGCGCAGCATCGAGCTCGCCATGGTGCTCTGCCGGGTCTACCGCGAGAGCCAGCGGCTGTCCGAGGCCGTCGAGGTGGGTGAACAGATGCTGACCAGCAACGCCCGCCTGTCCTGGTCGGACTCGCTCGTCGAGCTGGCCGCCACCCTGCTGGCCGCCTATGTGGAGCGCGGCGACCTCCTGCGCGCCCGCCAGTTCGCGGCCGAGCTGCTCAACGCGGCCGACGTGCTCGGCACGCCCCGCTCGATCGTGGCCGCCAACTGGAACGCCTCCGCCGTCGCCTACGCCACCGGCCACGTCGAGGAGGCGTTGTCGTTCGCCGAGCGCGCGCTGGCGGTGCAGCTGGAGAACGGCCATCCGCGCAATGTCGCCAGGATGCGCCTGGCGTACCTGCGCAGGCGGCTCAAGGCCCGGCCCGCCGAGGCCGAGTCCGTCCGCGACGCGCTGCGCGCGGCGGTCGCCGAGTTCGAGCAGACCTCGACGAGCACGATCGACCGCGGTTACCTCAATGTGGATCTGGCCCTCGCCGAATTCCTGACCGGCGACTACGACCAGGCCGTCAAGCACGCCACGCTCGGCAGAGACCTGCTCCCCGAGTTCGGGCACGCGCTGGGTGCCGAGGCCAACCTGCTGCTCGGCAAGGTCTACAACGCCGTCGGCCGCGCGGACGAGGCAGCCGCCTACGTGGCGTCCGTGCGCGAGTGGCTGACGCCGCTGCCCGACGCCCGCCGCTCGGCCGCCACCTGGTACGCCACCGCCGAGAGCATGGAGGAGCTGGGCGACGCCGACGGCACGGTGGAGGCATACCAGCGGGCGCTGGCCTGCGTGGGGTTGTAGCACCACGGTCCGGACCGGGCAGTGGCGTCGGTAGCCTTGAGGATGCCATGAAGACATCCCCGCTCGCGGCACTCACCGCGATACTCGCCGCCCTGCTCGTGCTCGGCGCCGGCGGTCCGGCGCTGGCGCATGACGCGCTCAAGAGCAGCAACCCGGCCAAGGGGGCCGCAGTCGAGGCCCTGGACGAGGTCGAGCTCGAGTTCACCGCCAAGGTCCGCATGCCGTTCGTCATTGTGCGCGGGCCTGGCGACACCCCGCGGCAGGCCGGCGAGCCCCAGCTGGACGGCAAGGTCGTGACGCAGGCGGTGAAGGGGCCACTGCCGGACGGGAAATACACGATCGCCTATCGGGTCGTGTCGTCCGATGGGCATCCGATCGAGGGGGAGATCCCGTTCACGGTCAAGGGCGCCAAGCCGTCTGCGAGCCCCGAGCCATCCGGCGACACGTCCCCCAGCGCGGCGCCGTCCGGGACCGGTGAGGCGACGCTGTCCGCGACGTCCGCGGCGACCGGGGGCGCCCCTTCCGCGCCCGCGGCGCAGTCGTCGCCGGCGGCCGACCAGGCGTCGGCCACGCAGGACGCCACCTTCCCCGTCTGGCTGATCGTCGTGATCGGCGGGCTCGTCGGCATCGGCATCGGCTTCCTCCTCAGCGCACGGAGAAGAAAGCCATGAGCAGGGCGGCGCGTCTCGCGCTCGCGGGAGCGGCGGCCGCGGTCGTCGCACTGGCGATCGGCATGATCGCCGGAGGCAGGGCGTTCCCCAGGATCATCCCCGGGCTGCCCGACGCCGGCGCGGTCGTCCGGTGGGGGCTGCCGCTGTCCAAGCTGCTCATGGATCTGTTCGGCCTGCTCACCGTCGGGCTGCTGCTGATGGCCGCCATGCTGCTGCCGGGCGACAAGGGCATGCTCGGCAAGCCCGCGCTCCAGTATGTCAAGGCCGCCTCCTGGGCGGCGCTGGCCTGGGCCGGGGCGGCGTTCCTCGGCGTGGTGTTCGGCGTCGCCGACTCCCTGGGCCGGACAGTGCCCCAGATCCTCGACGGCGCCTATCTCAGCAGCTACGCCACCCAGACCACGCAGGGCGTGGCGCTGACGCTCGTCGTGCTGTTCGGCGTGGCGATCGCGCTGTTCTCCCGGGGCGCGATCACCGCGGGCGCCGCGGCGGGGCTGCTGGCGTTCGCGCTGGTCACGTTGCTGCCGGTGCCGCTCACCGGGCACTCATCTTCCTCGCCCAACCACGACCTGGCCACCTCGGCGGTGGCGCTGCACCTGCTGGCGCTCGCCCTCTGGGTGGGCGGCCTGGTCGTGCTGGCCGCCCACGCCCTGCGCCGGCAGCCCCAGTTGGAGGTGGCAGCCGCACGGTTCTCCAGGATGGCCCTGTGGTGCTACGTCGGCGTGGGGCTGTCGGGGGTGTTCAGCCTGGTCGCGCGGCTGGGCGCGGTGTCGGACCTGTGGACCTCCGAATACGGCGTGCTCGCCGTAGCCAAGATCGTCGCGTTCGTGCTGCTCGGCTACGTGGGCTACTGGCACAGGGGGCGCACGCTGGCCCAGCTCGAGTCCGGCAAGCCCCGGGCGTTCACCCGGTTGGCCGGCGGCGAGACGCTGCTCATGCTCGCCACCGTCGGGCTGGCCGTCGCGCTGTCGCGCACCCCGCCGCCCGAGTTCGTCGCCCCCGCTGACCGGGCCTTCGACCTGCTCGGTTTTCCCCTCCCGCCGGAGATCACGCTCGGAAACGTGTTCACCCTGTGGTGGTTCGACCTGTTCTTCGCCGTGGTCGCCGCCGTGCTCGCCGGTCTCTACGGGCTCGGCGTACGCAGGCTCGCGCGGCGCGGCGACCGCTGGCCGCCGGGACGCACGGTCTCCTGGTTCGCCGGCGTGGCGCTGCTGGTGTTCGCCACGCAGAGCGGGCTGGCCAGATACGCCCAGGTCATGTTCGACATCCACATGGTCGAGCACATGACCCTCTCCATGATCGTGCCGATCTTCCTCGTCCTCGGCGCGCCCGTCACGCTGGCCCTGCGCGCGCTCAAGCCGGCCGCCAGGAAAGGCGACCGAGGGCCACGGGAATGGATCACGACGATCCTGCACAGCCGGTTCACCAAGGTCGTCACGCATCCCGTCGTCGCCACGTCCATCTTCATCGCCTCGACGTACGCGCTCTACTTCACGCCGCTGTTCGAGTCCGCCATGACCGAACACCTCGGGCACATCTGGATGACCCTGCACTTCCTGATCAGCGGGTGCCTGTTCTTCTGGGTGATCGTCGGAGTGGACCCCGGGCCCAACCGGCTCCCGTACGTCGGGCGGCTGCTCATGCTCTTCGTCACCATGCCGTTCCACGCGTTCTTCGGCATCGCGCTGATGATGACGGGCACGGTGATCGCCTCCGGCTGGTACGAGCAACTCGGCCGCACCTGGGGGAACACCCTGCTGCAGACCCAGCAGGACGGGGGCGCCATCGCGTGGGGGTTCGGCGAGATCCCGACGCTGATCGTGCTGCTGGCCATCGCCGTGCAGTGGTACAAAGACGATTCCCGGCAGGCGCGGCGCGCCGACCGCAGGGCCGACCGGGCGGGCGCCGGAGATCCAGAACTCGACTCCTATAACGCCTATCTCGCCCGTCTCAACCGTGCTGACAAGGGCGAGTAGCCGTTCGGCCATGCCCTTCTATCCTCCAACTACAAGTCTCAGGATGGCCAGGTAGCCTTTCTTCCAGGGCAGACGGGCATAACCTCGTCAGCTAGCGAGCGCAGGCCTTGAGGGGGGATTGCGCACCGCCAGCAACAGCGCGCCGGAGTGGGGACCGGCGCCGGCCCGGGGTGCCGAGGAAGGCGAGAACCATTGTCGGAAGAGACACGCATGCGCGGGGGGCAGAGCCTGGCCGAGGCGCTCGAGAGCTACCTCGCCGAATGGTCGGGGCGCACCGGGATCGCCGTTGAGACCTGGGCGCTGCCGGCCACCGACGTTCCATCCCGCGTTTTCAGCAGCGTCATGACCACCATCCGCGAAGCCCTGGACAACGTGGAGCAGCACAGCAGGGCCAGGACCGTGTCCATCGCCGTGACGGTAGGCAAGAGCGGACTGCGGATGACCGTCAGCGACAACGGCCAAGGATTCCCCGCGACGGGGACGGGGCGGGGGATCGCGCGGATGCGGGCGGCGTTCGCCGAGGTCGGAGGGACCTTGTCGGTCAACAGCGTGCTCGGGGAGGGCACCACGATCACCGGAGTGGTGCCCACACAACGTCACTGAGAGTGCCTGCTCCTGCCACGGCGGGGGTGACTACGGGAGAGTGAGGATTTCGCTGCCCGATTCCGTGACCACGATCGTGTGCTCGAACTGGGCCGTGCGCTTGCGGTCCTTCGTCACCGCGGTCCACTTGTCCGGCCAGATGTCGTACTCGATCGTCCCCAGCGTGAGCATCGGCTCGATCGTGAACGTCATGCCGGGCACCAGCTCCACCCGCAGCGTCGGGTCGTCGTAGTGGGGCACCATCAGGCCGGAGTGGAAGCTCGTGCCGATGCCGTGGCCGGTGAAGTCGCGGACGACGCCGTAGCCGAAGCGCTTGGCGTACGCCTCGATGACCCGGCCTACCACGTTGAGCTGCCGGCCGGGGGCGACCGCCTTGATGGCGCGCATCGTCGCCTCGCGGGTGCGCTCGACCAGCAGCCGCGACTCCTCGTCCACCTCGCCGACCAGGAACGTCGCGTCCGTGTCGCCGTGCACGCCGCCGATGTAGGCGGTGATGTCGACGTTGACGATGTCGCCGTCACGCAGCTCGGTGTCGTCGGGGATGCCGTGACAGATCACCTCGTTGATCGAGGTGCACAGGGACTTGGGGTAGCCCTTGTAGCCCAGCGTGCTGGGATAGGCGCCGTGGTCGAGGAGGAACTCGTGTCCGATCCTGTCGAGTTCGTCGGTGGTGACGCCCGGCTGGACGTGCTTGCCCACCTCCTCGAGCGCCCGGGCGGCGATCCTGCCCGCCACGCGCATGCGCTCGATGATCTCAGGGGTCTTCACGTCGGACTCGCCGATCTTGGGGCGCTTCTTGCCGACGTACTCCGGCCGCACGATGTGGGCGGGGACCTTCCGCACGGGCGAAACTCGCCCGGGCTGGAGCAATGTCGTCATGAACCATGAGTGTACGGGGCAGAATTGACCACGTGAGCGATGGCCAATGGTGGTTCTGCCTCAAGCACATGCGGGTCGAGCCCGACCAGGGTTGCCCCAACAAGGACCGGATGGGTCCCTACTCCTCCGAGCAGGAGGCGGCCGGGGCACTGCAACGTGCCGCCGAGCGCAACAAGGCATGGGACGAGGCCGACCAGGACGACGATTAGGGCACGATGGCGTACGCCCGGACGGGGAACGTCCCCATGCCGACGATCATCGGTGGCGCGGCGTGGAAGCGGAAGCCCTCGCCGGGCAGCTCCGCCAGGCCCGTCAGGTGCTCCACCAGCGGGATCCCCGCCTGTAGCAAGATCGTGTGGGCGGGGCGCTCGCCGTGCGGAGGGGTGTCGTCGATGTTGAGCGAGTCGATGCCGACCAGCGCCGCGCCCTGTTCGGCCAGCCACTTGGCCGACTCCGGCGCCAGGTAGGGGTGGCCCTGGGCGTAGGCGTCGGTGCCGAAGTGGCGGTCCCAGTCGGTGTGGATCAGCACGGCCTTGCCGCGTACGTTCAGGCCCTGGTCCAGGACCACCTCCCGCGGTCCCTGCGCGCGTACGACGAGTCCCGGGAGGTCGGCGAGCTTGGTCAGCGGCACCTGGGACAGGTCGGGGCCGTCGGCGTAGCGGTGGTAGGGCGTGTCCAGGTAGGTGCCGGTGTTGGCGGCCAGGGTGATCATGCCGATGTGGAACTCCGTACCCGGCGCGTACACCCCGCGGGAGTCCTCCCTGGTGAGGTGCGCGCCGAGCGTCGGGGCGGGAATGCCGGGATATGTCACCATGCCATCAAAGATGCGGTGACTGAGCTCGACGATCATTGCGCCACTCCTACTCGTACGCGCGCGAGCTTGACCAGGGCCACCACGCCGATCGCGGCCCACACGAGGTTGAGGCCGGCCGACGGCCAGGCGGCGCTGTAGGCGCTGTTGACCATGAGGCCGACGGCGCCGAAGAGGTTGAGCAGCTGGTACGCCACTCCGTCCCCGGAGATGCGGGACGACGAGACGAGAGCGTAGCCGATGAGCAGTACGGCCGCGCCTGCCCAGCCGATGGCGGCGAGGAGGAGATCCATGTCCGCCATTGTCCGGATTCTTGGCGCTAAAGCACAAATAAAGATTGCTAAAGGTGGACGTAAGCTGACCTGCATGGACATTGATCCTCGGCGACTTCGCGTCCTGCACGAGGTCGCCCGCCGCGGCGGCGTGATGCGGGCCGCCGAGGCGCTCCACCTGACGCCCTCCGCGGTGTCCCAGCAACTCGCGCAGCTCGAGCGGGAGGTGGGGCTGGCGCTCATCGACCGCTCCCAGCGCAGCGTCTCGCTCACCCCGGCCGGGCGGGTGCTGGCCGGGTACGCGGAACGGGTGGAGGAGGAGCTGCTGGAGGCCAGGCGGGAGCTCACCCGGTTCACCGAGCGCCTGGCCGGGCCCGTGCGCATCGCCGCGTTCCCCACGGTGATCAAGCATGTGCTGGTGCCCGCCATGCGAGAGCTCGCCGTACGCCATCCCAAGATCACGCCGAGCATCCACGAGATCTATGGCCAGCCCGCGCTGCAGGAGCTGCGGATGGGCGTGGTGGACGTGCTGATCACCGAGCAGGACATGGGCGCGCCCGCGTTGTCGCAGCCGTCGCTGAGCACGCGGCTGCTCTACGTGGACGAGTACCGCATCGTGTTGCCGCCCGACTGGCCCGAACCGCCGCGTGCCTTCGCCGACCTGACGGAGGTGCCGTGGGTGGCCGGGGAGCCGAACCAGGCGACCGGGCAGGCGCTGGAGCGGCTGGCGGGGCTGCACGGGTTCGAGCCGCGCAGGGTGCACGTCATCACGGAGTTCGGGCCGACGCTGTCGCTGGTGGCGGCCGGGCACGGGGTGGCGATCGTGCCGGCCCTGGCCCTCCTGGACGTGCCAGAAGGCGAGGTACGGGTGAGCGAGTTGCGGGACGTGGGCGCGCGGCGGCTGGACGCCGTGACCCGGGTCAGCCGTACGAGATCGGGGGAGCCGGACCCGGTGCAGGCCGTGGTGATAGGCGCGATCGAGGAGGCCACGGCGGCACTGGAGACGCCGCTCAGCGGCCGCCTGCGCACCCCCGAGCCGCTCGACTCGTAGCCGTCCGAGCCGGTCGGCGCCTGGCGGCGTAGCGGGGCTGAGGCTCAGTCGGCCAGTTGGGGGCCGCTGACCTTTTCCAGGAGGCGGGCCAGGCGGGCGCGGAGGCCGAGCCGCTGCTCCACCTCCCCGGCCGCCGCGCTCACCAGGTGCTGCGCGCCGTCGAACGTCACCAGCCCATCCCGTGGCACCGCGATCGCATCGTGCGCCAGACCGGCCAGCTCCGAGTCGCCGCTCTCGATCGCCAGGATGGTCGCGCCCGTGTGGCGGGCGTCGTTCACCCGCTCCAGCAGCGGCACCGGCGCCTGCTGCTCCGACAGCACGAACAACGTCTCACCCCGCGCCGCCCGCTCCAGCCGGTCGAGGCCGACGCGCAGATGGGCGGGCGCGTCGGCGGGCGGCGCCCAGCGCACCAGAGTGGGCGTCAGCTGCGGCAGGCCGGCGAACCGGGCCTCGTCGCCGAGGTGCGCGGTCAGGTGCCACGGCTCGTCGTCCGGGGTGCCCACCAGCAGCAGGCCGCCGGGGGAGCGGGTGGCGCGCAAGGCATTGCCCAGCTCGCGGGCGCGTTCGAGCCAGCCGGTCTGGGCCAGGAGCTCGCGGAGGAGGGCTACCGATCCTGAGTCCATGGGTTCCATGGTGCCTGACGGCTCCGCCCGGGGGAGTTGTTTCGCAAGTGATGTATTTACACAAGCTGTGTCTTCTCGTCATTTCGGGCCTTGACATGGAGTTACCCTCGGGTAACGATCGGCTCGCGGCGCCGCCGTCCCAAGTCGGTGATCCTCAGGGAGAGAGGGGCGGCACATGAACTTACGTGTCCGCGTCAGCGTGTCCGTGATCCTGTTATTGATCATGTCCCTCATTACGACCCCGGCCCGCGCCGCGACGCCGGGAACCGTGGTCTCCGCACAACCCACCACCGTCTACCTCCTGCCAGGCAAGCTGCTCGAAGTGCCGGTCAACGCCTGGCACATCCTCTACAACTCCTCCTCCGCCCTGGGCGCGCTCAACGCGGTGTCCGGCACGCTGCTCGTGCCCAAGAGCGGCTACCCGCTCGGCGCGCGCCCGATCATCGGGTACGCCACCGGCACGCACGGCCTCGGCGACCAGTGCGCCCCGTCCGTCAGCATGAGCGAGGGCAGGGAGGCCGAGCTCGCGCTGGTCAGCCTGTTCCTGCTCAAGGGGTTCGCCGTGGTCGTGACCGACTACGAAGGCCTCGGGACGCCGGGGCAGCACACGTACATGGCCGGGATCTCGCAGGGGCACGCCGTGCTCGACGCGATCAGGGCCGCCATGCGCGTGCCGGCCGCCGGATTGTCGACCCGGGCTCCGGTCGCCGTCATGGGCTACTCCCAGGGCGGCGCGTCGGCCGGGTGGGCCGCTCAACTGCAGCCGACGTACGCGCCCGACCTCAGGCTCAGGGGCGTGGCCGCGGGCGGCGTGCCCGCCGACCTGCGCGCCGTCGCGAACCACCTGGACGGCGGCGAGAACTTCGGGCTGGCCGCGGCCGCCGGGGTCGGGCTCGACGCCGCCTACCCCGAGCTCGACCTCGAAGCCGATCTCAACGACCGGGGCCGGGCGCTGCTCGCCGACGCCGCCGACGACTGTGTGGGGGACCTCGGCAGGCTCGCCGGGCTCCGCTTCTCCGACCTGAGCCCGATCGACCTGCTCAACCAGCCCAAGTGGCTGGCGCGGCTGGCCGAGAACCGGCTCGGGGCGGTGGCGCCGCGGGTGCCGATGTTCCTCTACCACGGCAGGGGTGACGAGATCATCCCGCTCGCGGTGGGGTCCACGTTGCGGTCGGAGTACTGCCGGGCCGGGGTGAACGTACGGTGGACGGCGCTGCCCGCGCCTGATCACGTCACGGGGGCCATTGAGGGTGGGCCGCTCGCCATCGAGTGGCTGACGCTGCGGATACTCGGGCTGCCGGCGTTCGGCAACTGCTAGCGGCCTGCGATCGCACAGCCGGGCCCGTCCTGGGCCCGGCTGTCGCTTGCCGGTGTTGCCGGTGTTGAGTGGCCGATCATCTTGCTGGCGACGGGCCGGCGCCGCACGGCGCAGGCCGGGCGCTGGAAGGCGGCGGGCGGTGGCGGAGGGTGTGGGCGGCGATGGGGTGGGAGCGGGGTGCTGGCATGATGCGGCTTATGACTGACGTGAACGGGCTTTCCATCGGCATCCTCGGCGGCACCGGTGACCAGGGGAAGGGGCTGGCGCGGCGGTTCGCGCTGGCGGGCCATCAGGTGCTGATCGGGTCGCGCAGCGCGCAGCGCGCCCAGGACGCGGCCGAGTCCATCGGGGCGGGCGCCACGGGCGGTGAGAACGGCGCCGTGGCCTCCCAGGCCGACATCGTGATCGTGGCGGTGCCGTACGAGGGACACAAGTCGTTGCTGGAGTCCCTTCGTGCTGAGCTGGCCGGGAAGATCGTGGTGGACTGCGTGAACCCGCTCGGGTTCGACAAGCAGGGCGCGTACGCGCTGCCGATCGAGGAGGGCAGCGCCGCCCAGCAGGCCGCGGCCGTGCTGCCGGACAGCCGGGTGGTGGCGGCCTTCCACCACGTGTCGGCCGTCGTGCTGATGGATCCGGCGGTGGACAAGGTGGACCTGGACATCCTGGTGCTGGGCGACGACCGGGAGGCGACCGACACGGTGCAGGCGCTGGCGGACGTCATTCCGGGCGTGCGCGGCGTGTACGGCGGCCGGCTGCGCAACGCCCACCAGATCGAGGCGCTCACGGCCAACATCATCTCCGTCAACCGCCGCTACAAGGCCCACGCGGGCCTGCGCATCACGGACATCTGACAGATCACAGCCAGCCGGCGTCCTCGGCGATCCGGATGGCGTCGATCTTGTTGCGGGCGCCCGTCTTGGTGATCGCCCCGGTCAGGTAGTTGCGTACCGTGCCGGGGGACAGGTGGAGGCGGGCGGCGATCTCCTCGGCGGACGCGCCCCTGGCGGCCTCCCTGAGCACCGTGGACTCCCGGGGTGTGAGCGGGCTCTCGCCGTATTCCATGGCCGCCGACACCAGCTCGGCGTCCAGCACCCGCAGCCCCGCGGCGGTACGCCGGACCGCGTCCGCCAGCCGGTCGCCCGGGGCGTCCTTGACGAGGAAGGCCTCGATGCCGGCGGCCAGCGCCCTGCGTACCTGGCCGGGCTGGCCGAGGGCCGTGAGCACCAGGATCCGGCAGGCAGGGAGGCGCCCCCGGAGCGTGGCGGCGGCGGTGATGCCGTCCACGACCGGCAGGTCGATGTCCACGATCGCCACGTCGGGCCGGGTCTCCAGGGCGGCGGGCACGATCTCGTCGCCGCGGGTGACCGCCGCCACGACCTCGATGTCCGGCTCGAGGCGGAGGAGGGCGGTGAGGGCGGACCGGATCATGTGCATGTCCTCGGCGAGCAGCACTCTGATCATGCTGCGGTCTCCCCGGCGCTCCGTGATCATGCCGGAACCTCCATGGCCAGCAGGAAGCCGCCCGCGCCGGTCGCGGCGGCGGTGCAGGCGCCGCCTGCCTGCGCGGCGCGTTCCGCCAGGCCCGTGAGCCCGCCGCCGGGCGGGTCGGTCTCCGGCGGGGCGCCGTCGTTGGCCACCTCCAGCCGCACCGCCCGGCCGCTCATCGAAGTCGTGATCGTGCAGGTGGTGGCCCTGCTGTGGCGCAGGACGTTGGTGACCGCCTCCCGTACCGCCCAGGCCAGCGCCTCCTCCGAGCGCCGCGGCAGCACGAGGTCGGCCAGATGCGCCTGGCAGCCGACCCCCGACGACTCCAGCAGCGCCGCCGCCCGGTCCACCTCGCCCGCCAGCGACATGGCCCGATACCCCCTGGCGACCCGGCGTACGTCCTGGGCCGCCTCCCTGGCCACCCGCACCACCTCGGCCACTTCGGCACGCGCCGACGGCGGGTCGCGGTCCATGAGCCGGGAGGCCAGGTCGCCCTTGAGCGCGATCGCGGTGAGGCTGTGGCCGAGGCCGTCGTGCAGGTCGCGGGAGATACGCTGGCGTTCCTTGAGCACGGCGGCGTCGGCCAGCGCGGCCCTGGCCTGCTCCAGCTCTGCGGTGACGCGGACGAAGCGGACCAGCGCGTACGTCATGGCGCCCGTCGTGGGCACGGTGACCACGTAGAAGGCAACGACCACGGGGACCGGGACGACCATCGACAGCGCGGCGCCCTCGTACAGCATCATCACCCCGACCAGCGCCGCGCCCCAGCGCAGCGGCAGGAACACCAGCAGGGTCCCGGCCAGCAGCGGCGCGGCCACCGCGGACCAGCCGCCCGGCAGCAGGAAGTCGGGCAGGTAGGTGACCACCGCCTGCAGCACGAGCGTGAGCGGGAAGCGCCGCGGGCGCTCGCCCCGCAGACCCGCCCGCATGTTGAGCTGGTGTGTGGCGACGACGGCGGCGATGAGAAGGCCGGCCGCCGCGCCGTAAAGGGGGCTGTACAGGAAGTACAGCAGCGCGATCACGGTGTAGGCGACGGAGACGGCCGCGATGAGGCCGCCGGCGAGCCGCCTGGCCGAGGTCGAGAGCACAGTCGATTATGACCGGCGCGGTTCCCAGCGGAACCACAGTCTGATCGCGGCCAGCCCGGCGACCGCCCAGGCCGCGAGGACTACGACGGGGCCTGCCAGGTCCCCGGTCTTGACCGCGTTCACGACGGCCGTGGTGGGCAGCAGCTCCAGCACGGGTTCCAGCCAGGACGGCAGCGGGATGGGGCCCATCGCGCCCGCCGCGACCCCGGACACCAGGAAGACCGGCATGGTGTACGCGGCAGCCAGCTCCGCCCGCGGGATCGCGGCCGTGTACGCGGCCCCGAGCAGCGACGACACGGCCGAGCCCGCGGCGGTGACGGCCGCGAACGCCAGAGGGTCGGCAGGCAGCGGGACGTCGGCGACCAGGCGCACGGCCACCGTGCAGATCACGATCATGGCCATGGTCTGCGTGGCCGTGGAGGCGATCTGCCCGGCCAGGATCTGCGTGTCGGTCAGCTCGCTCGCCCGCAGCCGCTTGAGCACGAGCTGGTCGCGGCGGTTGGCCAGCGCGACGGCGATGTTCATGAACGCGGTGATCGACAGCAGGACGGCGAGCGTGCCCTGGAAGATCGTGGTGGCGGCGGGCACGCCGGCGGTCGTCACGTGCCGCATGAGCAGCGGCATCCCGACCGCGAGCCCCACAGGTGTCACCACCGAGGCGAACAGCATGGCCTTGTCGCGCCAGAACAGGCGCGTGCCGAGACGGTAGGTGGCGGCCAGGCTCATCGCGTCCTCCCCGGCAGGTCGAGGAACAGGTCTTCGAGCGTGGCGGTGCGGACCTCCAGGCCCGCCAGCCGCAGCCCGCGTCCGGCCGCCCAGGTCAGCAGCGTCTGTGCGGCCAGGTCGGGGTCCTCGGCGCGGCAGACCGCGTGTCCGGCTTCCACAGTGGCCGGCAGCGGCAGGTCGCCGGGGTCCACGCCCGCGGGCAGCAGGAACGCGACCCGCCCGGTGCGGCCCGCGAGCGTCTCGGCCATCCCGCCCGAGGCGACGATCACGCCCTCGTCCATGATCGCCATGGCGGAGGCCAGGCGCTGGGCCTCCTCCAGGTAGTGCGTGGTGAGCAGGATCGTGGTGCCCTGCGCGGCCAGGTCGAGGACGACGTCCCAGGTGGCCCTGCGGGCCTCCGGGTCCATGCCGGTGGTCGGCTCGTCGAGGAACAGCACGTCGGGCCGGCCGAGCAGGGCGAGTGCCAGGTCGAGCCGGCGTTTCTCGCCGCCGGACAGCTGCCGCACCTTGGTGCCCGCCCGGCCGGTCAGCCCCGCCAGATCGAGCGCCTCGTCGCGCGGGCGGGGGGCGGCGGTGAAGTCCCGCCAGGTGTCGACGGTCTGCGCGACCGTCAGGTCGGGGAAGAAGCCGGCCTCCTGCAGCATGATGCCGGTGCGTTGCCGGAGCGCCGCCCGGCCGGCGTACGGGTCGAGCCCGAGCACCCGGACGCTGCCGCCGTCGGCCCGCTGGAAGCCGGCCAGCACCTCGACCGTCGTGGTCTTGCCCGCGCCGTTCCTGCCGAGCAGCGCGAAGATCTCCCCCTCGGCCACCTCGAACGAGATGCCCTTTACCGCCTCGAAGCCCTGGTGGCTCTTCCTGAGCCCGGCAACCTGGATCGCTGTCATGCCTCCGACTATTTCGGGACACGACCTGCGGGCGGCAGTGAAGAATTCACGACTTCCGCGACAGCTTCAGCAGCGCGTCCGTGACGGCTTCAGGGTCGACGATCTGGTGCAGGTGCATGCCGGGGACGCGGGTCACTGGCCAGCCGCGCCGGTGCGCCTCCTCGGCGACCTCGTCGTACGGGGGCCCGTACCACAGGCACGAGCACCGCACCTCGTCCCACCCGGCGGGCACTGGGATGGCCTGCGTGTAGTAGTCGAGCGGCAGCCGCGGCTGCTCTCCCGCCACCCGCACGCGTACGGCGGGATCGGGCAGCATGGCCACGACGTCCTCCTCGTCCCACCAGTCGGTCCAGCGCGGCAGCACCCCGTCGGGTCCGGCCAGGTCGTGCAGGAACGGCAGGAAATTCTCCTCCGCGACCTTGATCAGCCCGTCGCGGGGCGGGATGTGCGCGTCGGCGAACACGCACGCCACCACGCGCTCGCCCAGCCCTTCCTTGATCAGCGGCAGGAAGAATCCGGCGTTGCTGTGCCCCACCAGCACGACGGGAGTGTCGGGGGTGGCGTTCCTGACGGCGGCCACCACCCGCGGCCAGTAAGGCGGCCCGCCCACGGAAATGCCGGTCAGTTCGGGCACCACGGCGGCGTGCCCGCGGCGCGCCAGCGACTCCGCCACCGGAGCCCACGTCGACGGCCCGACGGAGGGACTGTGCACTAGTACGAAGGTCGTCTCCACACCCCCACACTTTCAGACGATCAGGGTGTGGCGGGAGGCCGTGCGCCCCGCACCGTCGAAGACCGCCCAGGCCGCGGCCAGGTTGTTCACCGCTCGCGAAAGCTCCTCGGCCGGGAAAAGGAAGTGCAGCCGCATGTGGTCGGCATGCCCGCCCAGCGGGTCGAACGACCTGCCCGGCGGCACCGCCACCCCGTGCCGCAGCGCCACTTGGGAGAAGGCGTCGACGTCGCCGCGCGGAATCCGTACCCAGATCGTCTGGCCGCCGCGGGCCGGCTCGAACGACCACGACGGCAGGCTCGCGCGCAGCTCGGCGCACAGGTGGTCGTGGCGGTCGCGGAGCGCGCGCACGCGGGCCGCGCGTACCTCGTCCAGGCGGCGCAGCAGCGCCGCGGCGGCGAGCTGGCTGAAGACCTCGCCCCCGAGGTCGTGCACGGCCCGGAGCCTGGCCAGCCGGGAGATCAGCGGCGCCGCCGCACGGATCCAGCCCACCCGCAGCCCGCCCCAGACGAGCTTGCTCAGCGAGCCGATCGTGATGACGTGCTCGCCCTGTCCGGTTCTGGACCCGTACGCGGCCAGCGGCGGCGGCGTCTCGCCGGAGAAGCACAGCTCGGCGCAGACCTCGTCGTCGATCAGCGGCACGTCGTGCTCGCCGGCGAGCGCCGCCAGCCGCCTGCGGTCGTGGTTGGCCATGACGGCGCCGTCCGGGTTGCGCGCGGTGGGGACGAAGTAGGCCAGCGCGGGACGTTCGCGCAGGGCGTCGCGTAGCTGCTCCGGCGTCACGGGCTTGACCACCGCGGCGGCGTGCCTGAACACCTCCAGCGAGCCCGGGTACGTCGGCGACTCGGTCAGCACGGTGTCGCCCGGCGCCACCAGCAGCCCGGTGAGCAGCGTGAGCGCCTGCTGAGCGCCTGTCGTCGTGATGATCTCGTCCGGCGTCGTCGGCACGCCGCGGGCGCAGTAGTAGTCCGCCAGCGCGGCGCGCAGCTCCGCGTTGCCCGCGGGCTGGTAGCCCAGGTCGCGTACGCCGGCCAGCCGCGTCCCCGCCTCCTCGTACGCCTCGAAGAGCGCCGCCGGCGGATCATGGGGAGCGGCGCACGTCAGCAGGATCACCCCGTCCGGCGGATGCAGGATGTGCTGCAGCAGCGGATTGGCGACCACGCCGTCGGCCGTCCTGGTCGCGGGCAGGTCGAGCGGGGCCACCCGGGTGCCGCTGCCCTGGCGGCGCACCACGCGCCCCTCCTGCTGCAGCAGGTCGTACGCCGCCACCACGGTGCCCCGGCCCACCGCGAGCCGCTTGGCCAGCACCCGGTCGGGCGGCAGCGCGTCGCCCGGCGGGAGCACGCCGTCGTCGATCAGCGCCCGCAGCCGGACCGCCAGCAGCAGGTAGAGCGGCCCGCGCCCCGACGCCCACCGGCCCAGCAGATCGACGAGGTCATCCAGATTGGCCCCATTCATGAACCAATTCTGCCCGATTGGCTCTGACGTTGAATCCCCGCACGGGAAATCATGGCCACATGACCGATTTCCGCCCCGAGACCAGGGCCGTCCACGTCCCTCAGCCGCCCATCGAGGGCAGCCGCCCGATCACCATGCCGATCTACCAGACCTCCGGGTTCGTCTTCGACGACCCCGCCGTGATGGCCGACGCGATGGGGCGTCCTGACGGGGCGTTCGTGTACGGGCGCTACACCAACCCCACGGTGCGCTCGCTGGAGCTGGCCGTCGCCGGGCTGGAGGGCGGCGCGGCCGCCATCGCCGCGGGCTCCGGCATGGGCGCGATCAACACCGTCCTGCTCGGCCTGCTCAATCCCGGCGACCACCTGATCGCCCAGCGGTCGCTGTACGGGGGCACGGCCGCGATGCTCAACGAGCTGGTGAGCAGGTTCGGGATCGCGGTCACGTACGTGCCCGAGAACGACCCCGCCGCGCTGCGTGCCGCCGTGCGGCCCGAGACCAGGCTCGTCTACCTGGAGACGATCAGCAACCCGATGACGCTGGTTGCCGATCTGCCCGGGATGTGCGGGGTGGCGCGCGAGCTGGGGATCCCGTCCGTGGTCGACAACACCTTCGCCACCGCCATGTTGTGCCGGCCCTTCGAGCACGGGGCGGACATCGTCATCCACTCGACCACCAAATATCTGGCCGGGCACACCGACGTGGTCGGCGGGCTGGCGGTCTTCGCCGACACCGCGCTCTACGAGCGGATCTGGCACTTCGCGATCGAGCTGGGCGCCTCGGCCGACCCGTTCGCGGCCTGGCTGACGCTGCGCGGGCTGCAGACGCTCGCGCTCCGCATGGAACGCCACTGCTCCAACGCCGAACTCCTGGCCACCCGGCTGGCCGAGCACCCCGCCGTCGAGGCGGTGCACTGGCCGGGGCTGGCCTCGCATCCGTCCTACGAGCTGGCCGGCAAGCTGCTGCCCGGCTTCGGCGGGGTGTTCTCGTTCGACCTGGCCGGCGGGCGGGCCGCAGGGGAGAAGTTCATGAGCGCGGTACGCCTCGCGCTGCTCGCCCCCTCGCTCGGCGGTGTCGAGACGCTCATCCTGCACCCGGCCACCACCTCGCACCGCGCGCTGAGCCCGGACGAGCTGGCCAGGAGCGGGATCGGCGAGGGCACGGTGCGGATCGCGGTGGGCATCGAACATCCCGAGGACCTCTGGGCCGACATCTCCCGGGCGCTGTCGTAGCGTCCCGCTGTCTTTAGGGTGAGATTCCATGACTGCCGTTGCGTATGAGGATGTGCTGGCCGCCGCGGGGCGGATCTCCGGGCTCGTGCTGCGCACGCCCGTGCTCGAGAGCTCGCCGGGGTTGTTCCTCAAGCTGGAGCTGCTGCAACATTCAGGGTCGTTCAAGGTGCGCGGGGCGTTCAACCGGATGTTGTCGGCGGGTGCCCTGCCCGACAGCGGGGTGATCGCGGCCAGCGGCGGGAACCACGGGCTGGCGGTGGCGTACGCGGCGAAGACGCTGGGGGTGCGGGCCGAGATCTTCGTGCCCGAGGTGACCAGCCCGGTGAAGGTGGCCGGGCTGGAGGAGCTGGGGGCGCATATCACCCAGACGGGTGCCATCTACTCGGAGGCCGCGGAGGCCGCCGCCAAGAGGGCCGCCGAAACCGGCGCGCTCGGCGTGCACGCCTACGACCAGGCGGAGGTGGTGGCCGGGCAGGGGACCACCGGGCTGGAGATCATGGAGCAGACCGGCGGCGTGGACACCGTGGTGGTGGCCGTCGGAGGCGGCGGGTTCGCCGGGGGGATCACCGTGGGCACGTCGGCACCTTCGGCTGGGGAAGCCGGCGTGGCAGGTCCGCGGATCGTCGCGGTCGAGCCCGAGCGGATCCCGACCCTGCACGCGGCCCTGCGGGTGGGCCGACCAGTGGCGGTCGAGGTGGGTGGGGTGGCGGCCGACGCCCTGGGCGCCACCCAAATCGGGGGCCTGGCCTTCGAGATCCTCTTGGCGCCGCGGGTGGAGAGCGTGCTGGTGAGCGACGAGGCGATCGTGGCGGCTCGCCGGACGTTGTGGGAGCGGCACCGGCTGGTGGCCGAGCACGCGGGCGCGGCGGCGTACGCGGCGCTGCTGTCGGGCGCGTACACGCCGGGGCAGGGAGAGCGGGTGGCGGTGGTCGTCTGCGGCTCCAACACCGACCCCGCCACCCTCGGCAACTCCTGATCACGTCCTCCCGCCCCGCCGGGCCGGATCCGCCCCCTCCTGCGCGGGGCCGGGGGACAGGTCAGGTGTAGGTGTGTTCCGGTGCCGGGAAGGCGCCGGAGGCGACCTCGTCGGCGAAGGCACGGACAGCGCGGTCCATGTCGGCGGCCAGGTCCGCGTATCGCTTGACGAACTTGGCCGGGCGCGGCGTCAGCCCCATCAGGTCCTGCCACACCAGGACCTGTGCGTCCGTCGCCGCCCCCGCCCCGATGCCGATCGTCGGGATCGCGAGCGACGTTGTCACCCGCTCAGCCAGGTCGGCCGGCACGCACTCCAGCACCACGGAGAACGCCCCGGCCCGCTCCAGGTCCTTGGCGTCCGCCATGAGCTCGTCGCCAGATTGCCCCCGCCCCTGCACGCGGTAGCCGCCCAGGACGTTGACCGACTGCGGGGTCAGCCCGAGATGCGCCATGACCGGTACGCCCGCCGCGACGAGCGCCTCCACCTGCGGCAGGATTCGGCGGCCGCCCTCCAGCTTGACCGCGTGCGCTCCTGCCTCCTTCATGAAGCGTGCCGCCGACTCCAGTGCCTGCTGCGGCGAGGACTGGTACGACCCGAACGGCAGGTCCGCGACCACGAGCGCGCGCGACGACCCCCGCACGACGGCCGCCGTCAACGGCAGCAGGTCGTCGACCGTGACGGGCAGCGTGGAGTCGTACCCGTACACGACCATGGCCGCCGAGTCGCCCACCAGCAGGACCGGGATGCCCGCCGCGTCGAAGACCCTCGCCGTCATCGCGTCGTAGGCGGTGACCATGGGCCACCGCTCTCCGCGCTCCTTGGCGGCGGTGACGTCGCGGACGGTGACGCGGCGCCCGGAGACGCCGCCGTACAGCGTGGTTGAAGAGGACATACGAAACCCTCCGGAAAACGTCTCGAGGCGCCCCTGTGGCGTCCCCGGACTCCTTCTGATGATGGCACGCGCGGAAAACCTGTGGCGAAACTGTCGGTGCCTGTTGCCACAATCAACGCGGAGGTAATCAACGACATGGCTCTCGACCCTTACCGACGCCTGCTCAAGATCCGGGGCGTCCCCACGTTGCTTCTGGTGGGGCTGCTGGCCCGGGTTCCATCCACGGCCACGGGCATGGCGCTGACCCTGCACGTGGCGGTGGTGCTCGAGCTCGGCTACGCCAAGGCGGGGCTGATCACCCTGGCGAGCACGATCGGCATGGCGGTGGGCTCGCCGTTGTCGGGAAGGCTCGTCGACAAGCACGGCCTGCGTCCCGTGCTAGCCGTCACCACCCTCGCGCAGGCGGCCTTCTGGGCGTGCGCCTGGGCGCTGCCGTTCCCCGTCCTGCTCGTGGCGGCGGCGCTGGCGGGACTGCTGGCACTGCCGGTGTTCAGCGTGATCAGGCAGTGCCTGGCCGCCATGGTGCCCGTTCCGCAGCGGCGCACCGGCTTCGCGCTCGACTCGATCCTGGTCGAAGTGTCGTACATGACGGGGCCGGCACTGGCCGTGTTCGGCATCACCACGCTGGGCAGCGGCGTGACCATGGCCGTGGTCGGGGTCGGCATCACCGCCGCCGGACTGGGGCTGATCGTGCTCAACCCGCCCACCCGATCGGCCGACGAGGAAGCCGGCCGGGTGGAACAGGGGAGCGGCAGGCTGCCCAGGCGCCAGTGGTTCACACCGGCGTTCGCGGCGCTGCTCGGCACGGTCGCGGCGGCCACGTTCGTGCTCACCGCGAGCGAGCTGGCCCTGGTCGCGACCATGACGCAGGCCCATCAGACGGCGTGGGTAGGCCTCGCCGTGGCCGTCTGGTGCCTCTACTCGCTGATCGGCGGCCTGGTCTACGGCGGCCTGTCGCGCGGCTTCACGCCGCTCACGCTCATCGGGGGCATGGGCCTGCTCACCATCCCAGTGGGCCTGGCCGGCGGCGACTGGCGCTGGCTGATCGTCGCCCTCCTCCCGGCCGGGTTGCTCTGCGCGCCGTCGCTGTCGTCCACTGTCGACGCCGTCAGCGGATGGGTGCCCGCGTGGGCCAGAGGCGAGGCGATGGGATTCCATGGCACCGCGCTGCTGATCGGCGGCGCCGCTTCGGCTCCGATCGCGGGGGCCATCATCGACGGAGCCGGCCCGGCTTGGGCGTTCACTGTGGCGGGGCTGGTGGGGGTGGCCATGGTGCTGGCCGCCCTGCCGTTCTGGCGCCGCCGTCCGCGGGGGGCTTCCTCGGCACCGGTCGAGGAGGCGGCGGACGTCACGCTGGAGACACCGGCTCCGGCTCCTTCCACGGTGAGCTGACTCACGCACGCTGGTCGCGGCACCGGGCTACAGGGGCGTCGGTGCCGCACAGGGTGCGGACGCCGAGGCGGCCGGTCGGGTGGGCGGGCGAAACGGAGGCGACGCCCGGAGTTTCCACCGAGTTTACGAAACGACACCGTTGCGTATCGGAATATCTTGCGATACGGTGTCGTTGCGAAACTCAGACGTATCGAAATTAAGGATGCCTCCCAATGGACTCGAACACAGGACATCCACGCCGATGGGCGATCCTCGGCGTGCTGGTGTTCAGCTTGCTGGCGGTCGTACTCGACAACACGATCCTCAACGTGGCGATGAAGACGATCGCCGACCCGGTTGAAGGGCTCGGCGCGACGCAGAGCGAGCTGGAATGGGCGATCAACTCCTACACGCTCGTGTTCGCCGGATTGTTGTTCACGTTCGGTGTGATCGGTGACCGAACAGGACGCAAGCGGATGTTGTTCATCGGCATGGCGCTGTTCGGCCTGGCCTCGCTCGCCAGCGCCTATTCGCAGGATCCCCTGCAGTTGATCCTGGCCAGGGCGGCGATGGGCATCGGTGGTGCGGCGATCATGCCGGCGACCCTGGCCATCATCTCCAATGTCTTCCCGGCCAGCGAGCGCGGCAGGGCGATCGGCATCTGGGCCAGCGGCGTGGGGCTCGCGGTGGCGATCGGCCCGATCACGGGCGGTCTGCTGATCGAGAACTTCTGGTGGGGCTCGGTCTTCCTGATCAACGTGCCGATCGTGATCATCGGGTTGTTCCTCATCGCCAACATCGTGCCCGAGTCGATGGACCCGAAGCCGTCCAAGCTCGACCCGGTCGGCGTGGTGCTGTCGATCATCGGCCTCGTGGCCCTCGTGTTCGGCATCATCCGTGGCGGCTTCCTGGGCACCGTGGCCAGCGCCGAGGTGATCGCGCCCACGCTGATCGGCGTGGCAGTCCTGGGCCTGTTCGTGTGGTGGGAGCGGCGCATCGACCACCCGGTCTTCGACGTGCGCAACTTCTCCAACGTCAAGTTCAGCTCGGCCATCGCGATGATGGGCATCGTGTTCTTCGCGATGATGGGCGGGATGTTCTTCCTGACCTTCTACCTGCAGGCCGTGATGGGCTTCACCCCGCTGCAGGCGGGTGCGCTGATGATCCCCTTCGCCGCCGCGCAGCTCATCTTCGCGCCGCTCAGCCAGCGGGTGAACGAACGGTTCGGGGCCAAGCTGTCGGCCACCGTCAGCATGATCGTGGTGACGGGGGCGCTGGCCAGCTACGCGCTCATGGACCAGAACACGCCGATCCTGCTGATCGAGATCATCTTCTTCGTCCAGGGCGCCGCGATGGCCAACATCATGCCGCCCGCCACCACCGCCATCATGGAGTCGCTCCCCAGGGAGAAGGCCGGCGTCGGCTCGGCCATGAGCAACACCGTCCGCCAGGTGGCCGGCGCGCTCGGCGTGGCCGTGCTCGGCTCGGTGCTGTCGTCCAGCTACCGCGGCGAGATGGCGCCCGCGCTGGCCGCGCTGCCCGCCGACGTGCGGCACTCCGCCGGTGAGTCCATTATGGCCACGCTGGGGGTGGCCGAGGGAATGGGTGAGCGGGGCCAGGCGCTGATCCAGCCCGCGTTCACCGCCTTCGTGGACGGCATGCATGTCACGGCCCTGGTGTCGGCGGCGATCGCACTGCTCGGCGTCGTGGTCGTGGCCAGGTGGATGCCGGGCAAGCCGCGCCCCGTGCAGCAGGCGGAGGCATTGAAGGAACCAGCCGCTGTTTGAGATCATCCCCGTCTGATCGGGGCGGGGATTCCAGCCCGTCTCACGCCAAGAGGAGGACAGGTGGAACCGGTGGCAAGATCGAGAGGCCGACGTGCCGCGCCGTTCCACGTGCCCTCCCTTGACCGGGGAACGGTGAAGGCACGCTGTGGATGTACGGTGAGACCGCGATGACGATCCAGGAAACAGGGGCCGCCCGTCCGGCCGGGCGCCCGCGAAGCGAGAAGGCCGAGAAGGCGATCATTGACGCCACGCTCGATTTGATCAGCGAGGGCATGGGCATCTCCGACCTGTCCATCGAGGCGATCGCGTCGAAGGCCGGGGTCGGCAAGACGACGATCTACCGGCGCTGGTCCAACAAGGAGGACCTGGTCGTCGACGCGCTCTCCACGCTCAAGGCGCCGGTGCCGCCACTCGCCGGCACGTCGGTGCGGGAGGATCTGATCAGCCTGCTCGACGCGATGCGCCAGGAGCACGGCAACAAGCGCGGCCGGTGCGTGATGAACATCGCGATGAGCGAGGCCGATCGTTATCCCCAGTTGCTGGAGCGCTTCGTCAAGCGCGCCGTCGAACCGCGCAGGGAGGCAATGCGCAGCGTGATCGAGCGCGGCGTCGCCTCCGGGGAGCTCAGGGCCGATCTGGACGTCGACATGGGCATGGCCGTCCTGTCCGGGGCCATGTTGTGGCACACCAAGTGGGGTCCGGCCGGGGATCTTCCTCTTGATCTGGCCGAACGCGTGGTGGATGCGGCCTTGGCGGGCATGGCCCCGTAAACCGCGCCTGGGCCTGGGCAGAACATGAGCATCGTTCTAGTCTCGCGGTCATGGGTCCCATGCGGAGGATCGCGTCGGTCGTCGCGCTCGCGTCAGGTCTGCTGTTGTCCGCCGGTGTCGCCTTCGCGCATGAGGAGCGGGAGGTGAGCTTCCCCGACGGCGCGGGCACGGTGCCGCGGCTGCGGATGGGGGAGCCGGATGTGCTGGTCTGCAAAGCCGACAAGACCGACTTCGAGCGGCGAATCGCGAAATTTCCGGCGGCGCTCCAGGAGCGCAACCGCGACCTTTTCGCCAAATGTCAGGAAGACGGGGTAAGGCACCTCCAGGAGGCCGTTGATCGGGTCGATCGCCCCGGAATGACCATCGCCATCCTCCCCGGCCTCTACCGCGAGGAGCCCAGCCACGCCACGCCCACCGGCGACTGCGCCCGGCTCCCCGCCCGCTGGGCGCACCACGGGGGATACCAGATCCTCAGCTTCGAACAGCAGCGTCGATGCCCGCACAACCAGAACCTCGTCGCCGTCCTCGGCAAGGAGGACCTGCAGATCGAAGGCACCGGCGCGGACCCGCTGGACGTCGTCATCGACGCCGAATATCGCAAGCTGAACGCCATCCGCGCCGACCGCGCCGACGGCGTCTACTTCAAGAACTTCACCGCGCAGCGCACCACGTTCAACTCCCTCTACGTGCTCGAAACCGACGGTTTCGTCATCGACCAGGTCCTCACCCGGTGGAACGACGAGTACGGCTTCCTCACCTTCGCCAGCGACCACGGCCTCTACACCGACTGCGAGTCATACGGCAACGGCGACGGCGGCCTGTATCCGGGCAGCGCCTCCGACATCAACGACGGCCGCGGCCACGACGTGCCCCGCTATGCCATCGAGATCCGCCGCTGCAAGAGCCACGACAACGCGCTCGGCTACTCCGGCACCGCGGGCGACTCGGTGTGGGTGCACGACAACGAGTTCTACGGCAACATGGTGGGCGCCACGATGGACAGCCTCTGGCCCTCCCACCCCGGCCTGCCGCAGAACCACGCCAGGTTCGAGAACAACAAGATCTACGACAACAACCGCGACTACTACGGATACCTGCGGAACGGCACCTGTGCCAAGCCCTCGGCCCAGCGCGGTTACGAGCAGGGTGTCGTCTGCCCTCAGGTCGGGGTCCCGTCGGGTACGGGGGTCCTGGTCGCGGGCGGCAACTACAACGTTTTCGCGGCCAACCGGATCTGGGGTCACCGGCGGGCGGCGTTCCAGCTGTTCGGCGTGCCCGCGTTCATCAGGGGTGAGGCCGCCCTGGCCAAGCAGGCCGACACCTCCGACTTCAACCGGTACGAGCGCAACGTCTTCGGCGTCACACCGGCGGGGGAGCGGCGGCCGAACGGGCTGGACGTGTGGTGGGACGGGCAGGGCACCGGCAACTGCTGGCAAGGTGACACGGGCACGTCCTCGCCCGCCGTGCTGCCGGTGTGCGCGGACCGGGCGCCCGAGCTGTCGGGCGGTACGAACCGCCTCCTGGCCGAGCCCGTGAAGCTGATCAAGCTGTACATGTGCGCCGACTTCAGCGCCTCGGAGCCCCGCCTGCCCGCCGGGTGCGACTGGTTCGGCGCGTCCGGGCTCGGCAAGGTCGAGGCTCTGCTGGCACTGGGCGGCTCGGTGGTGCTGGGCCTGCTGGCGGGACTCTTCTGGTGGCGTTCCCGCCGGCGGCCGGAGGCGGGCGTACGGTTCGGCGGGGAGGACGACCCGTCGGGGAACGCGGCGGCGGCGCTCATGCGGCGCAGGCACCGGCTGATCGTGGCGGGGACCCTCGCCGGGGCGGCCGGGCTGGTGCTCGACGTGGTGGCGGCAGCAGTGGGGAGTCCACGACAGGCGGGGGTGGCGTTGCTGCTCATGGCGGCGTGGTGGTTGTGCCTGGGGGCGGCGCTGCGGGACAGGCGGCCGGTGTTCGGCTGGTTCACGGTGGTGGTGGGCGTGCTGGCCGTGGCGGATGCCTTCGACCGGCTGGTGCACCTGGTCCCGTTCGTCCCGCTGGGGCCCGGATGGGTTCGCGGGCTGCTCACCGGGATCTGGGCGGTGTGCGCGGTCGTGGTGCTCGCACTCCGGGAGCGCCGCAGCGCGGAAGAGACCCCCGCCGAGGCGGCTCCTTCTCCAACAGGCTAGAGGGAGGTCCTGTGGCGGAACAGCACCGCCGCGACCGGCACGCTCACCACCACCACGCCCGCGAGCCAGACCGCCGCCACCATGCCGGACGACCCCACGGGCTCGCCCAGGAGCAGCGCCCGCAACGTCGCCACGATCGGCCCCGGCCGCCTGGGTCGACTTCACCAGCAGCCCCCAGAGCACCGCCAGCGACGACATCGCCAGCACGTACGCCGCCACCAGCCCCAGCACCAGAGCGCACCCGGCGAGCGTCGCGTCCGGGCAGACTACTGTCGGTCGCCGCGCCCGTGCCGCCGATGGGCCCACGGCGGCTGCTGTGGCTGGACCGCGCCCTGGCGTCACTCGACGGCACGGGTCTGGACGACGGCGAGAAGATCAACGTGGCGAGCACCCTGACCGGGTACGCGCTCACCGACGCGGCCCTCCTCCACGCCGTCGCGGGCGGCGATCCGCAGACGGAGGAAGCCGGGATCAAGGGCGCCGCCGACTACGGCGAGGTGCTGGCCGAGGTGCTCGACCCCGAGGCCTACCCGGCCCTGTCGGCCGCGATGCGCTCGGGCGCCATGCGCGGCGCGGAGGGATGGGTGGACGACGGCGACTTCGTGTTCGGGCTCGACCTGCTGCTCGACGGCGTCGAGGCGCTGATCCGGCGGCGGGCTCCAAAGGGCGATGTCGGCGGGGAGTAGCCGCTCGGTCAGCAGCCGCCGCACCGCGTCATCTCGATCCCGATGATCGCCTGCGACCGTCTCGGGTAGCTTGGCCTCGGAGTAGGCGGTGAGGGGGACGACGACGATGGCCACGACCCCGGCAGACGCGGCGGAGCTGCTGGCCGCAGCGCGGGCGGGCGACCGGGACGCGTTCGGCCGGCTCGTCGGCCCGCTGCGGGAGGAGCTGCGCGCGCACTGCTATCGCATGCTGGGTTCCGTCCACGACGCCGAAGACGCCGTACAGGACACGCTGGACCGGGCCTGGCGCAACCTGGCGCGGTTCGAGGACCGCGGGACGATCAGGCCGTGGCTGTACAAGATCGCGACGAATCGGGCGCTGACGCTGATCGAGCGGCGGGGCCGGCGCGAGTTGCCCACCGACCTGAGCCCCGAGGCCGCGCCGGTGGCCGAGGTGGCGTGGCTGGAGCCGTACCCGGACCGGCTGATGGGTTGGACGGCGGAGCTGGGCCCCGAGGCTCGCGTGGTCGCCAAGGAGAGCGTGGAGCTGGCGTTCGTCGCGGCGCTGCAGCACCTCTCGGCCCGGCAGCGGGCCGCGCTGCTGCTGCGCGACGTGCTCGGGTACGCCGCCGCCGAGGCCGCCGACCAGCTGGACACCACGGTCGCCGCGGTCAACAGCGCTCTGCAACGCGCCCGCAAGGTCCTCGCCGAGCTGCTGCCTGAGCCCAGCCAGCGGCAGGCGCTCAACGTGCTGGGCGAGCCTGGGCAGCGGGACCTGGCCCGCCGGTACGCCGCTGCCTGGGAGGCCGGCGACGTCGACGCGATCGTGGCCATGCTGACCGAGGACGCGAAGTACTCGATGCCGCCGCTGACCGCCTGGTACCAGGGCCACGAGGACATCCGCAGCTTCCTGGCCGAGGAGCCGCTGACCAGCCGCTGGCGTTTCCTGCCCGCGCGGGCGAACGGGCAGCTGGCGTTCGGGACGTACATGTGGGATGAGCAGCGCGCCGCGTACGTCCCGGCGGGCCTGGACCTGATCGTCGTACGCGGCAGCAGGATCGCCGAGGTCGTCTCGTTCCTGGAGGCCGATTTCGCGGATTTCGACCTTCCGCTGCGATTGCCGCGATGATTTCGCGCCACGACCCGGGTTGTAGTCCTGACTGCCGACCGACCGGGAAGGACTCCACCGATGACCGCCGACGAAGAGCAGATCCGTGAGCTGATCGAGCGCTGGGCCGAGGCGGTGCACGCCGGCGACCTCGACGCCGTCCTCGCCGATCACGCCGCCGACATCGTGATGTATGACGTGCCGCCGCCCTACGAAGGCGTGCGCGGCATCGAGGCTTACCGCAAGACGTGGCCCGGCTTCTTCCAGTGGCAGGCCCAGGGCGCGTCGTTCGAGATCGAGACCTTGGACGTCACCGCCGGCTCCGACGTCGCCTTCGCCCACGCGCTATTGCGCTGCGGCACCCCCGGGGAGCTCGCCGCGAACCCCGGATACCGATTGCGGCTGACGCTCGGCCTGCGCAAGGAGGACGGCCGCTGGGCCGTCGCCCACGAGCACCACTCGTTCCCGCTCGGGGGCGAAGGCGCGGCCGAGGAGGGGGTGCGCCGGGTGCACGAGCGCTGGTACGCCGGCACCGCCGCGAAGGATCTGGACGGCCTGATGACCGCCATCGCCGACGACGTCGTCTCGTACGAGCACGAGACGCCCCTGGAGTACGTCGGTGTCGACGCGGTGCGCGAGGTCTGCGCCCGCGGCCTCGACACCCCCGGCGACGTCAGCCTGGATGTGCCCGACCTGAAGATCCTGGTACGCGAGGATCTCGCGGTGGCGTGGGGACTCAACCGCGTCCGCGTCGCAGGCGAGGACGGGCAGGTGGCCGAGACCTGGTCGCGGGGCACGCGGGTGTTCGAGCGGCGCGACGGTGCCTGGATGATGATCCACCAGCACTTGTCGTTCCCGCTGGACCAGGCCACGGGCGTGGCCAGGACCGACCTGCGCCCGTCGTCACGGTAGCGACGTGGGCAGGAGCGCCCTGCGCGCGTCGTCACGGTAGGGACGCGGGCAGCCCGAACAGCGGGAAGTGCTCGCGGCCGATGAACGAGGTGATCTCGCTGACCTGCTCGCCACGCAGCGTCAGCACGTTGATCGACCAGGCCAGGTGCGTGCCGGCCGCGTCGTCCCACAGGTAGGAGGCGACGGCCGGCTGGCCGTTGGCGTGCGCCGGGAGGTGCCGCCAGGAGCCGCACGAGGTCAGCGGCACCCGTACCGCGAAATCGGTGACGGCCGCCAGGCCGCGGTACCAGTGCGGAATCGGCGGCATCGACCAGGTCACGTCCTCGGTGAGCAACGCGACCAGGGCGTCGGCGTCGCCAAGTTCCAGCGCGGCGGCGTACCCGGCGACGATCTCGCGCACGCGCGAATCGCCGATGGCCCGCAGCGTCTGCTGCTGGGAGGGGGAGGGAATCCGCTCTGCGACGATCCTGCGGGCCCGCGCCAGAGCGCTGTTGACCGACGTGGTGGTGGTGCGCATCATGGCGGCGATCTCGGCGACGGAGAAGCCCAGGACCTCGAACAGCAGCAACGCCGCCCGCTGGTTGCCCGGCAGGTGCTGCAGGGCCGCGATGAACGCCAGCTCGACGGCCTCACGCTGCTCGTAACGTGCGTCCGGCCCCTTCTCCGCCGGGTACGGCCCCGTGTCCGGGTACGGCCCCAGCCAGGCCACGTCCGTCCGCATTGCGCCGTCTGCCACCGCACGCTCGCTGGCCGGGCCGAGATCCACCGGCAGGGCCCGCCGGCCACGCGTCTCGACGAGATCCAGGCAGGTACGGGTCGCCACCGTGTACAACCACGAGCGCAGCGAGCTCCGCCCCTCGAAGCGCGCCAGCCCCCGCCAGGCCCGCACCAGGGCCTCCTGCAGGGCGTCGTCGGCGTCGTGGGGGGAGCCGAGCATGCGGTAGCAGTGCGCGTGCAGCTCACGGCGCAGCGGCGTCACAAGGCGGGCGAAGGCGGCATCGTCACCGTCGCGTGCCCGGCCCAGGTCGCGATCTACCGCCTCCGGATCTGCGGTCGACTGGGAAATTTCGCTCACGAGCCCCGATTGTGCCTCAAAGCGGTCCTATGGGAGGAGTCTTCACTCCGGACATGGGAGCCGTGCGGGCAGTGCCCGCCTCCGTCCGGGGGCCGTATGGGCAGTGCCCGCCTCCGTCCGGGTGCGGTGCGGGAGCGCCCACACCGCCGCGGCGGTGCGGGGGAATGGTCGCCTCAGTTGAGAGGGACCCGGGCCGGTGTCGGATGGGGCGGTGTCAGATCTGCTCTCGGACGGTGGCGAGCATGGTGTCCAAGTGCTGCTGGGACGCTTGGAGGCGCTCGATCGTCTGCGTGATGCGCTGCCGCTCCCGCCGCAAATGCGTGATCATCCCCGGGCAGGCCACCGGCACCATCCGCCCGCCCTCGTCATCGTGGACGCAGTCCAGCAGTCGGGCGATGACCGCGGTGGGCAGCCCGGCGGCCAGCAGGGTGCGGATGTGGCGGACGGCGGCGACGTCCGACTCGCGGTATTCGCGATAGCCGTTGGGCAGCCGCACAGGACGCAACAGCCCCTGCTCCTCGTAGTACCGCAGCAACCGCCTGCTCACCCCGCTCTCGTGGGCCAGGTCACCGATCCGCATGTGCTCCTCGCTCCGAGCTTGACCTTCACATGGATGTGACGCCTTAGCGTCCCCATGTCTGCCTAGCCACTGCCAACAAAATGAAGGAGCCGATGATGCCAGGAGCGGTGATTATCGGGGCGGGTCCGGGGATCGGCCGGTCGGTCGCTCGCCGGTTCGCAGGTGAGGGCCTTCCGGTGGCCCTCGTCTCACGAACGGGCGACACGCTGGGACTCGACGGACCCCACGGGGTGCGGGCGTATCGAGCCGACTGCGCCGACGAGACGGCCTTGCGGGCCGCCCTCGACGCCGCGGCTGCAGACCTGGGCACGCCGGACGTCGTGGTCTACAACGCCGCGATCATCCGGCCAGACTCGGCCGGCGAGGCCACCGTACGCGCCCACCTGGACGCCTGGGCGGTCAACGTGGTCGGCGCGCTCATCGCGGCCGCTCACGTCGCCCCGGCGATGGCGCGGCGTGGCGGCGGCACGTTCATCATCACCGGTGGCATGCCCGAGCCCAAGCGGCAGTACGTCAGCCTGTCGCTCGGCAAGAGCGGCGTGCGGACGCTGGTGGCACTGCTCGATCAGGAGTACGGCCCGTCGGGCGTGCACGTGGCCACCGTCACCGTGGCGGGCCCGGTCGACCCGGGCACGGCCTTCGACCCGGACGACATCGCCGAGCACTACTGGGACCTGCACATCCAACCCCGCGGCGGCTGGGACCACGAGATCCTCCACAGCGGCCGCCACGACCGATGACCCTCCACGACCCGGCGCCCGAAGTCGGCCCTTCGGCGTCGCAGCGGACACCCGGAGTGTGGCGTCCGCAGTTGCGGCGGGCGCCTGGGTGTGGAGGCTGCGGCGTGGCGGCCGGCAGCCGCCGTCTGTCGTCAGCGGTATGGGAGTCGGGGTCCGTGTCGCTTGGACGCGGCCTCGGGCGCGCCGGGTCAGTGTGCGGGTGTCAGGGTGAAGGCCGTTGTCGCGGCGACCCTGCCGTTGACGATCACATCGAGCTCCCTGGGCCCGGGCGGCTCGTCGCGGGTGGTCACCGGCCGGAAGGAATGGCTCTTGCGTAACATGAACGTCGCCCCGGCCGCTCCCGCCTCACGCTGGCCCAGATGGAACACGCGACGCGAGCCCGTCCGCCTGATCGCGTATTTGAGCAGCAGCGGCCCCGGCCCGTCAGCTGTGACCGTGACCGAGAAGCCCAGCTTCTGGCCGACGGCCACCGTGTCCGCCTCCAGCGCCAGGACGTCCACCGCGCCGCTGCCAGGCGTGGCGCCCACGAGGGCGAGCGCCTCGGGGTGCCCGGCACGCAGCAGCCCGCGCACCGCGTGCCGCAGCACCTTCTCCACGTGCGAGCCGCCATCGGCGCGCCAGCGGGCCAGCAGCGCCAGCGCCGCCTCCGGATGGTCCTTGGCCAGGTCGTTGACGTGGTTGGCGACCGAGCGGCGGACGTATTCGCTCGGGTCGTCGCGCAGCCGGTCGAGCAGCGGCAGCGTCGGCCCCGGCGTCATCAGCCAGCCCACCCGTGTGGCCCACGGCAGGCGCGGCCGTGACCCCTCCGACGCCAGCCGGCGCAGATGCTCGTCCGGCGACTCCGCCCAGCCGTACATGATCTTGAGTGCGTCGTCGCGGTAACGCTCCAGGTAGGGCCGCACGGCGAACTCGCCCGTCGAGTACGGCGTGAGCGCGGCCAGCGTGTCCATCGCCGCGTGCAGGTGATCGACGCCGTGGACGGCCGTATGGTCGGTGGCCGGCCAGCCGCTCCACATGTCCAGCACCGACCGTGAGGCGGACGCGCGCACGATCTCGGCGACCTGCGGATAGGGCAGCGGCAGCGCGTCGTGCAGCGCCGCGGCGACGTGCCTGACCCGGTCCTTGAGCTCCAGCCCGTCGAGCCCGGCCAGGGCCCGCCCGGCGAACCGGTCCCGGGGGAACGGCGCCCACGCCGCGGCAAGCCCGTCAGCCAGCACCGACACGGATTGAGCGTTGATCATGTCTTTCAGCGGTTGAGCCACGGCCTCACTGTGCCAGCCGCCACCGACAATTCCCGCTAGGCGTCCGTGTCCCGCAACTGCTCGTAGTACGGCTTCATCGACGGGTAGTAGTCGTCGAAGTCCGGCTTGGGGGAGCCGTCGCGGGAGGCCACGAGCATGTCGAGGTAGTACTCCCAGCCGGGCCCGATCTCGCCGATCCCCTCCTCGTCGGCCAGGTGCTGGACGAATCGCAGCTCCGTGGTGCCGTCGGCCTCGGACAGCAGCAGCTCCAGATGCCAGGAGCCGGTCTCGTCCTGGGCGGACACCTCCAGCCGCCGTGGCGGCTCGCACGCCTCGATGCGCATCTCGTACCAGGGCTGCTGCTCCTCGTACAACATCTGGACCTTGATCGTGCGGCCGGGGCCGGCTTGGCCCTCCCACGGGCCGAACCAGCGCGCGGTGCGCTCCGGCTCGGTGATGCTGACCCACACGTCCTCGGCGGGTGCGCGGAAGTTGCGGGTGAGGACGAGATCGCTGCCGGACTCCGTGCGGAATAGTCGGCCTGTGGGGAATCGGTTCATGCCGTGCCTTCCCTTCTGCTGTCAGCGGCGCCGCCCGTGCGGCGTTCGCGGCGCGTTCGGTAGACCTCTGTCTCCAACGCGTCGAAGTGGTGCTCCCAGCCCGAGGGCCGGACGAACTGCGCCAGCCACGCGACGAGCTCGGTGAATCGATCAGGATCGAGCGTGTAGAAGCGCTGCCTGCCCACGAGCTCCGCGCGGACCAACCCGCTCTCCCTGAGCACGCGCAGGTGGCGGCTCACGGCGGGGCGGCTGATCGGGAACCGCTCGGCGACCTCGCCGGCCGCCAGGCGCCCCTCCCTGAGCAGCACCAGGATCTGCCGCCGTACCGGATCCGCGATCGCCCCTGCCACCTCGTCCACGCAGAAAGCGTAACCCATTGGTTACGCGTTTGCCAGCACCTCTCCCGCATCGTGGCGGAAGAAGCGCGCCTATCGGCGTCGGGGCGCGTTCATCGGCTATGAGGAGCAGTGCCGCCAGCTCGCCGAGGCGAAGAAGGACCCGGACTGTGCCTGGCTGGCGGAGGCTCCCGCGCAGGTCATCCAGCAGACGCTGAAGGATCTGGACCTCGCCTGCCGCCAGCACGGCACATGGAAGGTGCGGTGGAAGAGCAAGGCAAGGTGGAGGCCGTCGTTTCGGTTCCCGACGGCCAAACACATCCCGGTCGGGCGGATCAGCCGTAGGTGGGGGCGAGTGTTCCTGCCGAAGGTTCGGGTGGGTGAGGTTCCGCTTGTCCCGCCCTTTGGGCGGGAGCGTGAAGTCGGCGACCGTGGCCCGCGATGGCAAGCATTGGTTCATCAGCTTCCTCATCGACGATGGCCTCAGCGAGGTCAGCGAGCACGCTCGTCCGGGCCGGCATGTGGGGGTGGACCGTGGGGTGGTGACGGCTGCTGTCACCAGTGAGGGGGAGTTCTTCGACCGCCGGCACGCCAGCGAGGGCGGCGTGTCGTCGATGGCGCCGCCGCCGGTTGAGCTCGGCGATGGCCTGGGCGATACGGGGTTCTTGACGGCGGGTGAGGCCAACCGGTACAGGCGGCTGGAGCGCAAGCTGGCTCGGTCGAAGAAGGGCTCGAACCGGCGTCGGCGGGTGGTGCGGGCGATGGGTGATCTGATGCGGCGGGCGCGGCGGCGGCGTGCGGACTTCAATGCTCAGGCCGCGCACCGGCTTACCCGCGACAACGCGATTGTCACGCTGGAGAGACTGAGCGTCCGGGCGATGACCGCGTCGGTGGCGCCGAAGCCCGACCCCGGCAAACCAGGCGCAAACCTGCTCCAACCCGGTCTGCGGGACGGTGGATGGCAAGTCCCGCGAGAGCCAAGCGGACTTTCGATGCACCTCCTGCGGGCATGTCGAGCACGCTGATGTGAACGCTGCGAAGAACATCAAAGCCAGAGGACACGCGGCCGGGCTGGTCGTGTCAGGGCGTGGAGACCCCACCGGGTGGGTGAAGCGTCAAGCACCCCGTACCACAGCTCCCGGTGCGTCATCCGCGCCGCGAGTTACGCGTAAGCGGCACGGGAATCCCCGGCCTTCACCTCAGGCCGGGGAGCGAGTCAACCGGTGGTGGTCTCCCGCCAGCGGTTGGTGATCGGGAGGCGACGGTCCCGGCCGAAGTTCTTCGGGGTGATCTTCGGGCCCGGCGGGTACTGGCGGCGCTTGTATTCCGCCAGGTCCACCAGCCTGATCACGCGCGTCACCAGCTCAGGATCATGACCGGCCGCGATGAGCTCCTGCGAGCCCATGTCCTTCTCCACGTAGTCGTCGAGGAGCCGGTCCAGCACCTCGTAGGGCGGCAGCGAGTCCGTGTCGCGCTGGTCCGGGCGCAGCTCCGCGCTCGGCTCCTTGTCGATCGAGTTCTCCGGGATCGGGCGCTCGGCCGTCAGCAGGAACTGCGGGTCCGAGTGCGCGTTGCGCCATCGGGACAGCTCCCACACCATCGTCTTCGGCACGTCCTTGATCGGGGCGAAGCCGCCGGCCGAGTCGCCGTAGAGGGTGGAGTAGCCGGTCGCGAGCTCGCTCTTGTTCCCGGTGGTCAGCACCAAGTGGCCGTGCTGGTTGGACAGACCCATCAGGATCATGCCGCGTACCCTGGCCTGGAGGTTCTCGGCGGCCAGGCCGGACAGCTCGATCTCCTTCTCGAAGGCGTCGACGACGCTCGCGATGGGGACCATCTGCGCGTTGACCCCCTGCCTGCGCACCAGCTCCTCGGCGTCGGTCACCGAGTGCTCGGAGGAGTAGCGCGACGGCATGAGCACCACATGCACCCGCGACGGGCCGATCGCGTCTGAGGCGATGGTCGCGGTCAGTGCCGAGTCGATCCCGCCCGACAGCGCCAGGATGATCGACTGGAAGCCGTTCTTGCGCACGTAGTCCCGCACCGCGAGCACCAGCGCCGAATAGACCTCCGCGTGCAGTTCGAGCCGCTTGGCGATGCTTGACGGAGTTCGGGGCTCGGCCGGGTAGGGCGCCACGGGCTGCTCCGACAGCACCAGCCGCTCGACCGTGATCGTGGAGCCGTCGCCCGCGTCGTGCGGGTACGTGCCGGGCGCCGCGTCCGAGACCGGCAGGTCGTCCAGGTCCACGACCAGCAGCTCCTCGCGGAACTGGCCGGCCCGCGCCACCAGCTCGCCCGAGCCGTCCACCACGATCGAATCGCCGTCGAAGACCAGCTCGTCCTGCCCGCCGACCTGGTTCACGTAGACGAGCGCGCATCCGGCCTCGCGGGCGCGGCGCTCGCACAGCTCCAGGCGTACGTGGTCCTTCTCCTTCTCGTACGGCGAGGCGTTCGGCACCACCAGCAGCCCGGCCCCCGCCTGCCCCACGACAGACACGGGACCGCCCTCCTGCCAGAGGTCCTCGCAGACGGCGATCGCCACGTCGACCCCGTGCAGCCGGAAGATCGGCAGCCGGTCGCCGCGCACGAAATAGCGGTACTCATCGAACACGCCATAGTTCGGCAGGTGGTGCTTGGCCGTACGGGTGACCACCTCGCCCTTGTAGAGCAGCGCGGCGGCGTCCAGCGGGGCGCCCTTCGGCTGCCCCACTCGGGGCGCCAGGCCGGCCCGGTCGACGTAGCCGGCCACCACGGGGAGGTCCCCCAGGCCCTCCCGCTCCAGCCTGCGCGCCACCTCCTCCAGAGTCCGGATGCTGGCGTCCACGAAGGACGTGCGCAGCACCAGGTCCTCCACGGGGTATCCGGTGAGGAACATCTCGGTGAAGACGACCAGGTGCGCCCCGCGTTCGGCGGCGTCGCGGGTCCACGCGACCAGCCGATCCGCGTTGGCGGTCAGATCGCCGACGGACGGGTTCGTCTGTGCCAGGGCAATGCGCAGTTGTGCCACGCGCCCAGCCTAATATGCCGGGAGTTTTATCGTCAAAGCGACGAAAAGTGAGCCTTCTCGCCAGGCGTGACCAGTCCTGACTCGTACGCGGCCATGACCAGCTGCGCCCGGTCGAACAGTCCGAGGTGCTCGAGCAGCGACTTCACCATCAGGGAGGCCTCTTCCTCCGGCAGGGAGAGCGTCTGGCCGATCTGCCGGTTCGTCAGCCCCCTGGCGACGAGTTTCAGCACGTCGAGCAGGGCGTCGGAGAGCCCGGCGAGCGCCGGCGGCGAGGCCGGGTCGGCGCGCCCGGCGAACGCGGAGATCAGCCGCGTGGTGACTGCGGGGTCGATGAGCGCGTCCCCGCCCGCGGCGGCCCTGATCGCGGCCACGAACTGCTCAGGAGCCGCCGTCTTCAGCAGGAATCCGCTCACTCCCGCCCGAAGGGCCGCGTAAAGGTTCTCGTCGCTGCCGAACGTGGTCATCATGACGACCTTCGGCGGCCGCTCCTCGGCCAGGATCCTGCGCGCGGCGGCCAGGCCGTCCAGGTGTGGCATCTGGATGTCGAGCAGCACCACGTCGGGCCGGGTCTCGCGGACGGCCGCGATCGCCTCCTCGCCGTTGCTCGCCTCGCCGGCCAGCGTCACCCCCGGCTCGGCGGCCAGCATGGCCCGCAGCCCCGCCCGTACGAGGGCCTGGTCGTCGGCCACCAGCACCCGCAGCGCGTCCGCGGGAACCGCCGCGGGCGCCGGCTCCTCCAGGCGCTGGGCGAGCATGTCGCCCTCCAGGCGCTGGAGCGCGGCCGACAGGTCGAGGCCCAGCTCGTCCCGCCAGACCGCGCGCGCCCTGCGCAGCGCGGCCAGCGCGTCACCTTGGCGGCCCATCCGGTAGAGCGCCACGGCCAGCAGCCGCCACGCCTCCTCACGCAGCGGGTACGCCGTCGCGTGCGCCTCCAGGTCGGCCACCAGCGACGTCGCCCGGTCCAGCGTGAGCCCGGCGTCGGCCCGCCGCTCGACGGAGATCAGCCGCAGCTCCTCCAGCCGCCCCGCCTCTGTCGCCGCCCAGCTCAGCTCGCTGAACTCGGCCAGCGCCGGACCCCGCCACAACCCCAGCGCGGTGTCCATGGCCGCCCACACCTGCGCCGGCGTGCCGTCCGACTTCACCAGGCTCTCGAAACGCCAGGCGTCCACCTGCTCGGTGCCGGCCCGCAAGGCGTAGCCGGGCGGCGCGGACACCAGCACGCCGGCCTCCTCGCGCGGCGCGCGGTCGGGCTCGAGCGCGCGCCGCAGGCGGGAGACGTAGCCCTGGATCGTGGACAGGGCCTGCGCCGGTGGGCCGCCCGGCCAGAGCTCGTCGATGAGGGTGTTCACGGGAACGGCGCGGCCGCCGGCCACGAGTAGGCGCGCGAGCACCGCCCGCTGCCGCTGGCCGCCGAGGTCGAGAGGGGCGCCGCCGGCCCAGGCCTGGAACGGTCCGAGAGCAGTAAAGGTGAGCATTTCAGGCGTAACTGTAGAGGGCAAACGGGTCCGGGTATATGGCGAAATGTCACAGTGGGAGCTCGGCGTGGACCACGGTGCCTCCTCCTTCGGCCTCCCGCACCACGCAGGTGCCCCCGAGCTCGGCGGCCCGCTCCCGCATGGAGCCCAGGCCCACGCCCGGCCTGGCGTCCGGCGGCACCCCCACGCCGTCGTCGGTCACGGTCACCCGCAGCCGGTCGTCGCGCCGCAGGCTGATCGCGATCCGGGTGGCGCGGGCGTGCTTGCGGGCGTTTGTCAGCGCCTCCTGGACGATGCGGTAGGCGGCCACCTCGACGGCCGCCGGCAGGCTCGCCAGGTCGCCCGAGGCCTCGATCGGCGACTCCGCCAGCTCCTCGACCGCGCCCGCCAGGCCCAGCTCGTCGAGCGCGGGCGGGCGCAGCCCGTACACGAGCTGCTTGATGTCGCCGCTCACGGCGTCCATGCCGGCGCGCAGGTCGGCGAGCAGCCGGTCGGCGTCCTGCGGCGAGGAACGCACGGTCAGCCGGGCGGCGTTGATCGACATGGCCATGCCGGTGAGCGACTGCCCGAGCCCGTCGTGCAGATCGCGGCGCAGCCGCCGCCGCTCCTCCTCGCGGGCGGTCAGGATGCGCTCGCGGGAGCGCTGCAGCGCCGCCGTCAGGCGTACGGCGTGCGCGGCGTCGGCGATGTACGGCGTCAGCGTCGCGATCACCCGTTCGTCGTGGGCGGCCGGGAACCTGCGCCGGTCGGTCGGCCCGATCAGCAGCAGCCCCACGGGCTCCCCGTGCCACACCAGCGCGATGGTCTTGGCGGGCCGCGGGACGTTGCCGGTGTCCCCGACCGCGCCCGACGTGGTCGTGGTGTCGTCCACCTCCACCGCGACACCCGTCACCGACAGCCCTTCGCGCAGCACGTCCAGCGTGGCCAGCAGCCCGTGCACCGGGTCGGCGTGCTGGAGCCGGTGCCGCAGCCGCCTGGCCAGCGCGCCCGGCACGCCGGTGCTGCCGTACAGCAGCCGGTCCACGCCGCGTTGCAGCCCGCGCCGCATCGGCTGGAAGAAGGCCCCGGCGAACACGGCCGCCGCGATGCCCGCGATCGGGTCCACCTCCGACAGGAACATGCTGCCTGCCGCGCTCACCGCCAGGTACACGCCCATGGTCACGACCGCCAGGCCGGTGCCCACCAGCGCCCGGCTGATCAGCGTGTCGATGCCGAACAGCCGGTAGCGCAGCACCGCCACCGCGATCGCCGCCGGGATCAGCGGGATCGCCAGCGTCGCCAGCCACCACACCGCACCGCCCACGATGAACGGGATCAGCAGTCCTGGCAGCGTCACCAGGAGCCACAGCAGCTGCCGCCGCTCGATCGCGTCGCCGCGTTTGAACCGGACGACGAGCGAGGCAAAGGCCGCCGCCATGGCGGTCGCCACCATCCAGTGCGCGAGATCCCTGAGCGTGCGCTGGCGGGCCGTCATCGCGACCCAGTCGAGCGCCATGCCGGCGACGGCCAGCGCGACCACCCAGCGCCACTGCCTGGACAGCAGTTTTCCCGCCGGGTAGAGCAGCGGCAGCAGCACGCCCAGGGTGAGCTGGAGAACGTTCCAGGTCAGGTTGACGAGCACCCAGCCATGTGGCGGGCCGCCGTACAGGAGCATGAAGACATTGGCCGACAGGATGTTGGCCGCCGCGCTCAGCCCGCCGACGCACAGCAGCCACCCGATGACCAGGCGCGGCCTGCTGTGGACGAGGATCGCCCCGAAGATCGGGAAGGCGGTGCCGGCCATGTCCTCGGGTGCGAACGGCAGCGGCGTATGGGGGGACTGCGGCAACTGCGCCGTCACCCAGATGTCGGTGAGCTCCAGTACGACCGCGAGCGCTGCGATCCCGATCGCGACACCTCTAGCCAGACCCGCGCGGCGCATGCCACCCGCCCTTCCCACCCCATGGATGGGAGAAAATTATCGGGCAAGTGCCAATACCCGATCAAAATTCTCTCAACGCCGCCGGATCGCGGGCCCGAGCGCCAGCATCCCCGCCGCGGACACCAGCCCGACCCCGCCCATCGTCCACCACAACGCCTCCATCCCGAGGTCCAGCAGCGTCCCGCCGAGCAGCGGCGCCAGCACCATGGCCACCGACCACGCGAACCCGAACAACCCCGCATACCGCCCACGCAACTCCGCGGGCGCCAGCGCGGCCACGATCGAGCCCGCGATGCCCGCCGTGACGATCTCGCCCGCCGTCCACACTGCGATCGTCGCGGCCAGCCCCAGAGGGCTGGTGACGAACGCGGTCATCGCGAAACCGGCCCCCATCACGGCCACGCCCAGCGCGAACGTCCGTGAGGCGTCCCTGCGTCCCAGCCAGCCGGACACCAGCGGCTGGACCACCACGATCAGCACCCCGTTCAGCGCCATGGCCAGCCCGAACTGCGCCGTCGTCAGCCCCACCACCTTGGTCATCGCCACCGGCAGCATGCTCATCGTCTGCACGTAGAGCACCGCGTGACCCAGCGTGACCATCGTGAACGCCACCATCACCCGGTCGCGCAGCACCACCCCGAATCCGCCGCCCGACTCCCGCGCCGCCGGCCGCGTCTCCGGGACCGCCCGCCACACCAGCACGGCGAAGACCACGCTCGACACCGCGTCGATCCAGAACAGCCAGATGAACCCGAGCCCCGCCAGCCAGCCGCCGGCGGTCATGCCGACCGAGTAGCCGAGGTTGATCCCCCAGAACAGCAGCCCGTACGCCCGGGGTCGCTCCGCGGGCGAGACCAGGTCGGCGACCAGGGCGTTGGACGCGGGCCGGTAGGCGTCGATCACCAGGCCGAGCACGAACATCGAGGCCAGGATCGCCGGCAGCGAGGTGCTGTAGCCGAGCGCCAGCATGGAGGCGGCGGTGGCCAGCATGCCGCCCGACAGCGTGGCCCGCCGCCCGACACGGTCGGTGAGCACGCCGGCGAGCAGCTGGGACAGCAGCGAGCCCGCGCCGAACACGGCCATCACCAGGCCCGCGGCGGTCACCGACAGGCCGCGGGCCTGGGTCAGGTAGACGCCGGTGAACGGGATGACCATGGTGCCGAGGCGGTTCACCAGCGTGCCGCCCCACAGGGCCCAGAACGGGCGGGGCAGGCCGGCGACCTGGGAACGGAGGAACGACGGCTTCTCGACAGTGGGACTAGACACGCGACAAAGGTTGATATTTCCGGTTTCCCGGCGCGAACGGTTTAGCCCACACTAAAAGGATGTCCATCACCTGGGTCATGACGCCGGAGGACGTGGCGCGCATCCGGTTCGCGTTCTCCCCGATGTGGGAGCTCGTGGCCAGCTTGCGCACCCTCCAGCAGCCCGCCAGGCACTCGATCCACCTGCCGTGGCTCAAGGTCGTCCGTCACCGGCTGGCCGGTCTCGACCTGGCCGAGCTGTTCGCGCTCGTGCCGCCGGCCGGCTACATCGCCGACTTCGTCACCCCGCCGCCCGACACGCCGATGCCGGACTTCGCCGCCGAGCTCGACCGGGTCAGGAACGCGCCGCCCGAGCGGGCCGAGCAGGAGGCGGCGAGAGTGCGGGGAACCGACCGGGCCGTGCTGGAGCGGTTCATGGCCGACCCCGAGGCCGGCGTGGCCAGAGTGGCGAACACGCTTCAGGCGTACTGGGAGTCATGCTTCTCCGAGTACTGGCCCCGCGTGTACGCCCTGCTCGAACGCGACGTCCTGCGCCGCTCGCGGCAGCTGGCCCAGGGCGGCGCCAGCGCGCTGTTCGCCGGGCTCGACCCCACCGTGGTCTGGACGGGGGAGCGGCTGCTCATCGAACGGCACCACTGCGAGGTCAGCGGCCTGCACGGCGACGGGCTCGTGCTGCTGCCCAGCGCCTTCTGGGGCCCGGCGGTGGCGGTCATGTCGGCGCCGTACCAGTCGATGCTCGTCTACCCCGTGCTCGGCGTCGGCACGTTGTGGGAGCAGGGCCCGCCGCCCGCCCCCGGCGCGCTGGCGGCGCTGATCGGCCGGAGCCGGGCGCAGATCCTGCTCGCGCTGGCCGAACCCAGCACCACCTCCGCGCTCGCCGCCCGCATGTCGCTCACACCGGGCGCGGTCAGCCAGCACCTCGGCGTGCTCAGCGGCGGCGGGCTCACGGTCGGGATGCGGGTCGGCAAGCAGGTCGTCTACCGCCGCACCCCGACCGGCGACACGCTCGCCGGTCAGACGTGAGCAACAACGTGGTAGTCAGGCGTAGCGCGTGGACTCCAGGAGCCAGTCCAGGTGCGCACGGGGCGCCGCCAGGTAGGCGCAGGCCACCTTGCTGACGTCCCTCGCCGCCTTGGGCGCCAGGGCCTCCAGCGGCAGCCGCCTGGCCGCCGTCTGCATGTCCTCGCAGCGCCGGACGATCCTGTCCAGCACCCAGGCCGTCGCCTCCCGCTCGCCCAGCCCGAGCTGGCGCATCGCCAGCACCACGAAGTTGTGCACGTCGCCGTGCTCCTTCGGCCGCGAGGCGACATCGTTGCACCAGGCGGTGACGTCGCTGCAGGCGTTCACCAGCTGCTGCCAGGGCTCGGACTCGTGCACCCAGGCCGGCACCTCCACCCGCAGGCACGGCTCGACCAGGTCGTACAAGTACGGCCCCACCGTGCCCCTGCGCAGTGCCGGGTACTCCTCCAGCGTCGGCATCCGGCCCGCCGCCCGGTTGTCGGCCTCGGTACGGCAGGCGTCGTGCTGCCGCTGCAGGCCCACCGCGAACCTGGCCCGCCACCGGTCGCTCATCCGCACGCTCGTCACCCGCCACAGGTCCGCGAACGCCGCCTCCAGCGGATGACGCGCCGCCCCCTTGAGCATGCCGTGGAAGACCTCCAGCGGGCACTCGCCCTCGTCCAGCTCGTCGTCCAGGTGGAACAGCCACGTCAGCCACTGCGCGAACAACGCCGCCGCGGCCGCGTCGAACTCGGCGAACGCCCGGCCCGCCATCCGGTGGAAGCCGACACCGGGGTCGGCACGCAGGCCCGTCCTCCTGGCCCAGTCGATGACCGCGGCCTCGATCGCGTACACGGCCGGGTGCATCCGGCACGGCTGGGCCATCGCCGGCACCCGCTCGGTGAGCGGCAGCAACGCCAGGGCCGCGGCGCCGCCCCTGCGCGGCAGCGGCAGCATCGAGGACAGCACGGAACGCAGCGCGGTGCGCACCGTGGCGAACACGGTGGTGGTCACGGTGATGCTCACAGAGGACCGAAAAGCCAGTTGCCCGTGGCGTTCGGGTCGTCGCTGCGGTAGTACTCGGAGGCGGCCGTGACCAGCCCGTCCACGGTCAGCGTGCCCTTGCCCGCCCGGTCCAGCCGGTCGAACGCCTCCTCCACGTCGTCGTAGGCGACGCCGAACGCGCACAACATGGTGCGGAACGCGGCGAGGTCGATCTCGCCGTCCCGGTCGCCGTCGCACAGCTCCGCCACCGCCACCGTGGCCGGCCGGAACACCGGCTGGTACTGGTCGCCGGTGACGAACGCGGTCATCATGGCGGTGCGGAAGTCCGGGCGCGCGATGCCGGAGTCGCCGTCCCGTTCGAGCGCCTTCGCCAGAGCGGACCAGATGCCGTCGAAGCTGTCGACGAGGCTCGCCCCGGTGACCGATGTGGGGGACTCCCCGAAGCCCACCAGGATGCGGGCGCCCAGCCCCAGCAAGTCCTCACGCTCGACGACGCCGTTACCGCTCGCGTCGATGTGGTCGAACGCCCGATCGAGCTTGTGATTGAGCAGGTCGATAGCCACCAATGCCTCCCCCGAGACTGACTGCGTGATCACAGTAAGGCGGGGCGGGGGCTTTGTCAGCGAGGCACGCACCGGCTTGTTCACCGGCACCCCCCGTAACGTGTGCGAAACACGGACACGGCATCCTGGTAGGAGACCTGTACTGTCTTCATGAGGGGATGCCTTGGACCGCCAGCAGGAGTTCGTGCTCCGCACGCTCGAGGAACGCGACATCCGGTTCATCCGGCTCTGGTTCACCGACGTTCTCGGCTTCCTCAAGTCCGTCGCGATCGCACCGGCCGAGCTCGAGGGAGCCTTCGCCGAGGGCATCGGCTTCGACGGCTCCGCCATCGAGGGCTTCGCCCGCGTCTACGAGTCCGACATGCTCGCCAAGCCGGACCCGGCGACGTTCCAGATCCTGCCCTGGCGCAGCGAGACGCCGGGTGCCGCGCGCATTTTCTGCGACATCCTCATGCCGGACGGCTCGCCGTCGCATGCCGACCCGCGCTGGGTGCTCAAGCGCACCCTCGCCAAGTGCGCCGACATGGGCTTCACGTTCTACACCCACCCGGAGATCGAGTTCTTCCTCCTGAAGAACCGGCCCGAGGCCGGCGAGCGGCCCGAGCCCATCGACTCCGGCGGCTACTTCGACCACACGCCGCACAGCTCCGGGCACGACTTCCGGCGGCAGGCGATCATGATGCTGGAGTCGATGGGCATCTCCGTCGAGTTCAGCCACCACGAGGGCGCGCCCGGCCAGCAGGAGATCGACCTGCGCTACGCCGACGCGCTCACCACCGCCGACAACATCATGACCTTCCGGCTGGTCATGAAGGAGGTCGCGCTGGAGCAGGGCATCTGGGCCTCGTTCATGCCCAAGCCGTTCACCGAGCACCCCGGCTCCGGCATGCACACCCACATGTCGCTGTTCGAGGGCGACAGGAACGCCTTCTACGAGGCCGGCTCCGACTACCGGCTGTCCAAGATCGGGCGCTCGTTCATCGCGGGGCTGCTCAAGCACGCCGCCGAGATCACCGCCATCACCAACCAGTGGGTCAACTCCTACAAGCGGCTGTGGGGCGGCGCCGAGGCCATTGCAGGCCAGGGCGGCGAGGCGCCCTCCTACGTGTGCTGGGGGCACAACAACCGCTCGGCCCTGGTGCGGGTGCCGATGTACAAGCCGCACAAGGGCGGCTCGACGCGCATCGAGTTCCGCTCGCTCGACTCGGCCTGCAACCCGTACCTGGCGTTCGCGCTGATCCTCGCGGCCGGGCTGAAGGGCATCGAGGAAGGTTACGAGCTGCCGCCCGCGGCCGAGGACAACGTCTGGACGCTGACCAGCGCGGAGCGGCGGGCCCTCGGCATCCAGCCGCTGCCCGGCTCGCTCAACGACGCGATCGAGGTCATGGAGCGCAGTGAGCTGGTCGCCGAGACGCTGGGCGAGCACGTCTTCGACTTCTTCCTGCGCAACAAGCGGACGGAGTGGCGCGAATACCGCCGCCACGTGACCGAGTTCGAGCTCGGCCGCTACCTGCCCGTCCTCTGATCCGCGTTTCCGGTGGCGCTGCGGCGGAGTGACCTGATCACCAGGCCCTCCGCCGCCACCGTGCCGGTGACGGAGAAGCCCTCCGATTCGTAGAGCGCCCGGGCGCGCCGTCAGGCTAGGCCCGTCTCGCCCAGCCAGGCCGCCGTGTCGCGGTCATCCTCTCAGGTGGTGAGCAGCGGCAGGTCCTCGGCTGTGGCGGGGCGGATCATCGGCATGCGGGCAGGATAGCCAGCTGATCATTCCCCCTGGAACTCGCGTACCTCGACAGGCAGCAGCGCCACCGCTCTGGCCAGCTTGCGCCCCCACGCGAGCGCCGTCTCCATGTCGGGCGCCTGGATGATCGTGAACCCGCCGATGTGCTCCTTGCCCTCGGTGTACGGGCCGTCGGTGGAGAACACCTCGCCGCCCCGCATCTGGACCACGCGCGCCTGGTCGGCAGGCTGCAGCCCACCGGAGAAGACCCACACGCCGGCGTCCTTCATCTCCTTGTCCAGGGCGCCGAGGTCCCGCATGATCGGGTCCAGGATCTCGGGTCCCGGCGGCGGCCCGTCGCCCTGGTAAATGGTGAGTACGTACTGCTTCATGAGTGGCTCCTTTCCTTCAGTTCTCACCCCTTACACGAACGACGTCCATCGGATCGACACCCGGGAACGAAAAAGCGGGTCACGTCATCGACATGACCCGCCGTTTCAGGAAATGTCTACTTGTTGACGTGCTTGTACAGGTACACCGCCGCCTTCTTCATCGCGGCCGTGCTCTTGCCCGCACGGTGCCGCTCCGCGGCCGCGACGGCCTTGGACAGCGTCGTCTTGCCGTGCACCTTGGCCGAGCCGTTGTACACGCCGTGCGCGTAGTTCAGCCAGGCGGCCAGCAGCTCACGGTCGAGCAGCGCCTTGGCGGCCTTGCTCTTGGCGCCGAGCACCTTGTACGCCTTGGCCATGGTGGTCGCGTCGGTCAGCTCGGGGAAGATCTTGCTGCCGTTCTGGGCCAGTGTCAGGTAGCACAGGAGCGCCTTGTCGCTCAGGCTGCCCTTGTTCTTCAGCATCTCCTTGGCCCAGGCCTTGGCGCTCAGAGGCTTGGTGCCCTTGCCCCGGGTGCAGTTGTCGGGGACCGGCATCGGGTTGCTGTCCACGCCCGGGTCCTCGGGGCCGCCCGTGTGGGTGTGCGTCGGCGTCGGGCTCGGCGTGTGCGTCTTAGTCGGCGTGGGCGTGGGCGTCGCCGTGACGGTGGGCGTCACGGTCGGGGTGGCCGTAGGTGTACCCGTCGGGGAGGTGGTGGGCGTCGCCGTCGGGCTCGTGGTCGGCTTGGGCGGCAGCGCGTCCGCGAGGTCGATGCGCTTGGTGGTCACCTGCGCGTTGCCGCTGTCGTAGCGGATGGCCTTGCCGGTGGTCTCCAGCTTCTGGGCGAGCGCCTGGGCGGACATATTCGGGTAGGCCTGACGCATCAACGCCAGCGCCCCGGCCACGTGCGGGGCCGCCATCGAGGTGCCGTTGAGCGGGCCGTAGGTGTTGTTGGGCACGGAGGAGTTGATGCCCACGCCTGGCGCGAACAGGTCGAGCAGCGCGCCACGGTTGCCGAAGGCGGCCGGGGCGTCGCCGTCGTCGGTGGCGCCGACCGTGAGCGCCTTGGACAGGCAGGCAGGGCTGGAGACGCCATCCTCATGGCTCTCGTTGCCCGCGGCGATGACCGTGGTCACGCCGCTCTGCAGCAGCGAGGCGACCTCAGGCGCGAGCGAGCCGTAGGCGGGGTCGTTGTCGCAGTGCCTGGTGTGCTTCGGACCGCCGCCGAGGCTCATGTTGGCAGCAACGACCTTGTGCGTGGAATGTACGCTCTCGAGGTATTGCAGCGCCCGCTTCTGATCGGAGGTGAAGGTGAGGAAGCAGGGGGTGTCGAGGCGATTAGCTTCGCAGATGGGGCCGTTGAAGCGGCTGAAGACCTGGATGGGCAGGATGCCGGCCCCAGGAGCGACGCCGTTGGAGGGGGCGTTCCCAGCCTTCTTGCCGGCCGCGATGCCGGCCACGTGCGTGCCGTGGTAGCACTCGTTTGTGCCGCCCACGATGCACTTGGCGGTCTCGGCGTCGGCCGCGCCCGCGCCGGTCTGGCTCGGCAGCCCGTTCGGGCACAGCGACTCGGACTGGTAGTCCGGGTCGGGATAGGTGGTGGAGAAGCATGCCTCCGTCACGATCCGCCCGGTGAAGAACGGGTGGTCACGGTCGATGCCGGTGTCGAGGACCGCGACGGTGAAGCCCTGACCGGTCCAGCCAGCCTCGTTCGCCTTGTCCGAGCCGATCAGTCTGGTGCTGACATCGAGCGACGGCCGGCTCAGCTTGTCCTCGTAGATGGAATCGATCCGGTCGTCGGTCTTGAGCGTGTCGAGCGTCTTCTTGTCCATGGTGGCGACCAGGAACTCATTGGAGCTCGTCTTGTCGACGACCTTGGTGGCGCTCGAGGCGTCCTCAGTGGTCTTGGCCACCGCTGAAACGCTCTCGCCGCTCTTGACTTCGATGATCGCGCGTACCTTATCGCCCGATTTGACGTCGGCCGTAAGGCTGCTGGCGACCTCCGGGTCGCCAGCGCTCGCCTGGGCGGGCGCGCCGACGGCCAGCATGGCCGTCGTAGTCATGGCGAGCACACACGCGCCCGCCAGCAGAGACCGCAGTCTCACAGGACCTCCGGGGGGTTGAGGGGACCCACACATCAGCGGACATGCGGGCATGCGAGCAGAGCTCAGCGACGCCCGCGCTTCCCCGTGGCTGATATTGGAACGCTTCCCCGTTTATGTCTGAGCGCCAAGCGTATGGAGTGACGGGAGGAAACGGTGGGGATGAGGTTATTCCGTTATGTGGAAATCTTGGTGTGTTGAATTGCCGGAGGGGCCGGCGCCGTCGAAGACGATGGACTCCAGGAGGGCCGCCTCGGCGCGGTCGACGAGGAGGGCGCCGGCCGCCGGGGCCGGGTCGCCGTTCTTGACCCGGGCCACCAGGCCCGCCCACCGTCGCTGGTGGCGGGCGAACGTGCGTGGCGCCACCACCCTGCCCCTGGCTCGCTGCCCGGCCAACGCCGCCTCCGCCGGGGCGTCCAGCAGGAGCAGGTGGAAGGCGGCGCCGTGCCGGCGGGCCAGCCAGGCGAAGCCGCGCAGCACGTACGGGCCGCAGCCGCGGTTGTGGGCGATGACCGACTGCCCGCCGGACAGCGCCCGGCGGATGCGGGTCAGGTGGGTGACGAAGACGACGGCGCGGCGCAGCGGATAGGGGGCCCAGGTCATTCGGCCGTCCCAGTGCCGCCGGGACTGCGACGAGTCGATCACCATGACCGCGTCCTTCGCGACCGGCGTGCTCTCCGCGCCGTGCAACCCGTACAGGCGTTGCAGCAGGGTGGTTTTGCCCGCGCCCGGGAGCCCGGTCAGGATGACCAGGGATCCGGACGGGTACCGCACCATCGCGCCCTGCGCAGGCTCACTTCGCACGATCCACGTCCCCTTCACTCCGATCACGCCGGCACGACCAGCCTCGCCGAGGCCGCGCTCGGGCGCGCGCTTCAACGGTTATGAATTCAATCGGGCCGTGAGCGTGGCCAGCTCGTCACGCAGCATGCCATGAGTGTGGGCGAGGTCGGCCAGTGCCTTGCGGGTCTCGGCCAGCTCGGCGCTGACCTGGGCCAGCTCGGCCTCGGTACGGCGGTCCAGCGCCGCCGTACGCTCGAACCGCTCGACGAACCAGGACGCGATGGCGGCGGTGACGACGCCGGCCAGGGCGATGCCCGCGATCATCAGGCCCGACGCCACCAGCCGGCCCTCAGGGGTGACGGGGAAGCGGTCGCCGTACCCGACGGTGGTCATCGTGGTGAGCGACCACCAGATCGCATCGCCGATGGTCTTGATGTTGCCGTCGGGATTGTCGCGTTCCACCTCAAGGACGGCGATGCTGCCGACTACGCACAGGAACAACGCCGTGCCGGTGACGTACACGACCGCGCGCAGGCGCAGGGGGAGCCGTACCCGGTCGGCGATGACCTGCAGGAGGAGCAGCGCCCGCAGCAGCCACAGCGTCCGCAGGAGGGGGAGGAGGACGACCAGGAGCGAGGGAATGTTCCTGAGGAGGAAACGCAGGCGGCGGGGCGCGAGCGCGAGGCGGATCAGGTAGTCGGCGGTGAACAGGGCCCAGGTGGTGACCTGGACGTACCAGAAGGCGGTATGCGCGGCCGGGGGCAGGTCGGGGACGAGGACGGGGATCGCCCAGCTCAGTAGGAACCCCGTGCCGATGGCGAGGAGCGCCACGCTGGTGCGTCGCTCCCAGGAGGTCAGCCGGTCCATGCCGACAGTGTGCACCGGACGGCCCATATTGGGGGGAATTGGTCACGGGACATCGGATTTCCCGGCTAAGGTACTGGCAACGCCTTGATCGGCCTCACGCCGGGATCGCTCCCGGAGTGAGGCCGATTTTCGTTGCTTCTGACCCCTGAGTCACGTCCGTGCCACGTGCCGTGGCTAGCCTCACGATGAGGGTGGGGAAGTTTCGGACCCGGTCGAGGCGTTATGCGGGGGTACGGAGCAAGCACCCGGACCCCCGCCCTCTGGGTAAACGGGCGGTCCAGGTAAAATTGGCCTGTTCTTTATGGTATTTCGGACTTTGCGCCTCATGTGGCGATATTGGAGGATGTGGCATGACGACGGCTGCCCTGCAGACCGTGTTGACCGTTCCCCAGCGTTTCCGCGGGCCTGAGGGAGTCGCCAACGGCGGCTGGATCGCGGGGACCATGGCGGAGACGCTCAGCGGTGGTCGATCAGCCGTCGAGGTCACGCTCCATGCCCCCTCGCCATTGGAGACCGAGCTGCGTCTGGAGCACGTGGCCAACTCCGCGTCCCTCTCGCACGGCGACAGGCTGCTCGTCGAGGCCATTCCCGTGGCCGAGGACCTGGAGGGGCCCGGGTTCGTGGCGTTCAACGACGCCGCCCGCGCCGAGGCCGGGTTCGTCGGACTGAAGGCGCACCCGTTCGCCGAGTGCTTCGCGTGCGGGCTGCGCGAGCCGGGTGACGGCCTGCGCATCTTCCCCGGGCCGGTCGAGGGCACGGATCTGGTGGCCGCCGGCTGGCGGGTGCCGTTCACGGTGACGGGCGAGGACGGGGTGCCCGCCTCGATCATCGGTGCCGTGCTCGACTGCATCACCGGCTGGGCGCACTTCGGCCCGGGCGAGACCGCCCTGCTCGGCAGGCTGGCCCTGCAGATCCACCGGTCGGTGCAGACCGGCGGGCGTTACTCGGTGGTGGCCCGCCCGACCGGCCGCGACGGCCGCAAGATGTACGGCCAGAGCGCCATCTATGAGATGGACGGCACGCTGGTGGCGGCCGCGCGCGCTACATGGATCGCTCCACGCTGACCTGGACCACGGACGGCCTCTGAGCATCGCACGCTCAGGGGCCGCTTTCGTTGGGGATGGCGGCCTCAACCCCGGGTGAGCCGTTCCACGACGGTCCTCACGCAGCGGTCCTCGAACATGATCGTGTAGTGGTTGCAGTCGGGGATCATCTCGTCCCGCAGCCCGGGCAGCCGTGCCGCCCACGGGGCGGTCAGGTTGTCGGGGAGCAGGCCGACGGCCTGGTCGAGCAGCCCGCGCGGTGCCCGGAGCAGCAACAGCGGCGCCTTGATCGCCTCCAGCGCCGCCCCTGCCTCGTCCTGCTCCGTGTTCAGCCACCGTCCGTCCTGCAGCACCGCCTCACCCACGACCCGCGACCGCAGCGCGCCCTCGGGTCCGGTCAGGTCGTAACGGACGTACGCCTCGACGTCGTCGTTCCAGTGCCCGGCGAACGCGGGATGCGCCTTGAAGAAGTCGACGTACGCCTCCGCCGACGGGTACGTCTGCCGCAACCGCGCCAGCGCAGGCCCCAGCGTGGCCTCCAGCGCGACGTCCGCGTCCACACCCTCGGGCAGCCGCGGGAACGGGATCCCGCCGTCCACCAGCACCACCCGGGCGAAGTCGCGTCGCGCGGCGGCCAGCGCGGCCACGTACGCACCCATGGAGTGGCCGGTCAGCACCGTGTCCGGCCCGGCCCCCACGTGGTCGGCGACCCGCAGCACGTCCTCGGCATGCCGCGGCAGGCCGTACGGGCCGGGCAGTGAGGCGCTGTGTCCGCGCCCGCGCAGGTCCATCGCCACCAGCGACCACCCCTCCGGCAGCCGCCGCCCCACCGCGCCCCACGCCATCAGTGACGCGGTGATCCCGTGCACCGCAATGATCATCCGCGGCCCGTTCCCGAACGTGGCGATCCGCAGCCCGCCGACCTCGTCGAATCTCATAACCGGATCCTAAGGACAAATCTCCCGGTACGGAGCGCCGGTCACGTGCCGCTCCCACTCGGCGGCGCTCAGCGGCTTCCCGGCGCGGGCGCACACCGCGGCGGCCACCTGGCCGGGCTCGACGAGTTGCTCGCGTTGAGTGCCCGCGCCGTCCAGTACCAGCACCTTCGACCCGTCCGCGGAGAACGCCAGCGCTGCCAGCCCTTGTTCGTGCCCGTCGCGCAACACCCCCAGGTCCGCCCCTGCGGCCAGGTCGAACAGCTGCACCCGCCCGTCGCGCGTGCCCACCGCCACCACGTCCTCGCGCGGCGACCTGACCGCGATCGCGCCGCCACCGACCCGGCCCCGGATCGCCTGCCCGCTCTGCCGGTGCGTGGCCACGTCGTAGACCGTCACCCGGCCGCGCGAGTCCACCGCCGCCACCTCGCCACCGTCCCTGGTGAACACCACGCCGGTGATCGTCGTCCCCTGGCCCGTCCCGCCGAAGGCCGCGCCACGCGGCCGGCCCGACGCGGCGTCGAAGAGCTGCTGCGCGCTCGACGCCACCGCCAGGGTCGTGCCGTCGGGGGAGAACTCGACGTCCCGCACCTGGTCCACGTTCGCCGACCACAGTGGGCTGCGGGCCCGCCAGTCCCACACCCGCACCGTATACGTGCTCCCCGTGTCCAGGTCGTTGGCCTCCAGGACGCCGGCCAGTCTCGTCCCGTCAGGACTGAACGCCAGCTGGTCCGTCTCGGTGAAGTCGCCGACCGGCCAGCGGGCCAACTCGCGCCGCGTGCCCGTTTCCAGCACCGACATCGTGCCGGTGCCGCCCACGGCCGCCAGCCGCCCGTCCGGGCTGAGCGCCAGGGCGCCGGCCCCGTCGTCGTCCGGCCTGAGCTGCACGGGCTTTCCGGCCGGCCGACCGGGGCTGGTCAGATAGACGGTGGTGAAGTCCTCGGTGGCCAGCAGGCGCCCGGGCACGAGCGCCACCTCCGACCACGCCGTGGCCGCGGGCCGATCCTCGGTGAGGCCGGCGAGGTCCACGGTGACGACCCGGTCCTCGTTCAGGTACCGCAGCGTGTGTCCGTCGAAGCCGGCCTGAGGCACCGGCTGCGCGTCGTCGTCCACCCCACCGGGCACCGACAAGCCCGTGAGGTACGCACCGTCCTCCCGCCACACCTGGATCCCGGTACGCGTGACCGAGGCGAGCAGCCGCCCGTCGCGGCTGAAGGCGAGCTCGCCCCCGTTCCATGCCGTCCCGTCCTGCCCGATCGTGCCGGTGCCGCCGTCGCGCAGTGACGTGAACTGCAGGCCACGGCGCAGTGGCTCCAGCAGCCAGCGGCCGTCGGGGGTCAGCGCGAGCGGCGTCCCGCACGTGCCACATCGTTCCGCGGCCGGGCGGGTGGACCGCCTGGCCAGGTCAGGCAGGCGCAGCAGGTCGATCCGCCCGGGAGTGCTCGTTGCGTAGATCGCCTCCCCAGAAGGCGTCATGGGGCCCAGGGCGGCCGTGGTCCGCGCCCGGCCGCCGCGCTCCAGGTCCCACACGTAGGTGTCGTCGTTGACGTGCACGAGCGCGTAGCGGTCCACGGTCCCGTACGCGACCTGGATCGGCACGCCCTTCCTGCCGTACGCCCACGAGCGCGCCGCTTTACCCGTCCGCAGGTCCCAGACGGCGACGCGGGCGTCGGTCGCCACCAGCAGATACCGCTTGGTGGGCGACAGCGCCGCCCCGAGCAGTCGTTCCCCCGCGACGCCCAGCTTGGCGATCCCGCCGGCGCTCCTGCCGGTGGGCACGTCCCACAGCCGGATCGCGTCGCCTCCGACGCCGGCCAGCGTCCTGCCGTCGGGGCTCAGCACCCGCAGCGTGTCGGTGGCCCCCGAATCCATGAACGCCGGATCCCGGAACATCGCCACCTCCCGCTGCGCCAGCGAGGCATTGAGCGCCGCCCGCGTCCGCGGCGTGCGGTCCAGCCGCCACGCCGCCACGCTGAGCTGCATCGCGACCCGCGGGTCGCTCTGCCGCAGCGTGTCCGCCAGCTGCGCCAGCCTGGCGGCCTCCGCCTGGTCGCGCTGCACGGCGATGCGCGCGGCCCGCTCGTCGGCCAGCCCGCCCTGGTACACGGCCAGCCCGGCCGCGACCAGCGCGATCACCAGCAGACCGCCGAGCGAGAGCGTCACGAGCCGGTCCCGCCTGGCCCGGCGGGTGCGCACCCGTGCGCCCGCCGCCAGGAAGTCCCGCTCGAATGGGGACAGCGTGATGTTCCTGCGGGCCGTGGCCGCCCACTGCAGCGCGTTCTCCAGGCTGTGGCCGTGGAACAGGTCACCGTCCCTGCGCCCGGCCAGCTCCCATCGCCGCGCCGCCGCAAGGATCTCCCGGTGCACGGCCAGGCCGTCCCGGTTGGCGTCCACCCAGCGGCGGTAGCGCGGCCACGCGTGCGGCAGCGCCGGCCGGGCCAGCCAGACCTGCTCGCCGTCCCTGCCCAGCAGGTACGCGAACACCTCCAGCATCCTCGTCACCGACGACACCTCGGGCAGCGGCCTGCCGTCCACCAGCTCGGCCAGGTCGGCCCGCCGCGCCGACAACTCGCCCCGCTCGCCCACCGTGACGAGCCTGAGGAACACCTCGGGCGCGAGCTCCCGCTCCTCCGGGCTCAGATCGGCATACGCGTCCTCGGCCAGCGTCCCCAGCGCCGGATCCGCCGCGGCCGCGGTCACGCCGGCGGCCTCCCTGCCGCCCTCGGCGAGCAGATGTGCGGTGTCGGCCCCGGCATGCCCGCTGACCAGGGACAGCAGCAGCTCACGTGCGCTCGGCCGATGCAGCGGCTCCTTGCTGAGCGTGGCGGCCACGAGCGGGCGCAACGCCTCCGGCAGCACGCTCAGGTCGGGGACGGCCGACAACACGCGGTGCATGACCCCGCCCAGGCTCTCGGCCTCGAAGGGGTCGGTTCCCGTCGCCGCGTACAACATGATCGCGCCCCACGCGAACACGTCCGCCGGCTTCCCGGCCCGCTGCCCGGTGAACACCTCCGGCGCCATGTACGTCGGCGTCCCCGTCACCAGCCCGGTCGTGGTCAGCGACATCTCCGCCGTTCTGGCGATGCCGAAGTCGATCACTCGTGGGCCGTCCGCGCCGAGCAGCACGTTGTCGGGCTTGAGGTCGCGGTGGATCACGTCCGCGTCGTGGATCGCGGTCAGCGCCGTCGCCACCGCCGTCCCGAGGCGGTGCAGGTCGCCGCCGGTGAAGCGGCGTCCCTCCGCGACCGCCGTGCGCAGGCTGGGGCCCTCGACGTACTCGCTGACGATGTACGGCCTGGGCTCCTCCAGCCGCGCCTCGAGCACCTTGGCCGTGCAGAACGCGGCCACCCGCTGCGCCGCGGTGACCTCCCTGGCCAGCTGGGCCGCCTGGCCGCGGTGCAGCACCTTGATCGCCACCCGCCGGCCGTCCTCGGCGTACGCCTCGTAGACGACTCCCTGGCCGCCCGCCCCGAGCCGTCCGGCCAGCCAGTAGTCCCCGAGCCGCTGGGGATCCTCGTCCGTCAACATCTCCACGGCGTGTTGGATGAGGAGTTTGGGGCGAAAGTTCCGGATAAATTACCCGGTATGCGCATCACCGTAATCGAGCACGAGGCCGAGGCCGGGCTCGGGTATCTCGGCGGCTGGCTGGGAGTGACCTGCGAGGTCGTGCGGCCGTACCTGGGGGAGGACGTGCCCGAGCGGGCCGCGGACGGCCTGATCGTGCTCGGCGGTGCGGCGGCGGCCTGGGAGGACGAGCGCAGCCCGTGGCAGCCGGCCACCCGAGACCTGCTGCGCCGCGCGGTGGACGAGGCCACGCCCACGCTCGCCATCTGCCTGGGGGCGCAGCTGCTCACCATGGCCTGCGGGGGCACCGTGGAGCGGGGCGCCGGCGGGCTGGAGGTGGGCGCGTGCGAGGTGGTCGCGCTGCCCGAGGCCGCCGCCGACCGGCTGCTGTCGGGCATCGGCACGGCCGTGGCCGTCCAGTACCACCAGGACGCCATGACGCGGCTGCCGGACGGGGCGGTGCCGTTGATGACCGGCTCCCCGTACCCGAACCAGGCCTACCGGCTCGGCGAGGCCGCCTGGGCGGTCCAGTTCCACCCCGAGGCCACGCCCGAGATCTTCGCCTCCTGGACGGCCGAGTCGGATCTGGACGCGGCCGAGGAGCTGAACGCCGCGGTCAAGACCGCTGAGAGCAGGCTCATCGCGACGTGGCGTCCGGTCGCGCAGGCCTTCGCCGACGTGGTCGGAACCAACGCCCGACCCTGACCCCGCCACCACCCCTATGTCGCGGCGCACCGATCGCCTATGCGGCCGGGCCGCTCGAGCGGCGCGTGTCGTTCGTGCGGCGGGGTGTCGTCAGGGCGTGGGCCAGCGCGTGCACGCCGCCCAGCACCAGCGGGAACGCCGCCGTCGCCGCCAGACCGGCGCGCCCCGAGCGCATCGGCACCCCGGCGGAACGCAAGCGCCGCCACGCCCACACCGAAAACGGGATCACCACCACCGGCGCGGTCGCCGCCCCGGGCGTGTACCCACGGGTCGCGGCCGCCTGCGCCAGATGCACCACCCCGTGCGCCCCGAACCCGGCCAGCGCCGCCTGGAAGACCGGACTCCGCCCGTCCGTTCGCGCCCCCAGAGCCGCCGCCCCTGCCATCACCCCGCCCATGAGCCCGATGGCCACGTTGACGTGCCGCTGCGACACCTCCAGCCGCTCCCACGGAACGTTCGGGAATCGCTGCTCCAGCCGCGGTCGCGCCTTGCGCGCCCACCTCGCCATGGTCGCCAGCTCTTCAGCGTCGTGCACGGCCCACGCCGCGAGCAGCCCCCACGTCACCGTCGCCGGAACCCGTCCCATGCCCAACCTCCCACCCAAATACAACGCAACGTTGCGTTCGATGCTACGGCGGCCGGCGCGAGTGCTGTCAAGATGGAGAGGTGCCCAGGATCGAATCGACCACCGCGCGCCTCGCCAAGCTCGGCTTCGCCGACGGCGCCAGGGCGGCCCAGCTCGTCCGCCAGGCCGGGACGGACCTGGACGACCTCCTGGAGTCGCTGGTTGACGTGGCCGACCCCGACCTGGCACTGATCTCGCTGACCCGGCTGATCGAGCGCGAGCCCGCCGTGCTCGACGCCCTCCGCCAGGACGACGATCTCAAGGTCAGGCTGCTGGCCGTGCTCGGCGTCAGCGCCGCCCTGGGCGAGCACCTCGTACGCCACCCCGGCCACATCGCGTGGCTGGCCGAGCCGCAGCCGGGCGAGGCGCGGGCCGAGCTGCTGCGCGCGGTCGGCGCCGTGCCGGAGGCTCCCGAGCCGGTGGCCACCGGCGACAAGGCGCTCGTGGCGCTGCGGGTGGCGTACCGGGGCCGGCTCACGCACCTGGCGGCACGCGACCTGACCGGCCAGGCCTCGCTCCAGGAGGTCATGTCCGAGCTGTCCGACCTCGCGGGCGCCGCACTGGAGGCCGCCCTGGCCATCGCGCGGGCCGAGGTGGACGCGAGTGAGGTTCGCCTCGCGGTCGTGGGCATGGGCAAGTGCGGCGCCAGGGAGCTCAACTACATCAGCGACGTGGACGTGATCTTCGTGGCCGAGCCGCGCGAGGGCGCCGACGAGGCCAAGGCGCTGCGTACCGCGACCAAGCTGGCCCAGGCCATGATGCGGGCCTGCACCGCGACCACGCCCGAGGGCTCGCTGTGGGAGGTGGACGCCGGCCTGCGCCCCGAGGGACGCTCCGGACCGCTAGTCCGCACGCTCGGCAGCCACCTGGCGTACTACCGGCGCTGGGCCAAGACGTGGGAGTTCCAGGCGCTGCTCAAGGCCCGGCCGGTGGCGGGTGACATGGAGCTGGGCGCGGCCTACGTCGAGGCGGTCAACGACATGGTCTGGACGGCGGCCACCCGCGAGGACTTCGTCGAGGACGTGCAGGCCATGCGCCGCCGGGTCGAGGCCCACGTGCGCGCCGAGGGGGAGCGGCAGCTCAAGCTGGGCCCCGGCGGACTGCGCGACATCGAGTTCGCCGTGCAGCTGCTGCAGCTCGTCCACGGGCGGCTCGACCCCCTGCTGCGCCGCCGGGCCACGCTCCCCGCACTCGCCGCGCTCTCCCGAGGCGGGTACGTCGGCCGCGACGACTCGCGCAGCCTGGCCGAGGCGTACTCGTTCCTGCGCCAGGTCGAGCACCTGCTGCAGCTGCACCGGCTGCGGCGCACGCACATCGTGCCCACGGGTGAGGGCGACCTGCGCAGGCTGGGCCGGGCGCTGGGCATGCAGACCGACCCGGTGGGGGAGTTCACGGCCAGGTGGCGGCGGCACGCCATGGAGGCCCGACGGCTGCACGAGAAACTCTTCTACCGGCCGCTGCTGCAGGCGGTGTCGCGGCTGCAGGAGTCGGAGGCGCGGCTGTCCGCCACGGCGGCGGCGGCCCGGCTGGAGGCGCTCGGCTACGTCGACCCCACCGGGGCGCTGCGCCACATCGGCGCCCTCACCTCCGGGGTGTCCAGGCGGGCCGCGATCCAGCGCACGCTGCTGCCGGTCATGCTGGGCTGGTTCGCCGACGCGCCCGACCCGGACGGGGCGCTGCTGGGGTTCAGACAGGTCAGCGACAAGCTGGGCAGCACGCCGTGGTATCTGCGGCTGCTGCGTGACGAGACGGCGGTGGCCGCCAGGATGGCGCGCGTGCTCGGCACCAGCCGCTACGCGACCGGCCTGCTCATGAACGCGCCCGAAGCGGTCGCCATGCTGGGCTCGGACGAGGAGCTCGCCGTGCGGTCGAGGGAGTCGCTGCGCGGCGAGGCCTCCGCCGCGGTGTCCAGGCACGTCGGCGGGGACGGCGGCGCGGAGACCGCCGTCGCCGCCGTGCGGGCGCTGCGCCGCAAGGAGCTGTTTCGCATCGCCGTGGCCGACATCTTCGGGCTCGCCGACATCGAGACGGTCGGCGGCACGCTGTCGTCGCTGACCGACGTGACCCTCCAGGCGGCCCTGGACGCCGCGCTCAGCAAGGTCGGCGACGTCACCTCGTTCGCCGTCATCGCCATGGGCCGGCTGGGCGGCATGGAGAGCTCCTATGCCAGCGACGCCGACGTCATGTTCGTCCACCAGCCCAAGCCGGGGGTCGAGGAGCGCGTGGCCACGGACGCCGCCTTCGCCGTGGCCAACGAGCTGCGCAGGCTGCTGTCGCTGCCGGCGCCGGACCCGCCCCTGATCATCGACCCCGACCTGCGGCCTGAGGGCCGGCAGGGCCCGCTGGCGCGCACGCTCGCCTCCTACCGCGCCTACTACTCCCGCTGGTCGTCGCCGTGGGAGGCGCAGGCGCTGCTGCGGGCCCGGTTCTCGGCGGGCGACGCCGAGCTGGGCGCGGCGTTCACCCAGATGATCGACGAGCTGCGTTACCCGCAGGGCGGGCTGCACGAGGACGCGGTCAGGGAGATCCGGCGGCTCAAGGCCCGCATGGAGGCCGAGCGGCTGCCGCGCGGCGCCGACCCCGGCCTGCACACCAAGCTGGGCCCCGGCGGGCTGTCCGACGTGGAGTGGGTGGCCCAGCTGCTGCAGCTGCGGTACGCGGGCACGCTGCCGTCGCTGCGCACCACCCGTACGCTCGACGCGCTGCGTGCGGCCGTGGCCGAAGAGCTGCTCGCCCCCGCCGACGAGGCCGTGCTGGCCGAGTCGTGGCGCTTCGCCTCCCGCATCAGGGACGTGATCATGCTGGTCAAGGGCCGGCCCGGCGACAGCGTGCCGCGCGACGCGGGCGAGCGCAAGCTGATCGCGCAGACTCTCGGCTACCCACCGGACGGCTCGGAGGACTTCCTGAACGACTACCGCCGCGTGACCCGCCGCGCACGTCTCGTGGTGGATCGAGTCTTCTACGGGGCTTGATCAAGCCGGGTGTACCGGTGTATCAAGGCCCGGTGTTATCCGTTTACGTGGATCTGGCCCTCGGCCTGGTGGTGTCGTTCCTGCTGCTGTCGCTGCTGGTGAGCGGCGTCAACGAGGCGTTCGTCCGGGTGCTGTCCATCCGGAGCAAGTTCCTGTGGGCCTACCTCAGGGACACCCTGGACGGCGCCGACGAAAAAACCGGGTCGTGGTTGCCGGCCAAGGTACGCGACGTGTTCACCGCGCTGCCGTTCCTGCGCGATCCACGTCCCCGCCACAGCGACCTGCCCGCGCCCGCCGAGGCCGGCGGGCTGCCCGACCGCGAGGCGCGGGCCGGCGACTCCGTGATCAACCTGCTGTACGAGCGGGTCAGGGAGATCGACCACGCCAAACGAGGCCGGACCAGCATCGCGAACATCCCGCCCGGCCGCTTCGCGGTCGCGGTGATGGAGCTGGCGGCGGGGGAGGACGGCGACGTCGACCGGTTCCTGGAGAAGCTGAAGGCCATCGACAGCCCCCTGTATGGCCCTCTCAAGGGCATCTGGGAGACGGCGCAGCGCGACCTCGACCGGTTCAGGCAGGGCATCGAGACCTGGTTCGACGGCGAGATGCAGCGGCTGTCGATGTTGTACAAGCGCTACGTGAAGTGGGTCGTCGCCGTGCTCGGCCTGCTGGTGACGCTGGTGTTCACGATGGACGGGCTGGAGTACGCCAAGACGCTGCTGCGTGACAACGCCTTCCGCGCCTCGGTGACGGCCGTGGCCGAGGCGGGGCCGGACGCGTACAACGAGCTCAAGGCCAGCTGCACGGGCCAGGACCCGATGCCGTGCGTCACCGAGACGCTCAGCCAGCCCGCGCTGGTCAGGATGCTCGACCAGGCCCTGGTCAGCGTGTCGATCCCGGAGCAGGGCGACCCGAGCATGCACTGGAACGGCGGCCTGTGGTGGGACCGGATCAGCACGCCCAGCCACTGGCCGGGGTTCCTGCTGACGTACGTGGCGTTGCTGTTCGGCGCGCCGTTCTGGTGGGATGTCTTCCGCCGCATCACGGGTATCAAGGCCAGGCGCTGAGCCCTATCGTGGGCCGGATGGAGACCGAACGGCTGATCATGCGCAGGTGGCGCGAAGAGGACAGAGAGCCCTTCGCCGCCATGAACGCCGACCCCGAGGTGATGGAGCACTTCCCGGCGACACTCACCCGTGAGCAGAGCGACGTCATGGTCGACAAGATCGAGCAGCACTTCGACAAGCACGGATTCAGCCTGTGGGCTCTGGAGGTACGCGAGAGCGGGGAGTTCATCGGCTTCACCGGACTGGGCTGGCAGACGTTCGACGCGCCGTTCCTGCCCGCCGTGGAGGTCGGGTGGCGGCTGGCCCGCCCGGCCTGGGGTCACGGGTACGCCATCGAGGCGGCCAGGCAGGCCGTCGGCTACGCCTTCACCGAGGCTGGCCTCGAGGACATCATCTCGATGACCGCCGCGCGCAACCTGCGTTCCCGCGCCGTCATGGAGCGCCTCGGCATGACGTACGAGGCGGACTTCGACCATCCCCGGGTCGCGAAGGGCAGCCCGCTGCTCCCGCACGTCCTCTACCGGCTCAAACGCGGCACAACGTCCTCCCGTACCGCCCCCGCCCGCCCTGGCCCATTGCCCAACCCGCGCCTCCGTCCCTCCTCCGCGGATGGCGAGTAATGTGATCGGCGCGGCGGATGCCGTGCGGCGTGTGTTCCGTGGCCACGATGACGGGGGTGACCGTGCGTTTCCAGCATTCGAGCGACATCTGGCGTGACTTTCCCGAGCTCGTCCCCGCGGTGATCTCCGTGCGGGGCGTCAGCGCGGGCGTCTCCGTGGAGGACCGGATCGCGACGTTCGGCGAGCTCGCCGCCAAACGACTGGCCACCGCGTCGGAGGGCGAGCTGCCGGAGATCCAGGCGTGGCGCCGGGCGTTCTCCAAGATGGGGCTCAAGCCGACCCAATACCGCTGCGCCTCGGAATCGCTGCTGCGCCGCTTCAGGAAGGAGGGATCGCTGCCTCGCCTGCACCCCCTGATCGACCTGTGCAACGCGGTCTCCATCGCGTACGCGATCCCGGTCGCGGTGTTCGACACTTCCAAGATCGCGGAATACGTCGAGGTGCGGCATGCGGCGGGCGACGAGACCTACGTGACCTTCTCCGGCGAGAGGGAGCACCCGCCCGCCGGAGAGGTGATCTTCGCGGACGCCGAACGGATGGCGCACGCCCGCCGCTGGACTAACCGCCAGAGCGGCTATTCGGCCATCCGCGACACGACCACCGACGTCCTGATCGTCGCCGAGGCGCTGCACGAAACAGCCCAGTCCGACGTCGAGTCCCTCATGGTCACGCTCATCGACGAACTGGCAGCGCTTTGGCCGGTGACTCCCCGGGCGGCGATCCTCAGCTCCTCGGCGCCCGAGTTCACCGTGTGATGCCGCACAGGACGGCGTCGGCCAGTGCCTCGGCCTGATCGGCGGGGGAGAAGAGGTCGGGGCAGGCCAGCCATTAGGCATGCGGTAAGGCCGGGCGTGTTGCGGCACGGGCACGGGAGCACGAGCGGGAGAGCCCGGCCCGCGCCGCGTCGGCGGCGCGTGCAGCCCGGTCAGGGCCGCTCTAAGATCTTCGACCTGCGCCGACTGTCACCCTGCACTTGGGTCATACAGAAACGCAAGATCGACATCGTCTCTGGCCAGCCGAAACTTCTGGCGAGGAGGGGCCGGTTCGGAAACTCCGGCTAGAAGTACGGTGCCCAGCCGGTTCCGATCGTCTGGCGGCTACCGAAGGTGTTGTTGCCCTTGCCGTTCCACAAGTACAGCGTGCCGTTGACGGTCGCGGCGATGTCGGTGCGGCCGTCCTTGTTGACGTCGCCGAGGGACATCAGGGTGCGGGCGTACTGCCCCCAGCCCGGTCCGATTTGGATGGGCATGGTGAAGTTGTCGGCGCCCCTGCCATTCGCGACGTGCAGGGAGCCGGTGTCCTTCTTGACCGCCATCAGGTCGCCGATGCCGTCGCCGTTGAAGTCGCCGGCGATCGGTGTGGTGAAGGCCGTCCAGGTGCCGGGGACTCTGTGCGCCTTGCGGTCCTTGGAGCTCACGACGTAGATGACGCCGTCGCGGCTGGCCGCGATGTCGGGGCGGCGGTCTTTGTTGACGTCGGGTAGGGCCGCCAAGGTGTCCGCGTACGGGCGGCCGTCGTATCCGAGCTTGACCTGCCGGGGGCCGGCAAACGTGTTGCCGCCCTTGCCTGTCCAGCCGTACAGTTGCCCGTCGCTCTTCTTGACCGCAATCAGGTCGGCGATGCCGTCCTGGCCGCCGTAGTCACCCGGGATCGGCCGGCCGTAGGCCGCCCAGCCGCCGCCGATCGTCTTCCGGGCGGAGAACGTGTTGTTTCCCTTGCCGTACCAGATGTTGAGCGTCCCGGTTTTGGTCGAGAAGATGTCGCCCACCCCGTCGCCGTTGAAGTCCGGTGTGGCCGCTCCCTTCGTGCCGTTGGCCGCCGTCGCGGTCGCCGGCAAGATCACGGTTGACGCCGCCATCACGACGCCCACACCGGCTATGAGCGCCAGCCTGCCGAATCGCGTCCCCATCATTGAACTTCACGCCTTCCAGTTGATTTTGTTGATTTTTCCTGTACGGCGCAGCAACCTACGGGACAGCGGTATATCGGCGGTATGCGATCCGATCGGCAGGACACACCTTCGCCAGTACGGCTCTCGCCGAGAGTGTCCCGATTTCCGGTCTCCAAGTGGCTCGGGCATGAGTCGATCTCCACGACCGTGGACCTGTACGGCCACCTCCTCCCGAAGCTTCTGCCAGGGCCAGGGAAGCCCTCGAGCCAGGCGTTCCGATCATCGCTGGAGTGCCCTGAGCGTGCCTTGATCCTGGAGGAGCCCCCAGACGGGGAGACGATCATGGAGAGGGACGAGGATGCCCTCCGCGCGGCGGCGGGTGACGGGGATGGCGCGTGGCTGCTGGCGGAGTTCCGCACCTGGCTGGACCGGGAGCGGGGCCTATCGCCGGTGACGGTGCGCTGCTACTCCAAGCAGGCGAAGTACTTCCTGGCCGCGGTCGGCGGGCCAGGGGCGGTGAGCGGGCTGGACGCGGGTCGGGTCACCGCGTTCATGGTGGCGCATTCCCGGGACAGCAACGGCTGTTCGGCGAAGGCGATGGTGACGTCGCTGCGGGCGTTCCTGCGGTTCGCGCACGCGACCGGGCGGACGGCGATCCCGCTGGCGGGCGCGGTCCCGGCGGTGGCATCGTGGCAGCTGGCGGCGCTGCCGCATGGCCTGTCGCAGGCCGAGATCGGGCGGCTGCTGGACGGCTGCCACCGGGAGGATGGCGGTTGGCCTGCGGGATTACGCGGTCTTGTCGCTGCTTGCCCGGCTTGGGCTGCGCAGTGCGGAGGCCGCGGGTCTGCGGCTGGACGATATCGACTGGCGGGCCGGGGGGATCGTAGTCTGCGGCAAGGGCAGCTGGGTCGAGCGGCTCCCGCTGCCGGTCCCGGCGGGGGAGGCGCTTGCTGCCTGGGTGACCGGCGGCCGGCCGCGGTGTGAGTCGCGGGCGGTGTTCGTGACGGTGCGGCGGCCTTACCGGCAGCTGACGGCCGAGGCGGTCCGTGCGATCATGGGCAGGGCCTGTGACCGGGCGGGGCTGGAGCGCCGGGGCTCGCATCGGTTGCGGCACGCGCTGGCGACCGAGATGCTGCGTACCGGGGCGTCGCTGCCCGAGGTCGGGCAGGTTCTGCGGCACCGGAGCCAGCTGTCCACGTCGATTTATGCCAAGGTCGATCAGGATGCGCTGCGCCCGCTGGCGCGCCCGTGGCCAGGAGCCGGGAAGTGAGCGCGCTGCGGGCCAGGGCTAAGGAGTACCTGGCCATGCGGCGGGCGCTGGGGTTTAAGCTCACGACCCAGGGCCGGCACCTGATGAGCTTCCGCGGTCGTTGAAGCCGGACTCCAGGACGTGTCCCGAGGCGCCGAGCGCGGCGCCGGCTTGGCGGAGTTCGGCGGCCGTGCGGACATCAGCGGCCATGCCCGTAGCGTCGCGAGAGGGAGACGCAGATCACATTCGGTTGGCTGTGACATTTCGCCGGACTGTTTCGTCGGTGGTGTGTAACAGCCAACACGACAAGGAGGACAGTGTGAACGCCCGTCTCAACTTCCTTGGCAGCCCGATCGCGGCGAAGCTGCTGAAGCATGTCTTGTCCGCGGGCAAGGTCGCGCATGATCCGGCCTTGCCTGCCACGACGCAGGAACTGGTGGCGCTCCGCGTCAGCCAGATCAACGGCTGCAGCGTCTGTGTCGACACGCATACCAAGGCAGCCGCGTACGCGGGGGAAACTTCGGTGCGGCTCACTCTGGTTGCGGTGTGGCGGGAGGCGCAGGTCTTCACTGACGCCGAGCGGGCCGCGCTGGAACTGGCCGAACAGGGCACCCGCATCGCCGACGCCGCGGGTGGTGTCTCCGATGAGGTCTGGGCGAACGCCGCCAAGCACTACGACGAGGACGAGCTCGCCGCCCTGGTGGGCCTCATCGCCATCGTGAACACCGTCAACCGGCTGAACGTCATCACCCAGCAGCCCGCCGGCGACTACCAGGTAGGCCAGATCAGCCAGATCGGCCAGCACGGATAGCGACATTGATCATGTTGCGGCCAAGGGAGTCGGCGACATCATGACCATCCCGTCCGAGCGAGGTCATGGTCGGCTCGATCCGAGCCTGAGTACGATCATGAGCGAGCGGCGTCAGCTGATCAACCTCGCCTACCGGCTCCTCGGCTCCCTGGCCGATGCCGAGGATGTCGTCCAGGAGACCTACGCCCGCTGGTACGCGATGTCCCGGCGGCAGAGGGAGGCCATCGATTCGCCCGGCGCCTGGTTCACCACGGTCGCCAGTCGCATCTGCCTCGACCTGCTCGGCTCGGCACGGGCCCAGCGCGAGAGGTACGTAGGCGAATGGATCCCGGAGCCGCTGCCCGATCGTACGGAGTTGACCGACGGGCGGCCGGGCGGCGGCAGGGTCGACCCGGCCGACCGGGTCACCCTTGACGAGTCGATCAACATGGCCTTCCTCGTCGTGCTCGAATCGATGAGTCCGGCCGAGCGCGTCGCGTTCATCCTGCACGACGTCTTCTGCTACTCCTTCGCTGAAGTGGCCGAGGTCGTCGGCCGTAGTCCGGCGGCATGCCGCCAGCTGGCCTGGTTGGCCCGCCGCCGCGTTCACGCGGCTGAGGTGCCCGCGGTTCCGACGGCCCAGCAGGCCAGGATCGTCAGGGACTTCAAGCAGGCCTGGGAAGCCAAGGACATCGACGCTCTCATCGGTCTCCTCGCCCCCGACGCCACGGGGACCGCCGACGGTGGCGGCTTGGTCAGCGCCATGCTCCGCCCGATGGAAGGCGGTCAGCGCATCGCCCGCGCCTTCGTCACCGTCGCCGGTCTGGCACCGGGCCTGACGATCCTGGAGCGTACGGTCAACGGCCAGCCCGGCCTGGTGGTTCAGCAAGACGGTGTCACCGTGGTGGTGCTGTCGTTCGATGTCGTGGGCGAACGGATCAGGCACATCTGGTCGGTCCTGAATCCCGAGAAGCTCCGGCCTTGGACGACGGGCTGACGGCCGAGCCGGGAGCGCCGGCCGCTCCCCGGTGCCCTAGCGGGAAACGACACCCCTGCAGTCAGACATGTCATGAATCTGGATCAGGAAAGGAAGCAAGAGGTGACCGTGATGGAGCAAGGAAGGGTTTCGCTGGCCGGGCGGGTTGCGGTGGTGACCGGGGCGGGGTCCGGCATTGGCGCGGCGACCGCGGCAACGCTGGCTTCCCTGGGAGCGCGGGTGTGCTGCGCCGGACGTACTTTCGAGAAAGTTGAGCAGACGGCCGAGACGATCGTGGCGGCCGGCGGCGAGGCGTTCGGGTTGCGGGTCGACGTGGCATCGCCGGAGGACAACGAGGCGATGGTCCGCGAGACGGTTGCCCGTTATGGCGCGGTGCATATCGCACATCTCAACGCTGCAATAGGGCATTGGGCTGGTGTTCTGGACTACCCGCTGGAGGAGTGGGACCGCACGATGGCGGTGAACCTGCGTGGTGTGCTGCTCGGTCTGCAGGCAGCGGGTCGGGCGATGCGCGACGTGGGCGGTGGCTCGGTTGTGGTCACCTCGTCGGCGGCCGGGCTCACCGGTGTGCGGATGTCACCGGCGTACGCGGCGTCGAAGCACGGTGTGCTTGGTCTAGTCAAGTCGGCTGCCCTGGAGTTGGGGCCGGTCGGTATCCGAGTCAACGCCATATGTCCCGGGTACATCGCCAGTAACGATCTCATGCGGAGGCTGGGCGAGGAGCTCGGCGTCGCCAGCCGGTTTCCGCTGGGCCGACCGGGGCGCACCGAGGAGGTTGCCAACCTGGTCGCGTTCCTGGCCAGTGAGAGCGCGTCATTCATCACCGGCAGCGTGCTCACCATCGATGGCGGCTGGCTGTCCGGTGGCATTGACCTCGGAAATGACGCCGAGGATCAGACAACCAGCGCCGACCGGATCGCCGCCGTCACCAACACCTACTCCCAGAACTCCTAGGGCTCGAAAGGCACCTGGGGCAAACGCCCGAAGGCAGCCGCCAGCTGGCTAACGCCCGAGGCCGGGTGCCCCAGGGAATCCCAACCTGGGCGGGTAAGACCGGCTCCACGCGTCGGAACCGTCACCAGGCGTCCCCGCAGATCGCTTCCGACCAAGAAGGTTCAAGGCCAGTCATTCAGTCGGGCGCGCGACGAGACGCGCCGGGCGTCTACGGAGGGTTCTCCCATGAGCGAAGACACGACGGCGACGGCACGGATGCGCGCGATCATCCAGGAGTCCGCGGGCGGCCCTGAGGTGCTGACGCTGGCCGAGGTGGACCGTCCTGAACCGACGCTGACGGAGGTCCTGGTCCGGGTGTACGCGGCCGGCGTCAACCCGACGGACTGGAAGTCACGGACGCACGGCAGGCTGCTGGACGATCCGCCCGCCATCCTTGGCTGGGACGTGTCCGGGATGGTCGAAGCCGTAGGCCCCGGGGTCACCCGCTTCCGGCCCGGTGACGAGGTCTTCGGCATGCCGCGCTTCCCACACAAGGCAGGCGGCTACGCGGAGTACGTGACCGCACCGTCACGGCACTTCACCCGTAAGCCGGCAGGCCTCGACCACGTACACGCCGCAGCGCTGCCGCTGGCGGCGCTCACCGCGTGGCAGGTCCTGCACGACACCGCGAACGTGCGGCCCGGTCAGCGCGTGCTGATCCATGCCGCGGCCGGCTCCATGCGTTGGATGACCTACGCGACGGACACTGAAGACCGCGTCGGAGTGATCGGGGAGAAACTGCGGGCGGACCGGTGCGGAAAAGGGATGTCGCGATGAACTCCAGAAAGCGGCTGCTCCGCTGGGCAAGCGGGATCATGCTCGTGCTGGGCACAGGGCACCTGTCCTTGCTGGCGCTCGTCGCCTGGGGGGACATCACCGGCTGGGTGGATCGGGGGATGTGGGCAGCCATCCCGGTCGTCCTCACGGACGGGGGTGCCGCTCAGACCGTGGAGTCCCTTCAGAACGAGGTCACCTTCTGGGCCGGTCCGGGAAGCTTCGCCGTGCCCCTCATTCTGCTGGGCTGCCTGACATGGCACCTTGCCGGACGCGGGGTGGCCCTGCCCGCCGGAATCGGCTGGGGCCTCGCGGCGTGGTGTGCGTTAGGCGGCGTCCTTCTTGTGCCGTCCCCGTTCTTCGCCGGGATCATCTCCGGAGCACTCATCATCGTGGCAGCACAGAAGGACGACCGGCCGCAAGCAGCCCGCGGCCGGGAGACGGACCTGACGTGATGCGCACCCGCCGATGGCCGTGAGGGAGGCCGGGGACCTTCAGGAACACCTCGTCCACGATCTCGAAGATCGTCTCGTCCGAAACAGGCCGGTGGTCCAGGAGCATCTCGCGCCGGACTCGTGCCGGAGAAGATCGACGGGCAGTGAGACGACGCGCGGGCTCAGCGGCGCCGAGGAGACCTCCCTCTGGCGGATGAGTGCTCCACTGAGTGCTCCACGATGCGCGTCATCACGCCCTTCATGTGGGGCTCGGTCCCGCTGACCGACAGGTTCAAGGAGATCGATTCCGTACGAGATCGCGACGGCTACGTCGCCGGGCTCAGCGGCTCACCGTGGTCTCCCGTTCCATATGTGACAGCTTCTCGGGGTTGCGGACGGCGTAGAGCCCGGAGATGAGGCCGTCGTCGATGCGTACCGCCAGGACGGTGTCGACCTCGCCGTTGAGCTCGATGATCAGCGCCGGGTAGCCATTGACCTGCGCCGACCGCAGCGACGCCGTGCCGGCCAGCAATGATCCTCCAAGGAGATCCCGTGAAGATCGCCGTTTATGGTGCGAGTGGTTACCAGGGAAAGCTCGTCCTGGCCGAGGCCGACCGGCGCAAGGAGGGCAGTTTCCATGGGCAGGAAGTTATGATTTCTTATACATTTCATACTCACTCCTTGGGGGAGTCTGGCGAGTGAGACGACCAAGGGGGCCTGCTCATGGCTGTATCACCTCCGCCGCCGGGCAAGCTGGCGGGCACCGCAAGGGTTGGCGAGAAGGGTCAGATCGTCATCCCGAAGGACATCCGTGACCTGTTCGGGATCAGCCCGGGCGACACTCTGCTGCTGCTCGCCGACGTCGGCAAAGGCATCGCCATCCTGCCCAAGGAGATGGCGGTCGGCCTGGTCGAGACCGTCCTCGGCGAGTCGCCCGCCGCGACGTTCGACAATCGGGGAAAGGCCAATGGATCAGGCTGAGCAGACCCAGCAACGTCGGGCAGCAAGACCGTGGCATCTGTGGGTGGTAGGGCTCGTCTTACTCGCCCTGTACCTCGTCGGTGCGCGTGACTACATCTTGACCAGGACGCTGAACCAGGGGTACTTCGCCGAACAAGGCTACGGACCTGCCCAGATCGCGTACTTCACCGACTATCCGGCGATCCCGGCCATCTTCTGGACCATCAACATCGCCGCCGGCCTCGCAGCGGCCCTGCTGCTGCTGTTCCACTCCCGCCGGGCGACCCTGGTCGCGTTGATCGCCGCGGCGTCCCAGCTGTGTCTACTCGCCATCACGTTCGGATTCATGGACCGATGGGCCGTCCTCGGCCCCCGGTTCTCCCTCGTCGACATCGGCGTGTGGGTGCTGACCGTCGGCCTCTGGCTGTACTGCCACGCGATACACCGGCAAGGCGTTCTCCGGTGACGCCGGGCCGGTGGCGCAACGGCCACGATCGTCGCGGCCGCAAGGGCATGACCCGCGCCCCGGCCGCGCTGCCGCAACCCGAACACGAAAACGTGGGAATGATGGCTCCGTCCCGGAGCGGAACAGCCGGACGGACCAACGGTTTCTGGAATCAGCTGACCGGAGGTTTCCGGTCTGCGCGGAGGTTGATATGAAAGCATGGTCACGCTGGCAGGGCTGGGCGATCCTGGCCGCCGGCCTCTACGGGATTCTCTCCCCACTCTGGTTCGACGGCGAGCGAGGAGCCACCGGCACACTGCTCACTTTTGGAATCCTCATCGTCGGCACCGCCGTCGTAGCTCTCGCGAGACCGGCCATGGTGTGGGCGGAATGGGTGAATGCCGTGTGGGGCACGTTGATGCTCACCGCCCCGTGGGCGTACGGGACATATGACGACAACTGGGACGTGACGTTGACATCGGCGATCGTCGGTCTCGTCACGATGGCCCTCAGCCTCCATGCGGCGAACAAGGGCAAGGCAGCACAGCGTAGCTGAAAACCGGCCCGCGGTCGGAGAAACCCCAGCTCAAACCGTGTGCGCGAGTTTTGATGCGCTACAGGCGTGTTGTGCCCGGAATGAGACGAAGCTCCAGTTAGCAAGCGTCTCCTTACAGATCACTTGCTCGTGGAGGGGGTGCGAAGAACCGAGCTAGGAGGGCATGGTGTCGAGGATGTCGGCGTTCCTGGCGGTCACCGCGTCGATCATGGTGCGGTCGGTGTGTGCGTAGAGCTGATTTGCCTGGATGGCCGCGATCACGATCGTGCCCACAGTGTCAGCGTGGAGGCCGAGCCGGGCGAGTGTGGCATCGCCTTGTCCGGCGAGCTGGCGTTCTTCCGGGGGCAGGTTGCCTCGGACCGCGCTGTTCGTGCTGATCTTTGTGCTGACCAGGCCGGGGCACAGGACCGTGACGCCGATTGGGTGGCCCGCAGCCCGCAGGTCGAAGTGGAGCGCCTCGGACAGGGCGATCACCGCGCTTTTGGACGTCCGGTAGGTGATACCGGACGAGCCGGCCTGGGTGGAGTTGGGGTGGGTAGCGAGCCCGGCGGCCGAGGAGACGTTGACGATGTGTCCGGCCGCACCGCGTTCGATCATGCGTGGCAGGAACGTCTGCACGCCGTTGACGACGCCGCCGAGGTTGACGCCCAAGACCAGGTCCCACAGCCGGTATCCGAGCTTGGGCAGGCTGTCGGGCAACCGGATGCCCGCGTTGTTGCACACCACGGAAACGGGCCCCAGGCGGCGTTCGACCTCCTTTGCGGTGCTTTCGAAGCCAGTGCGGTCGCACACGTCCAGCTCGAACACGCCTATTGCGTCTGCGCTGGACAGCGTCGATAGGTGCGCGCCCGCCTGGTCCAGGGCGTCGCGATCGACGTCGGCGATCGCCACGTTCGCGCCCTCGCGGGCGAAGGCGCGCGCCATGCCGAGGCCGATGCCCTGGGCGCCGCCGGTGATGAAAACGGTCTGGCCGCTCAACGAGTCCATCTGGGTCCTCCTTCGCGAGACGAGTACATCGTCTACGTTTCAGTCTCGCTCTATCGATATAGAGACTCTATTAATGTAGCGACTACTGTAAGGTCAGGGGAATGACGGAAGCGACCGGACTGCGGCACCGTAAGAAAGAACGGACCAGGCGACAGCTGATTGACGCCGCCCTGCGCCTGTTCAAGGAGCAGGGCTACGAGCAGACCACGATCAGCCAGATCGCCGAGGCGGCCGAGTTGTCCCCGAGCACCTTCTTCCTACACTTCAGCTCGAAGGACGACGTGGTCTTCGCCGAGCATCGTCATCGCATCGACTTGGCCCTGCTGGCCATCGGGGACCGGACGGCCGGTGAGCCTCCGCTCGATGTCCTGGTGCGCGCGATCAACCGCGTGGCGGCCTCGGAGCGGGAATTGCTGAACATCGCCAGCGAATCGGGGCGGCTTCGGGTGAGCCTGCTGCTGTCCGTACCGGCGCTGCGGGCACGCGCCCTGCTAGTGATCACGGATGCGCAACGCCAGGTGGCCGCCGAGTTGCAGACTGCCTATCCGGACATCCTCGACCCGGTCGGCGCAGCGACCATGGTGGGACTGGTCAGCGGCGCCGTGGTTGGCGCGGCCATCGCGGCAGTGGAGGCAGACATGGACGGCCAGGGCATCCAACGGGCTGTCACCGACGCCCTCGACACGGCCGCGCGGGCCTTTCGGCCGTGATCTCGTCCTGCATCGACGCCTCGCGGGCACCCCAATGACAGGGCGGGCGGCACTGGGGCCGCTGACCCCCGGGCCGGAAGCCAGGACCGCCCGCACCAAACAGCAACTCGACGGGATTCGGCGCATTGTCGGCGTACAGGTGAACGTGCAAAGGCAAGTACGCGCAGAGGGCTCTGTCGCTGATCTTGTGACGCAGGATGATCTCTTCCTTGATCATGTTCGGCGTGCAGTTCTGGATCTCTTGAGGAGTTACTCCCGCATCTGGCCGGGGTCGTGGTTGAGGCAGTGGGGCGAGCGGCCGGATTGGTAGCCTTGCACGCTCGCGTTCGAGCAGCCACAAGCGCCTGCTCAGGCTGCGGGCAGGCCTCGAGTCGGGTGCATGGCCGGTGGTATGTCCGGCGATTGAGGGACGCCGCGCTCGGTGGGGCCACAACCGTGCTGGCGGTGACGGTTCGGCGAGCAAGTGGCCGGCCTGACTAGCCCGCATGCCCGATACACGCCCCTGCTCCGCAAGATGTTGGCCTTGGTCGCCGTGACGATGGCCGCCCGTCCTGGTGCGCGACTGGCGGTCAGGCTCGGGCTTGAGGTGGCCAAGGACATCTTGCTGCGCCTGGTGCGCGTCGCCCCGGAGCCGGAGGTGGGCTCGCTGCGGGTCGTTGCGGTCGATGACTTCGCCCTGCGCCGGCTTATCTTGAGCTGATCGCTTGGGCGGAGGCTGTGACCTGCATCCTCTTGTTGAGGACGATGTCTTCGACGAGGCGATGCAGGTCGTTCTGACGCTGTGTCAGCAGGGGCCGATTGTGATCGAAGAGTGTCCTCGGGCTGTCTCGGATTCATCCGCGACCGGGAGGCCGGTGGCGCGGAGTTGGCCGAGGGCGTGGGCGAGTTGCCGGCGGAGCCGCTGGTTGTCGGCGGTGAGTTCGCGGTTCCGGATCAGAGCGGTCTCCAGACGGCGAGCGATCGAGGCGTCGCTGCCGCGTTGGGTAGCCGGAGCGGCGGACGGTAGCGGCCCGCGGTCCAGGGTTCGGAGGCGTTCGATCTCGGCGCGGATGTCCGGCTGGGTGTAGAGCCAGGAGCGTGAGACCTGGGCTTCTCTGAACTTCGTTTCGATCTTGGTCTGGATACTGATTCGCTGATCCTCCGCGAGCGTGTGAGGATCTGGGTGTCCCGTCAACAGGCGTCGCCGGGGCGCCCAAGGTCCTGAGGACCGAATCGGTGGGAGTAAGAGGCGGCTCACGGGGCGGCCGTATGCGTGACATGCGATCGGTGTCCTGAGTAGACCCCATCGGAAACCGGCTCATTGCCTCCCAGGGGTGGTAGGGAAGCCGAGGTCGACCGTGGTGTGGCTGCCTGTTCGTCGATCTATTTGGCCAGCTTGTCGTTCGCGTCGGCGAGGCTGACTCGGAGTCCTTCGATTTCGCCGAGCCAGCCTTCGCGTTCAGCCTCGGCGATGCGGGCGATGAGGTTGTCGCGGATTTCTGCGATGCGTGGCCGTTGGACGGGATCAGGCCAATGCATACTGCAACGCAGACAGCTGACGCCCTCTCGGCGCCCCAGATAACGTCAGCGCCTCCCCGATCACCGAGACATCGTCACGGCGGTGCCACAACACATTGACCGGCGACAACACATGCGTCCGCCCGCACGTTCGGCACCGCGACCGGCGCGGCCGGATCCGCCGCCGCCAGCCGATACCCCACACCGTCCGCGGCTGCGCCCAGCCCCACGGGCACAGATGTCCGGCACAGTCCGGGCAATGCAGCCCGCCTTCGCGTAACCGGCGCTCGACGCCGGCCTCGTCCTTGCCTACCGTGAGCATCGGTGCCTCCAAGCACCGCACCATGGCCCTTCCCGATCACGTCGCGCCACGACAGGGAGATCGGGCAGGGCCGTTGTCTTCGCTGGACATGCTCACGCTGTCGTCGCGCACCAGGGACAGCAACAAGAACACGAAGATCGATTCAGATGCCCAGCTGGAGCGACGCGGCGACAGTGCCCAGTGGCCAGAACGAATGACGCCTAACAGCACCTTCGAGCCGGTGCTGGTGCCAAAGCGGGCCGGCCGTATCTCCGGCGGCCGGGACGACATGATCATCAGCCCGGTACCAGAGCGTATACCTCCATCCTGACCCCTGATCACTCCGGGTTGTGCTTACTCCTCCAGGATGGATAGGGCTCGGGACGGGCACAGGGGGACGGCGTCGCGCGCCCGTGCCGCGGTTTCGTCGTCGGGGTGGTCGCTCAGCAGGACCACGATGCCGTCGTCGTCTTGGTCGAACACGGTCGGCTCGGTCAGGACACATTGACCGGAGCCGACGCACACCCCGGTGTCCGCTGTGATCCGCATCATGTTCTGCTCACCAGGTGACCGGGAGTTCGTAGGCGCCGTAAATGACGGCGTCGGTCTTGAACGGCAGGTCCTCGACCGGTGCCGCCAGGCGCAGGGTGGGGATGCGGCGGAACAGCGTGTCGAAGACGATCTGCAGTTCCAACCGGGCCAGGTTCTGGCCGAGGCACTGGTGCGGGCCGAATCCGAAGGCGAGGTGGTGGCGGGCCCCGCGCTCGACGTCCAGGTCGGCCGGGTTGGTGAACACCGAGGGATCGAAGTTAGCCGACAGGCCCGAGACGATGACGCCCTCGCCGGCCTTGATACTCACCCCGCCGATCTGCACATCCTCAATAGCCACCCGGGAGGTGACCACGTCAGCGATGCTGAAGTAGCGCAGCAATTCCTCCACGGCCATGAGCGTCTTGCCCGGGTCGGCCTTGATCAGAGCCAGTTGCTCCGGGTGGGAAAGCAGCCCGATCACGCCGAGCGAGATCATGTTCGCCGTGGTCTCGTGCCCGGCAGACAGTAGCAGGAAGGCCATGCTCACCACGTCCGCGTGATCGAGCGTGCCCTCCTCGCGCTGCCGGGCGATCTGCCGGCTGAACAGATCGTCGCCCGGTTCGGACTCCTTACGGGTGATCAGATCGTCCATGTAGGCGCGCAGTTCGGCGAAGGCTCGCTGGCGGTCCTGTGTCGAGGAGCTCCGGCGCACCACCACGGCGGTGCGGCTCTGGAAGAAGCTGTGGTCGGTGTAGGGCGCGCCGAGCAGTTCGCAGATCACCAGGGAGGGCACCGGCAGGGACAGCGCCTGCACCAGGTCGACCGGTCGCTGCTCGGTGGCGAGCATGTCGTCGATGAACTGGTCGACGATGTCCTGGACCCTGGGGCGCAGCGCGGCCAACCGCTTCACGGTGAACTCGCCGATCAGCTGGCGCCGTGCCGCGGTGTGTTCCACGCCGTCCATGCCGACCATCGACGGCGGCTGACTACGAAGCTGCTGCAAGGTCGCCGCATCGGCGATGAAGAACGGGAAGCCGTCCTTGCGCCGGTCGGAGGAGAAGCGGCGATCGGCGAGGACGGCCCGGCCTTCCTCATGCCCGGACACCAGCCACCCCTCAGCGCCGCTCACCAGGCGCACCCGGTTGATCGGTGCCCACGCGCGCAGCCGCTCGTAGGCGGCAGGCGGGGCGAACGGGCATCCGCGCTCGACCGGCAACTGCAGGCCAGCGAGGTCGCCAGCAACGCTCTTCGTCATCAATGACCTCCCACTGATAGATCTGGGTGAGCTTTGTTCTGCTCGTCGGCGCCCGCGAAGTCACCCAACTCCTGGACGACACCCTCCACGGCGCACACGACCCGTTCGGAGAGACCCGGAGCTGACCCGTTCCGGCTACTCAAGGTCCACCGCTCGTACGCGCGTTGCGCCAGCCGCCTTCGCGCTTCGCGGGGGACGAGGCAGGCTTCGAGATATGACACCTCGGGCCTTCACCGGGTCTCCGGCATCGACCGCAGGTGGATTGCGGCGGTCACCACGCAACGGGGCCAAGGCGATCGATGAAGATTCCGGTCGGCCCGTCGGCGTCCATCGCCGCGAGCCTGACGATCGAGTCGGTGCCCTCGGTGACCGTCAGCTGACCGGTGTGATTGTTCATGTCGGTGGCGGCGAACTTGAAGTTGGCGACTTCTCCGGGAGTGGCGACGTTGAACTTGATCTTCGGGAGCGCCTGGGCGTACCGGACAGTGATCATGTTCAGCGCCGCCTTCGACGAGCTGTAGGCGAGCTCGTGCATCTTCGAGACGGGCTGATCTGGATCGGTCACGACCGCGAAGGAACCGCCACCGCTGGACACCATCACCACCCGCGGATTGTCCGCCGCCTGCAGCAAGGGAAGGAACGCATGCGTGACCCTGATCGGCCCGTACACGTTGGTGTCGTAGACGGAATGAATTTCCTCGGCCGTCGCGTGTGCGGGCGCCATACCCTTTCCTGGCGCGCCGGCATTGTTGATCAGCACATCCAGCCGGTCGGTGTGCTCCCGGACGAGCCGTACCGCGTCGGTCACCGACTCGTCCGAGGTCACGTCCAGCGGGATCACAACCACGTTCGCGCCACCGGCGGTCAGCTTGGCGGCGGCTGCCCGTCCTCGACCTTCATCACGCGAGCCGAGAAAGATCATCCAGTCCCGTTCTCCGAGCCGCCGGGCCGCCTCGAGCCCCAGTCCCTTGTTGCCTCCGGTGATCAACACCGAGGTCTGTTCCGAGTTCGTCATGCCCCTTAAGACGACGCGCTCCGCTCGACTGTGACATGGGTGCGCGACGTCACAACCGGGAGCCCCTTGCGGGCTGGCCATCTCACCCGCACCTCGGTCACAGCCGAACTCACCAAAGTTCCGGCTGACGGCATTCCCGGTGTCCACGACCTCAGCGTCGACGGGCATCGCGTGCGCTTCCAGGCCGACACCGACCGCATCGGCGACGTGCTGGCCCGGCTGGCGGAATACGGCGTGCGCGACCTCGCCGCACAACCCCCCACCCTGGAGGAACTGTTCATGAGGCACTACCGAGGAACACATCAGCACTGATCCGGCTGATCCTGCGCCGCGACCGCGTCTCGCAGCCGGCGTGGATCTGGTCGGTCACCTTCTTCGTCGCGACGACGGTGGCCACCATCGGGCAGCTGCTCCCCCCAACGGAAGCACGCCTGAACTACGTCAGCGAGATCGTCCGGAACCCCGTGATCCTGCTGCTGCAGGGACCGGCGTACGGCGACAGTCTGGGCGCGGCCGCCGCCCAGCAGCGGGGCCGCGGCCACCATGCTCTTCGCCGCCCTGGCCAGCGTCATCCTGCTGGTCAAGCACACCCGCTCGGACGAGGAGCAGGGGCGGCGGGAGCTGGTTGGCTCTGCCGCTCCGGGCCGGTGATGGTGGCCAGGTGGCTGAGGGTCTGGGCGTAGCCGGCGCGGGTGGTGGCCGCGGTGATGGAGTCGAGGAATCGCTCGACGGCGGCCGCGGTGCTCTGCCCGGGCGCGGCGGCGCGCCTTCAACGCGAAGCGGCGCAGCCCGTGGGGCTCCCGGAAGACGACAACAGACCCGGAAGGACGAAGGACACTGATGCGCACGAAACTCGTTTCCCCGGCTGCGCTAGACATAACGAATCTCGTTATTTACGATTATCGTTATGTCTGCGAGATGGCTCACCCGGCTCGAAACCCTGCTGACCCTCTTCCTGGTCCTGGCCTGCCTGGGCGCCCTGGGCCTGCTGCTCTACACCGCCCTGATCGCTTTCATCGGTACCGGCAATGGCATCGGCGTCCCCTTGCGGGTGTTCGACGTGCCGGTCGCGGGCATGGCGGCCCCGGATGCCGCGATCGTCAGCGCGACCGCCGACGTGACGGTCCGTCACCAGGGGCCCGCGCCGTTTGTCGGGCTGCTCTACCTGCTTCTGTGGGCACCGGGCGTCACGACGACACTGCTCGCCCTGTTCACTGTCGTTCGCGCGCTGCGCAGGGCCAGATCGGGAGACAGGGCGCTGTTTTCCGCCGTCACCGCCGCCCACCTGCGGCGCCTCGGTTGGATCCTGATCATCGGCTCGCTCGCCACGGGACTGCTCGGTATGGTGGCCGAGCCGATTCTGGCCTCGATGCTGTTGGCCAAGAGCTACCCGTTCTACGCCCCGTCGGGCGAAGTGGTGGCCGGGGTCGTGACGGGAGTCGCGGTGCTGGCCGTTTCGGAGATCGTACGGCGTGGCCTGGTGCTGCTCGAAGAGGTCGAGGCCACCATCTGATGGCCGATTCGACCATCCGTGTACGACTGGATGAACTGCTCAAGGAGCGCGGCATGACGCTCACCGAGCTGTCGCACCGAGTGCAGATCACCGTTGTCAACCTGTCAATCCTGAAGAACGGCCACGCCAAAGCGATCCGCTTCTCCACCCTCGTGCGCCTGTGCGATGCCCTCGACTGTCAACCGGGCGATCTCCTCCGGTACGACCGGTCATAGGCCGAGGCAACCAATCGCCGACAGTTGATCGCGCCCGGATGCGCCAGGTGTACAGGCACAAACGGGGAGACGTACGTCGCATTCACCTGCTGTCACATCTTGCGGGGCTGTTTCGTCGGTAGGTGTAACAGCCAACACGACAAGGAGATTGGTGGACGCCAGTCTCAACCACCTCGGCAACCCGCTCACGGCCAAGTTCGTGAAGTAACCCCTCGATCGGAGAGTCGTCACCATGCTCAAGAGCAAACGGATCGCCTGCATACTCGCGGCAGGCTCCATCGCCTCGGTAGCGGCCGGGGCGTACCCGGCATCCGCCGCTGGCGTCACGGACAGCAGCCTGGCCCCTGCGTCGGTGGCGGCCGCGTCGAACTGCACGACATACGTGGCGGGCGGCCCCTCGGCGGCGCCGGGCCAGCCGCCCAAGAAGGTGTACGCTCACGCCCGCTCAACGTGCGATTACGTCTATGGCGTGAAGCTGGAGATGACCCTCTACAGGGACGGCGTCAAAGTGGGCCAGAAGAAGATCTGCCAGGAGGGCCCGATCAACCCGGAAGGCGCGCCGCCCCAGGACATGATCTGCGAGGTCAACCTCCGGGTGAAGAACCCGTCGGGCATCCAGACCTGGAAGGTGAAGGTCAAAGCCCAGTGGATCAATGGTTTCCGTGACACGGTCACGAAGTCCTACACCGAATCGTTCACGGCATAGGGGGTCGTCATGTTCCGTATCGTTACCAAGGTTCTCGGCCGGCTGAGCGTGCTGCTGCCGGTGAGCGTCTCGCTCGTGGCTGGGCCCGCGGCCCTGGCGAGCTCGGCCGACATTCCCCCCAACTGCTCGGTGAGCGTGAAGACGATCCAGGGACACGAGGTCGGCATGCGCACGATCGTCGGCCGTGGAATCGTGAAATGCTCCAGCGCGTTGCGGCCTCAGATATCCATCAACCTGAGGAAGGGCGACACCATCAAGTCGCGCGCCACAAAGGACTGCAAGCAGGAGAAGAAGTGTGTCGCCTACACCGACACCATCTTCAAGGCCACCGGCTCCAATTGGTGCACCCAGATGGTAGTGGACTGGGGACTGATGAGCACGATCAAGTGGGGCTGCCTGTAGCGGCCAACCGACCCTTCAGCTCCTGAGCCTGACCGTCCGAAGCCTGCGTTACTACCGGCGCAACACGCTGCCGTACTGCTGCTCGTCAGCGAGTAGCCTCGTCCGGCTCGGCTCCACGTCAGCCAGCTGATTTCGACTCCTTGCTCGCCGGCGAACTTCTGCACCAGTGGGTTGGCCGCCATGGCGGTGGCGACCACGTTGACACCCATCGCGGTCGCCGTCAGGTAGGCGCCGAGCCGACGGCGGGTCTGCTCGTCCGGCCGCGAGCCGGCCTGTTCGCTCAGCGAGGTGATGATCGGGTACAGCACACCGCCGGAGCGGGCGGTGTTGCTGGGTGGCGGGCGCCAGGACCAGGTGGGTCAGCGCGAGGCCGTATCCGAGGCCGAGGCTGCGCTTGCCGAGCGCGGCCACGAACCACAGCGCGATGCGTCGTCCGAGTCCGGTCTTGGTGACGGCGATGGAGATGAAGAAGGCGGCCACGATGAGCCAGATCGTCGGCTCGGCCAACCCGCTCAGCGCCGCGCCCGGCTCCAGCACACCGGCGATCATCGTGAAGGCGAGCCTGGTCAGCGCGACCGCAGCCAGTGGCATCGGCTGCGCGATCAGCCCGAGAACGGTGGCGGCGAAGATGGCCAGCATGGCCCGCGCCTTTAGCCGTCCGCCGGGAGCGCTAGCGGGAGGCGGCGGCGTGCCGTGACGACGGCGCGTACGGCCCCCTCGGGGCCGCCTTGAACTGTCGGCCCATGTCCAGGCCGGCTACAGTGCCGAAACGTTCCTGACGGACGGCAACAGGGAACAGGTCGGCCCATGGAAGCTTGAGCGTGCAATGCGAAATGCCCGCAGCAAGGTAGAGGACCTTCCCACGGGCTTTCGATTCCACGACTTGCGGCACTTCCTCGCGTCGCTCCTGATTGCTTCCGGCGCCGACGTCAAGGTCGTCCAGGCCCGCCTACGGCACGCCAGTGCCAAGACGACCCTCGACACCTACGGGCACCTGTGGCCAGACTCCGATGAGTCGACGCAGGCTGCGATCGATGCGGTGCTTGCCGCTCGGACGGAACTGAGGCAGAACCAGGCAAGAACCGCGCGATGAACATGTAGCTCACCGCGCGGTCACCGGCTACACGTCGTAGTAGAGCTCGAACTCGTGCGGGTGCGGACGCAGCCGGATCGGGTCCACCTCGTTCTCCCGCTTGTATGAGATCCACGTCTCGATCAGGTCAGGCGTGAACACGCCGCCCTCGAGCAGGTAGTCGTGGTCCTCCTCCAGCGCGTTGAGCACGTCGGTGAGCGAGCCGGGAACCTGCGGGATGTTGCGGGCCTCCTCCGGCGGCAGCTCGTAGAGGTCCTTGTCGACCGGCTCCGGCGGCTCGATCTTGTTGCGGATGCCGTCGAGGCCCGCCATCAGCATGGCCGCGAACGCGAAGTACGGGTTGCATGACGGGTCCGGCACGCGGAACTCGATGCGCTTGGCCTTCGGGTTGGAGCCCGTGATCGGGATGCGGACGCAGGCCGACCGGTTGCGCTGCGAGTAGACCAGGTTGACCGGCGCCTCGTAGCCCGGCACCAGGCGGTGGTAGGAGTTGACCGTCGGGTTGGTGAAGGCCAGCAGCGACGGGGCGTGCTTGAGCAGGCCGCCGATGTAGTAGCGGGCCGTGTCCGACAGGCCGGCGTAGCCGACCTCGTCGTAGAAGAGCGGCGAGCCGTCCTTCCACAGCGACTGGTGGCAGTGCATGCCCGAGCCGTTGTCGCCGAAGATCGGCTTCGGCATGAACGTCACCGTGTGGCCGTACTCGAGTGCCGTGCTCTTGATGACGTACTTGTAGAGCATCAGGTTGTCGGCCGTCTTGAGCAGCGTGCCGAACTTGAAGTCGATCTCCGCCTGACCGGCGGTGCCGACCTCGTGGTGCTGCATCTCGACTTCGATGCCGCTCTCGATGAGGTTGCGGACCATCTCCGAGCGCAGGTCGGTGAAGTGGTCCATCGGCGGGACCGGGAAGTAGCCGCCCTTGTAGCGCGGCTTGTAGCCGAGGTTGCCGCCCTCGGTCGCCTTGCCGGTGTTCCAGGCGCCCTCGATGGAGTCGATGTAGTAGTAGCCGGCGTTCTGCTTCGTCTCGAAGCGGACGTCGTCGAAGATGTAGAACTCGGCCTCGGGGCCGAAGTAGACCGTGTCGGCGATGCCCGTGCCCTTGAGGAATTCCTCCGCCTTGCGCGCCACGTTGCGCGGGTCGCGGCTGTAGGCCTCACCGGTCAGCGGGTCGTGCACGAAGAAGTTGATGTTGAGCGTCTTGTGCTGGCGGAACGGGTCCACCACGGCGCTCGACGGGTCAGGCAGCAGAAGCATGTCCGACTCGTGGATCGCTTGGAAGCCGCGAATCGACGAGCCGTCGAACATGAGCCCGTCGGTGAAGACGCTTCCGCTGAAGTTCTCTACCGGGAAGGTGAAGTGGTGCGTCGTCCCCGGCAGGTCGGTGAACCTGACATCGACGAATTGCACCCCTTCGTCACTGATGAACTTCAGGACGTCGTCGGCGGAGTTGAACACTCTCGAACCTCCCTGGGGACTGGCCATCATTCCGACGCTAGGGCTTGGCCGTTTCCGTATGGTGTCTCGATTGTTTCGCACGTGTTACGCAGGGTCAGCCTGGCACATGATCACGCTGGAAGCCGATCATGTCCTCTCGGCGGCGCGGCACTTGCCCTCGTTCCGCTCCTCGTCGAGGTCGTATGGATCTATGGGCGTGCCCGCCGGGCCTTCCCTGTCAGGGGCTGAGTCGCGGTACGCGGGGTGGATGTATCCGTCGCGTACGTCACACCGCGCGGGCGTCGCGCTGCCGCCCCAAACGGTGATCCAGGTGACCGTGCCCCGTGCGTCACGGTACATGAGCACGGTGCCGCGGTGGTGCTTGACCAGCCGTATCGTCGTGTCGGGCCGATCCGGGCGCTGGATCGCGTACACGATCAAATGGTTGGTCTCGAGCTTGGCGCCGGTGATCCCGTCCTTCTTGAAGGCCGAGAGCTTCGTCCTGCCGTGCACCTTGATCACATCGGTGGCCTGCTCGGCGGTCTTCGGCGCGAAGCTCATCACCCATGACCTGGTGTTCTGCTTCTTCGCGCCATCGAGGTTCTCGCGGAACCACGATCGCTGATCGGGATGGAGCAGCTTGATGAACGGCGTCGGTTCGCCGCCCATGAGCGTCTTGCGGTCGAGATGCGCCGCCGCCAGCAGGTCGCGCGCCCGCTCCAGGCCTTCGGCGACCTGCTTCTTCGACAGCCCGCCGAGCGCCTTGGCCTTGGGCATGACGAAACCATCCGCGCCCTCCGCCCAGTTCTCCGCCGTCGACCCCTCGAACGGCCCCGCCGCCGTCGATCCCTCGTACGGCCCCGCCGCCGTCTGCTCCGCCGCCGGCTCCTCCGGCCCCGCCGTCTCCCCGGGTTCCGGCTCCTCGGCCACAGGGGCAGCCTCCACCGGCATGGTCTCCTCGGGTATCGCGCCTGAGGGGGCCAGCAGGTCGGGGCGGAGGGTGATGACGACGCCGACGGCCGCGATCAGCGCCGTGATCGTGGCCATCGCGAGCCAGACCCGCCCGATTCGGCGCGGCGGCCCGGCTAATTCATAGTCCTGCGACGGGCCTCCGGCCCGCCGGGGCGGGTGTCCTGAGCTGCTCCGACGGCCCGTTCTGGCCTCCTTCTTGGCGCTGGCCCGCATCTTGCGCCGCTCTTCGGCGTCGATCTGCGCGACCAGCTCGTTGAAACGCTCGTCAAGGTCATCCCCGTATGGCATGGCGTACATCGTGGCCACTCCACGACGCGGTTGGGTCACAATGCCGCCCGGCGCACCGGGCGGATACCGTGGAGGGCATGAGCAGCAAAGAGCCTCGGTGGACGCAGACGTGGCTCGGCGGGGTCCGGGCCGCCGGGGTCGACCTCGGATACCCCGGCCAGCGCCTGGGCCTGCCCGAGGAGGGCAGCGGGGCGATCGCCGGATGGGGTCGCAGGATCGGCGCAATCGTCATCGACTGGGTGATCTGCACGTGGGCCATCGTGCAACTGCTGCTGAGGATGAATCCGGCCGAGTCGCCGTGGGCGCCCATGGCGGTGTTCGCCGTGCAATACCTGATCCTGGTCGGGTTCATGGGGCAGACGTTCGGGCACCGGCTGATGGGCATCAGGGTTGCCGCGATGGACGGGGGCAGTCCCCGCTGGCTGCCCGTGCTGGTCCGCACCGTGCTGCTGTGCCTGGCCGTGCCCGCGCTGATCTTCGACCGCGACCATCGCGGCATCCACGACCGCGCGTCCAACACGATGGTCGTACGGATGTGACCCGTTAGATACGCACGCAGCTGAAGATCGCCGTGCCCGGGATGTGCCGGCCGCGGAGCGGGCTCCAGCCGCCCCACGCCCGCTCGTGCCCCTCCGGCCACTCCGGCTCCAGCAGCCCCGTGATCGTCAGGCCGGAGGCGACCAGCAGGTTCACCCAGTCGGCCAGCGTCCGGTGATGCTCGATGTACGTGACCGTGCCCCGTTCGTCCCGTTCCTCATAGGGGGAGCGGTCGAAGTAGGACCGGTCGGAGGTCAGCCCGCGCGGCCCCGGATCGTCGGGGAACGCCCACCGGATGGGATGGCTCACCGAGAACACGAACCGGCCGCCCGGCCGGAGCACCCTGCGTACCTCACGAAACACCGCGAGCGGGTCGGCCACGAACGGCAGCGCCCCGAACGCCGAGCACGCCAGATCGAAGGCGGCGCCGGCGAACGGCAACGACTCGGCGTCGGCCTGCACCACCGGCACGTGCAGCCCCATGTCGAGATCGATCCGCTGGGAGTGGCGCAGCTGGCGGTGCGACAGGTCGAACGCCGCCACCTGCGCCCCCTGCGTCACCAGCCACCGCGCACACTGCGCCGCACCGCAGCCGATCTCCAGCACGCGCCGCCCGCGCACGTCTCCCAGCAGGTGGGCGTCGGCCTCGTCCACGCCCTCCGGGCACCACACGAACCCGCTGTCACGCAGGAACTCGCCATGCTCCACCTGGTAGTCGTCGGCGTTGCCGTCCCACCAGCCGCGGTTGGCCCGCGAGGAAACCGACAGCACTAGCGCATCTTGGGGCCGCGCGGGATGCGGGCGCCCTTGGGCATCGGGCCCTTGGGCAGCGGCATGTTGCGCGGCAGCGAGCGCAGCCGGTCCTTGACCTCGTTGACCGCGGGCTTCTTCAGGTTGCGCGGCAGCTTCATGAGATGGCGCTGCAGCTTGCCCAGCGGCACCTGCCCCTCGCCGTCACCGCACTGGATGTCGTAGATCTCGATGCCGAGCACCACCCGCGCGACCCGCTTCTTCTCGGCCGCCAGCATCTTCCCCACCCGGTTGGCGGGCCCCTCGGACACCAGCACGACTCCTGGGTAGCCGATCACGAGATGCACGAGGTCCTGGTCGCGGTTGACCGCGATGGCCGGGTTGACCTGCCAGTTGCCCCGCATGCCCTGCAACACCGCGGCCGCTGCGCCGGTCTGCCCATGCAGGATCGAGTATTGCGCCCTCTGCGCGAGCTGACCGAACACCACCAGGCCGACGGTGAACGCGGCCAGGACGCCGATGAAGACCGAATACCACAAATAGCCCGTGACCAGGCCGATCACGACGACCACAGCGAGCGTGCCCACCGCCGAGAGGAAGACGAGCGGCATCCCCTTCGGATTGGCCTGCTTGATGATCTGCGCGACCATGCGGAGCTGCTTGATGCGCCCCGGCTTCTCTGGTTCCTCGGACTTTGCCATGCTCTGAAGGATACAAACCAACTGGTGGACTATGGGAAACGCGGCCCGGCGATTTCGCCGACGGCTAGATCTTGACGGTGACGGACAGCCGCGGGCCGGCCACGTGGCGTGCCGCTTCGACGGTGTGCTCGCCGGTGAGCGTACGCCATCCGCCCTCCCACACCTGGAAGGCCCGCTCGGGCAGGAAGACGGTGGTGAGCACGGTCTGCCCCGGCTCGGCCTCGACCACGTCGAACCCGGCCAGCCGCCGCTCGGCCCCGTCGGCGACGTAGAGCTGCACGACCTCGCGGCCCGGGCGGTCGCCGGTGTTGGTGAGGGCCACCGTGACAGTGGTGCCCTCGGCGGCGATGGAGTCGTACGACCAGGTCGTGTACCCCAGGCCGTGCCCGAACCAGAACGCCGGCTCCTTCCCCGACCGCTGCCAGGCCCGGTACCCGATGAACGCCCCTTCCTCGTACGCCACCGCCCCGTCCACGGGCGTCACGCCGGCCACGGGAACGTCCTCCAGGCGGCGCGGCCAGGTCGTCGGCAGCCGTCCCCCCGGCTCAGAGTCTCCGAACAGCACCTCGGCCAGCGCGGCGCCCGCCTCCTGCCCCGGGAACCAGGTGAGCAGCACCGCCGCCACCTCCTCGGCCCACGGCATCTCGACCGGCGAGCCCGAGTTGACCACGACCACCGTGCGCGGGTTGGCCGCGGCCACCGCGCGGATCAGCTCGTCCTGCCGTCCCGGCAGCCTGAGGTCGGTACGGTCGAAGCCCTCGCTCTCCACTTCCGGCGTGGTCCCGGCGACGACCACCGCCACGTCGCACTCCGCCGCCACCCGCACGGCCTCGGCCATGAGCGCTTCCTCGCCGGGGCTCGGGTCGGCGTGGCCGAGCGTGAAGGACACGATCGCCATGCCGCCGAACGCCCCCGTGGGGTGCGTCACGGTCACCTCGTACGGCTCACCCGCCGTCATCGGCACGCTCACCCGCTGCTCCGGCGGAGACAGGAACGCCGCGGCCGGGTCGCCGCCCGGCGGATCGATGGTGTCGTGGAAGACGGTCTCGCCGTTCACGGTGACGGTGAAGGCGCCCGCGCCGACGACGGACAGCTGGTGCTCACCCGACAGCCCCGGCGTGTACGTGGTCACCAGCCGGACCGCCTTGAGCCGGTCGCCGTCGACGTCCGGCGGCAGCTGGCCGATCCAGCGCGCCTCACCGCCGGCCAGTGGGTGCTCGGCCAGCACGCCGCCCGCCTCGTCCAGGAACAGGGCCCTGGCGGGGGAGGGGATCGGCGCCAGCCGGACCCGGGGGTCGGTGCCGAGGGCGTACCGGACCTCGGCGCGCGCGCCGAGACCCTCCAGGGGTGAGACGATCCGATCGGGGAAGACCTGGGCGCTGCCGCCGCCCATGACGCGCGCCTTGTTCGCGGCCGAGCCGATGACGGCGATCGCCGGAGCGCCTTGGAGCGGCAGGACGCCGTCGTTGGTGAGCAGCGTGAAGGCGCGCGCGGCGACCTCACGGGCCAGCGCCACACCATCGATCACCTCGTCACGGATCCCCACATCCGCGCTCGCGTCGGCATTCGCGCCCGTGAGCGTATCCGCCCATTCGCCGGCGTCCGCATTCCCACCGACACCCCCATCAGAGGTGCCAGGTGAGGGCGGGGTGCGGAGGGCGCCGACGCGTGCGGCCAGGCGCAGGATCCGGCGGACCCGGTCGTCGATGACGGCCTCGGGCACCCGCCCCTCCCGCACCGCCGCCTCCAGCTTCTCGCCCCACGGCCCGTGCGGCCCCGGCATCGCCACATCGGTCCCGCCCATGGCGGCGGCCTCGGTGGACCGCACCGCCGTCCAGTCGGACACGACGAACCCGTCGAACCCCCACTCGCCCTTCAGCACCCCGTTGACCAGCTCCGCGTGCTCGGTCATGGTCGTGCCGTTGACCGAGTTGTACGCGGTCATCACGCCCCAGGCGCCCGCCCGCACCACGCGCTCGAACGGCCGCAGGTACACCTCCCGCAGCACCCGCTCATCCACCCGGACGTCCACGGTGAACCGGTCGGTCTCGAAGTCGTTGGCCACGAAGTGCTTGGGCGTGGTGGCCACGCCGCCCTCCTGCACGCCCTCGACGTACGCCGCGCCGACCTCACCCGTCAGGTACGCATCCTCCGAGAAGCACTCGAAGTGCCGCCCACCGAGCGGCGAACGGTGCAGGTTGAGCGTGGGGGCGAGCAGCACGTGCACCCCCTTGCGCCGGGCTTCCTGGGCGAGCAGCCGCCCGGCCCGCCTGACCAGGTCCAGGTCCCAGGTCGCGGCGAGCGCGGTCGGGCTCGGCAGCGCGATCGACGGGTCGCCGGGGCTCCACTGCTCGCCGCGCACGCCGATGGGCCCGTCGCTCATCACGAGCCGGTCCAGGCCGATCTCGGGAACCGGCGGGAGCGACCACATGTCCGCCCCGGTGAGCAGTCCGATCTTGGTGGCCAGGTCCAGGCGGGTGATCAGTTCATCGAAGTCCACCAGCTCAGTCTTCACCAGAAAACCAACCACTTGATAGGTTTGTTACCTTAGCGTTACCTAAAGCGCGAAGAACTCCAGCAACTCCGGCACCAGAGCCTCCACGGCCACGTCGTGCGCCTGGTCCTCCAGCACCCGGTGCACCGCGCTCGGCACCGCCGCCGCGACCGCCGCGCCCGCGTTCCGCATCCACCCGGGACTGTCCTCGCCGTTGAGCACGAGCGTGGGCCGCGTGATCGCGGCGAACCGCCCGGCGGGCAGCGCGTTGCCGGGACCCAGCACGGCGGCCTCGTACGCCAGCGTGGGCGCGACCGCCTCCGCCTGCGCCCAGAACGCGTGCTCCCGCATCCCGGCCACCGCCTCGACCGGCACCTCGGCCGCCTCCACCAGGAACCGCTCGACGGCCTCCGCCCGTCTGCCCGCCTCGACCAGCGCGGTCAGCCGCGCCGCGAAGTCGTACGGGAGCGCGGGCGCGCTGTCGTCCACGTGGTACGGCGGCTCCCACAACGCCAGCTTGCCGATGCCCGGCAGCCGCACCGCGGCCTCCAGCGCCAGCGCCGCTCCGGACGAGCCGCCGAACACCATGGCGGACCCGCCGGCCGCCGCCATGACGGCGGCCAGATCCTCGACCTCCCGCTCGACCGCGTACGGCGGCGTGTCCCCGCTGTCGCCGCGGCCCCTGCGGTCGTAAGAGCAGACCGTGAACCACGGCGCCAGTGTCGCCCCCACACCGGCCAGTGTGGGGTGCACGCGCCCCATCATCGCCCCGGCGACCAGGATCACCGCCGGGCCCGAGCCGTAGGTGTCGAACACGATCGTGGTGCCGTCGGCGGAGACCGCCGTGCCGCTCAGGACGCGGGCTGCACCAGGCACAGCGCCTCCCAGTGGTGACCGTCCAGGTCGGCGAAGCCGCGCTGGTACCTGAAGCCGTCCTCGTGCTTGACGCCCGCCGGGGTCGCGCCGGCCGCCAGGGCCTTGTCCACCAGCTCGTCCACCTGCTGCGGGTTCTCCATCCCGAGCACCAGGATCGCCTCGGTGGCCCGTCCGGCGTCGGCGACGTCCTTGGTGATGAACGAGGCGAACACCGGCTCGGTCAGCAACATCACCTGCGTCTCCTCGCTGATGATCACTGAGGCCATGCCCTCGGCCATGCCGAAGAGCTGGAAGCCGAGCCCGGTGAAGAACTCCTTCGACCGGTCCAGGTCCTTGACCGGCAGATTGACGAAGAGCTGCATTTTCCTGATCCCTTCCCTCGATCGTTGATGCCTCCAGTCTGCTGACGAAGGGCTCGCCGGTCTTGGATCTGGGTGCCAGGCGGATTGACGTTCAGCGCACCGTGTTTCAGCGCTCGATGCTGGCGCGGCGGTATTCGGCGGGCGGCATCCCGTACGCGCGCCGGAACAGTCTGCTGAAGTGCGCGGAGTCCGGCAGCCCCCACCGGGCCGCGATCGCGCTCACCGGCTCGTCCCCGCTCCTGGCGAGCTCCGCGCGGCAGCGTTCCAGCCGCCGCTGCCTGATCCAGGCGGCCACCGTCGTGTTCTCGGCCTCGAACAGCCGGTGCAGGTAGCGCACGGAGATGTGGTGCGCGGTCGCGATCGCGCCCGGGGCCAGGTCGATCTCGCCCAGGCGCTGCTCGATGAACGCGTGCACGCGCAGCAGCAGCGTCCGCTGCCGTGAGTCGGCCGGCAGGATCCGCGTCAGCTCCAGGCGCTCGGCTACCGCGGTGCTGACCAGGTCCATCACCACGGTCGACAGCCGGGCCGCGCTGGCCGGCGCGTACGTGTCCAGGTCCGTGGCCACCCGGCGCAGCAGCGGCACGGCCAGCGCGCCGGCGCCGGAGTCGGCGCTGATGGGCAGCGCCGTGAGCGCCGCGACCGAGCCGTGGGGCAGGGAGAGCAGGTCGTGCGGGAAGCTGAACACGGCCAGCTGCACCGCGCTGTCATAGGCCAGCTCGTACGGCCGGGTGAAGTCGTAGATCGCGAACTCGCCCCGGCTCAGCTGCGTGTGCCGATCGTCCTGGGCGAGGCGCGGGCTGCCGGCGAGGGCCAGCACCACCCGGTAGAGATCGGGGTTGTCGCGGTGGATCAGCCCGGCGGTGCGATGCACGCTGTGCGGAGTGGACGTGCGGATCCGGCCGACACCCACAGGACCGAGCCGCCCCATCTCGATCTCGCCGCGCAGCGGCGCGTCAGGATCGATGCGTAAGTCGAGGGGGCCGAGCGTGTCGCACACGATGCTCCGCCAGGCGTCGTGGCGGCGCTTGGCCGGCAGGTCACTGGTGCGGATCACTACGGCCATCCCCCGTGCCCCTCCGTCGGCTGCCCCGCCATCGTAACGAGGCCCCCAGACGCGCGGAAGAAATCCGCATGAAGCAGCCCCGGGCGACGCGCCCGGGGCTGTCCTCGATTGATCTCAAGCGGTCTGGCGAGCCTCTATGGCCTGCTTGTAGAGCTTGCCCGCCCGGTAGGACGAGCGGACCAGCGGCCCGGACAGGACGCCGGCGAACCCGATCGCCTCGGCCTCGGCCTGCAGCTCGACGAACTCCTCCGGCTTCACCCACCGCTCCACCGGGTGGTGGCGGGGCGTCGGCCGCAGGTATTGCGTGATCGTCAGCAGGTCCGTGCCGGCCGCGTGCAGGTCACGCATGGCCTCGACGATCTCCTCGCGGGTCTCGCCCATGCCCAGGATCAGGTTGGACTTGGTGACCAGCCCGGCTTCGCGGGCCATCGTGATCACCGCGAGCGAACGGTCGTAGCGGAACGCGGGACGGATGCGCTTGAAGATCCTCGGCACCGTCTCCACGTTGTGCGCGAACACCTCCGGCTTGCTGGAGAAGACCTCCTCCAGCTGGTCGCGGTTGCCGTTGAAGTCGGGCACCAGCAGCTCGACGCCGCAGCCGGGCAGCAGGGCGTGGATCTGACGGGCGGTCTCGGCGTAGAGCCAGGACCCGCCGTCGGGCAGGTCGTCGCGGGCCACGCCGGTCACGGTCGCGTACTTCAGGCCCATCTGCTCGACGGACTCGGCGACCCGGCGAGGCTCGTCGCGGTCATACTCCTTCGGCTTGCCCGTGTCGATCTGGCAGAAGTCGCAGCGGCGCGTGCACTGGTCGCCGCCGATGAGGAAGGTCGCCTCGCGGTCTTCCCAGCACTCGTAGATATTGGGACAGCCCGCCTCTTCACAGACCGTGTGCAGGCCCTCGCGGCGCACGAGCGATTTCAGCTCGGTGTATTCGGGGCCCGTCCTGAGCTTGGTCTTGATCCACGGGGGCTTGCGCTCGATAGGGGTTTCGGCGTTGCGCACCTCCAGGCGGAGGAGCTTTCGGCCTTCAGGAGCAACGGTCACCTCCTCAGCTTACGTCTCCCGGTGAACCGGCCCGCTCAAGGGTCACGAGATGAGGCCGAAGGCGTGGCCGGTGCCGGTCGGCGTGCGCGGCAGACCCACCCGGTCGTAGCCGGTCTCGGCGTCGGCGGGCAGCCGGGCCAGGCGTGGCCGCAGCACCCAGCCGATGGCCAGGCTCAGGCCGCCGAGCAGCCACGCGAGCAGTGAGTCCGCTTGCGCTGCCGATCGGGTTACCTCCTGAGGAGGTCCTCTTCGTGCAGCTCGAACGCCTCCATGCCGAGCGTCTCGGCCAGCCGCTTCTCCGCGATCGGCAGCACCTCTTCGACGACGATGCGCCGGCCGGTCTCCGCCGACAGCGAGGAGACGCCCACGTCGGGCAGTCCGCACGGGGCGATGCGGTTGAACCAGCGGGGGTCGTTAGCGCAGTTGATCGCGAAGCCGTGCATGGTGACGCCGCGCGAGACGCGGATGCCGACCGCGCCGAGCTGGCGATCAGGCAGCCCCAGGCTCGGATCGCCGATCGCCCACACACCGCCCCTGCCGGACACCCGCCGCGCCGTGACGCCGAAGTCGGCGCACACCTGGATCATCGTCTCCTCCAGGCGGCAGACGTACGTGATCACGTCCGTGACGTCGCCGATGATCGGATAGGCGACGAGCTGCCCGGGACCGTGCCAGGTGAGCCGGCCGCCCCGATCGACGTCGATGACCGGCGTGCCGTCGGACGGGCGCTCCTGCGGGGCCGTGCGCTTTCCCGCGGTGTAGACGGGCGCGTGCTCGAGGATCAGGACGGTGTCGGGCAGCTCGCCCGCCACGCGCTTGCCGTGCACCCAGCGCTGAAGCGACCAGGCCTGCTCGTAGGGGACGTCGACGCCGAGGCGGACGATGGCAAGTGCGTGGGGATCGTCCCCGTGGGTGGGGCGCATGAGCCTATTGTGCCGTTCCCTCACCCTTGAAGGGAAATTCAGGCGGTGAGGAGACGAGGCTCGATCCTCAACTCCTTGACCCCGCCCGACCCGTCGTGTTCCAGCCGGTAGGCGGAGCCGCCCGGCTCGACGGACACCGCCTGGATGAACTCGGTGCCCACATAGTGGAGGCCGACGCCCTCGTCGGCGGCGTACCCCGCAGGCAGCTCGCCGCCGGCCACCGACTCGTGCAGCAGCGTGCGCCGCTGCGGGTCGGAGTCGTAGTGGACGCCGCACGAGTAGGGCAGCAGCGCGAGCCCGTCGGCCCAGGGCCGCAGCTCGGGGCCGAAGGAGTCGGTGTTGCCGCCCACGTGCCAGCACAGGGCGCCGGCGCTCTGCCCCGTGAGCACCACCCCGGCCCGCCAGGCTTGCTCGAACGCCTCGTCCAGGCCGTGCAGCCGCCACAACGCTATGAGGTTGGCCACACTGCCGCCGCTCACGTAGATCATGTCCTGTTCCATGATCCACGCCTTGGGGTCGGCCACGTTGGGCATCGGGAACACCGTCAAGTGGCTCAGCTCGACGTCCCAGCCCGCGAACGCGCCGTACATCTTCAGCAGCCAGTCCGAGGCGTCACCGGTGGCGGTGGCCAGCAGGCCGAGCTTCGGCCGGTCCTGGCCGGTCAGGTCGAGCCCGTAGCGCAGCAGTCCGCTCGCCTCCAAGAAGCCGTAGCGCTGGCTCGGGCGGAACGAGCCGCCTCCGATCGCGAGGATGTGCGACTGTCCTGACCGGATCATGTCAAAGATCTCCCACCTGAAAGAAGGATGAACGGCCCCTAGAGTACGGCGCTCAGCGCCTCGTCGAGACTGGTATGGGTGAAGCCGTAGCCGCTGTCGAGCAGTGTGCGCGGCAGGACGCGGTGACTGGGCAGCAGCCCCTCGCGGGCGAACTCACCGAGCCCTATGGACAGCGCGAACGCCGGGACCGGCATCGGCATCATGCTCCTGCCCAGGGCTTTTGCGATGGCACGGGTGAACTCGGTGTTGGTGACGGGGGAGGGCGAGGTGAAGTTGACCGGCCCGGCCACATCCCGATTTTTCAGGACATGCCGTGCGGCCCCCACCCAGTCGTGCATGGAGATCCACGACCAGTACTGCTTCCCCGACCCCAGCGGCGCTCCCAGCCCCAGCTTGAAGATCGGCAACACCCGGCCCAGCACCCCGCCCCGCCGGCTCAGCGCCAGCCCGGACCGCACCTGCACGGTCCTGATGCCCGCCTCGCCGGCCCGCCGCGCCTCGGCCTCCCACTGCACGCACAGGTCTGCCAGGAACCCCGTGCCCCGGCGCTCGCTCTCGTCGATCTCCCGGTCGCCGGTGTCACCGTAGAAGTCCACTCCGGAGGCCGACAGGAGCACCTCGGGCGGCTTGGGCAGGGCACGCAGGGCGTCCACGAGCACCCGGGTGCTCTGCACCCGGCTGCTGAGGAGCTCCCGCTTGTACGCCGCGGTCCACCGTTTGTCCCCGATCGACGCCCCGGCCAGGTGTACGACGGCCTCGGCGCCGTTCAGCGCGGCCAGGTCGACCTCCTGCTCGGCAGGCTGCCAGTAGGCCTCGTCCGGGCTGCTGGGCTCCCGGCGCACTAGCCTGACGACCTCTTGCCCCTCGGCCTGCAGCGCCGCCACCAGCGCCGTGCCGAGCAACCCCGACGCCCCCGTCACGATGATCGCCATACGTTCACCCTACGCGGCGCGCCCGCGGGTGCGCCGCACCGACCACATCGCCATGCCTCCCGCTTCGCCGACCGCCCGGCGGGGGAGCAGGCCACGCGCGCCGCCTTCAGCACGCGGTGCGCCGCCGCACCAAGGTTGCCTCCCAGGAGGCGGCAGGCATTCGGTGACAGAACGAAAGAGACCGGGCGGAACCCGCCCGGCCTCCCTCATCGAACCCCTTATGCGAGGCCGAGCTGGGCCTCGAAACGGCCCTCCTCGAGACGGCGCTTCACCGTCGTCAGGAAGCGCGCCGCGTCCGCCCCGTCCACCAGGCGGTGGTCGTAGGTCAGCGCCAGGTAGACCATCGACCGCACCGCGATGACCTCGCCCTCAGGCGTGTCGACCACCACGGGCCGCTTCACGACGGCGCCGGTGCCCAGCATGCCGACCTGCGGCTGGTTGAGGATCGGCGTGTCGAACAGCGCGCCCCGGCTGCCGGTGTTGGTCAGCGTGAACGTGCCGCCGGTGAGCTCGTCGGGCGTCACCTGGTTGTTGCGGGTGCGCTCGGCGACGTCGGTGATCTTGCGGGCGAGACCGGCCAGGTTGAGGTCGCCGGCGTTCTTGACGACGGCCGCGAGCAGGCCGCGCTCGGTGTCCACCGCGAGGCCGAGGTTCTCGACGTCGAAGTAGGTCACCTCGTTGGTCTCGTTGTTGATCGTCGCGTTGAGCTTCGGGTGCTGCTTGAGCGCCTCGACGGTGGCCATCGCGAAGAACGGGGTGAAGGTCAGCTTCACGCCCTCGCGGCGGAGGAAGTCGTCCTTCGCCTTCGCCCGCAGCCGCGCGATCTTGGTGACGTCCACCTCGACGACGGAGGTGAGCTGCGCGGCGGTCTGCAGCGACTCGACCATGCGCTTGGCGATGGTCTGACGCAGCCGCGACATCTTCTCCGTACGGCCCCGCAGCGTCGTGTCGACCGCCACCGGCTCGGGCACCGCGGCGGCCGGGGCCTGCGCGGCCGGAGCCGGGGCGGCGGCGGCCGGAGCGGGCTGAGCGGCGGCGGGCGCCGGAGCGGCCTGGGCCGCGGCGGCCTTCTCGCGCTGCGTCTTGGCCGCCTCGAGCACGTCCTGCTTGCGGATACGGCCGCCCACGCCGGTGCCGTTGATCGAGTCGAGGTCGACGCCGTGCTCGTTGGCGAGCTTGCGCACCAGCGGCGTGACGTAGGGGCTCTCGCCCGACGGCAGCGGGGTCGGCTCGGCGGCCGGCTGCACCGGGGGAGCGGCCTGCGGAGCAGGCGCGGGAGCCGGGGCCGGCGGCGGGGTGGGCTGCGCCGGGGCAGGCTGCGGGATCGAGGAGACCGGCGGGGCCGGCGCGGGGGCGGGCTCCGGCTCGGGCTCCGGCGGAGCGGGCGCCTGCGCGGGGGCCGGCGCTTCCGGAGCCGGCGCGGCGGCGCCCGGCTGGGCGTTCTCGTCGATGACGGCGAGCTCGGCCCCGACCTCGACCGTCTCGTCCTCAGCCACGACGATCTTGGTGAGCACACCCGCGGACGGTGACGGGATCTCGGTGTCGACCTTGTCGGTCGACACTTCGAGGAGCGGCTCGTCAGCCTCGACGCGCTCGCCCTCCTTCTTCAGCCAACGGGTTACGGTGCCCTCGGTCACGCTCTCGCCGAGCTGGGGCATCTGTACGGAGACCGGCATCGTTATTCTTCTCTCGCGTTCTAATCTCGAGGGCTGGACTAGTTGTGTACGTGCAACGGCTTGCCGGCCAGGGCCAGCATCGCCTCACCCATGGCCTCGGACTGGGTCGGGTGTGCGTGGATGAGCTGGGCGACCTCTGCGGGCAGCGCCTCCCAGTTGTAGATCAGCTGGCCTTCCGTGACGAGCTCGCCGATGCGCCGGCCCACCATGTGGACACCGACGACCGGACCGTCCTTCTGAGCGATGACCTTGACCGCGCCCGAGGTGCCGAGGATCTGGCTCTTGGGGTTTCCCGCGAGGTCGTAGACCTGCTCGACGATCTCGATGCCGCGCTCGGCCGCCTGCTTCGACGTGATCCCCACCGAGGCGACCTCGGGGTCGGAATAGGTGATGCGCGGCACGCCCGCGTAGTCGATGGGCGGCGGGTTGAGCCCGGCGATGTGCTCGGCCACCATGATCCCCTCGCCGAAGCCGGCGTGGGCCAGCTGCAGGGTCGGGATCAGGTCGCCGATGGCGTAGACGCCCGGCACGGAGGTGCGGCAGTGCTCGTCGACCACGACCGCGCCCCGCTCGATGGCGATGCCCTGCTCCTCGAAGCCCAGGCCCGAGGAGACCGCGCCGCGGCCGACGGCGACCAGCAGCAGCTCGGCGTCGAGGGTCTTGCCGCTGGCCAGCGTGACGACGACGCCCGTCTCCGTGGTCTTGGCGCTGTCGAAGAAGACGCCCAGCTCGTATTTGATGCCCCGGCGGCGGAAGGCCCGCTCGAGCAGCTTGGAGCTGGACTCCTCCTCGGTCGGCAGCAGGTGCGGCAGCGCCTCCACGATCGTGACCTCGGCGCCGAACGAGCGGTAGACGCTGGCCAGCTCGACGCCGATCACGCCGCCGCCCAGCACGATCACCGAGGTGGGCACGCGGTCCATCCTGAGCGTGTGCTCGCTGGTGATGACGCGCTCGCCGTCGATCTCCAGGCCGGGCAGCGACTTGGGCGCCGAGCCGGTGGCCAGCACGATGTTGCGGCCCTCGTAGACGTCCTGGCCCACCTGGACCCTGTTGGCGCCGACCAGCCGGCCCTCGCCCTCGACGATCGTCACGCCCGCGCCCTTCAGCAGGCCCTGCACGCCCTTCCAGGCCCGCGTGACGATCTTGTCCTTGAACGCGTGCACGCCCTGCACGTCGATGCCCTCGAAGCGGGCCATGACGCCGAAGGCCTCGCTCTCGCGGGTCTCGTCGGCGACCTCGGCCGAGTGCAGCAGGGCCTTCGTGGGGATGCATCCCCTGTGGAGGCAGGTGCCGCCGATCTTGTCCTTTTCGATGAGGACGACCGACTTGCCCAGCTCAGCCGCCCGAAGCGCGCAAGCGTAACCGCCGCTGCCGCCCCCTAGGACGACGATGTCATAGGCCACAGGAAGGCTCCTTGTCGGGGTGTTCGTGATGCCGCCATCTTTTCATTTGTTTCAGATGCTTGCGTGCCGCTCGGCCAGTCCGATGAGCGTACGGGTGATGGCTCCGGTCCCGCCCTTCGGGGTGTAACCGTACGGCTCCCCCTTGTTGAAGGCGGGACCGGCCATGTCGATGTGCGCCCAGCGCAGCCCGTTCGGGACGAACTCCTTGAGGAAGATGCCCGCCGCGAGCATGCTGCCCCACCGCTCAGGCTGGAGGTTGGCGAGGTCTGCGATCGGCGAGTCGAGGCCCTTGCGCAGCTCCTCAGGCAGCGGCATGCCCCACGCGCCCTCGCCGGCCGCACCCGCGGCCTCGACGACCAGCTCCCTGAGCGCGTCGTCGTTGGCCATGACGCCGGAGGTGCGCCAGCCGAGCGCGACGATCTGCGCGCCGGTGAGCGTGGCCACGTCGACGATCACGTCCGGACCGTCCTCCGCGGCTCTGGCGATGCCGTCCATGAGCACCAGGCGGCCCTCTGCGTCGGTGTCGAGCACCTCGACCGTCTTGCCGCTGTAGCTGTGCAGGACGTCGGAGGGGCGCTGCGCGGTGCCGCTCGGCAGGTTTTCGGCCAGGCACAGGTAGCCGACGGCGTTGACCGGCAGGCCGAGCCTGGCGATGCCGATCAGAGCGCCGAGCACCGCGCCCGCGCCGCCCATGTCCGACTTCATCCAGTCCATCGCGTTGGACGGCTTGAGCGACAGGCCGCCCGAGTCGAATGTGATGCCCTTGCCCACGAAGGCGAGGGTCTTGCCGGCGTCCTGGTGGTTGTAGGAGAGGCGGACCAGGCGCGGCGGGTTGGCCGAGCCCTGGCCGACGCCGATGAGGCCGCCGTAGCCGCCGTCCTTGAGCTGCTTCTCGTCGAGCACCTCGACGCTCAGCCCCACCTTGCCGCCCGCCTGCTCGGCGATCTCGGCGAACTTGGCCGGCCACAGGTCCGAAGGCGGCGTGTTGACCAGGTCGCGGACCAGCGCGACGGACTCGGCCAGCACGCCCGCGCGCTTGGCGAGGGCCTCGGGCTGCCCGGAGATCACGGTCAGCTCGGCCACCGGCGGCTTCTGCTCGCCGTTCGTGCGGTAACGGGAGAAGGAGTAGGCGCCGAGCAGGCCGCCGAGCGCGACCGCCTCGGCCTCCTCGGGGGAGCCCGCGGGCAGGGCGAGGGCGGCGCGCGAGGTGCCGGCGAGGGACCGTACGGCGGCGCCGGCGGCGCGGCGCAGCCCCTCGGCGTCGTAGGAGTCGCCGAGTCCGACCGCGACCAGCAGCGGGGCGGCGATGGCGCCGAACGTGGGCAGCTTGGCCAGCTCCCCGGCCTTCCCGGAGAAGGCCACCGTGCCGAGCGACGCGGCCAGCCTGCCGCCGAAGGCCGCGTCCAGGGACTCGGCGCCCGTGGCGGGGCTGGGACCTTCCTCGCTTGACGTGAATCCGACGATCAATGCGTCGGTGTCCAGGGAGACGGGATCTGCTGAGTTCAGCCGCACAGTGGTCACGTAAACCGATGCTATCCAGGGTTTCTGCGTACTCACAAACAGGGGTTCATCCTACAAATGCTCGGTCGCGCTTTCTGAGACATGGTGCTAGTGTCATTAGCACCATGCTACTGACGCTCGATCTCAACGACGCGCGGCCCCTGCACGAGCAGGTGGCCGGCGCGATCCGGCGCGCGATAGGGGACGGCTCCTACGGCCCCGGAGACCGCCTGCCGCCCGCGCGCGACCTGGCCCAGGTGCTCGGCATCAACCCCAACACCGTGTTGCGGGCGCTGCGCGACCTGCGGGACGAGGGGCTCCTGGAGTTCAGGCGCGGGCGCGGCGTCAGCGTCGCCGGCCAGACCGGCGGGCGCGCCCTGCTGGTGCAGCAGGCGCGCGAGCTGCTGGACGAGGCCAGGAAACACGGCTACGGCCGCGACGACCTCATCGCCATCTTGGAGGAGCTGCCATGAACGCCCGAGTAGCCGCCCCCGCGTGGGGCCTGTTCGTCCTCGTCGCCCAGATCCTGCTGCCCCTGACCGTGCGAGACCGGCTGCCCGACCCGCTGGCCACGCACTGGGGGCCGGGCGCGCGGCCGGACGGCTCGATGCCGTTCACCGCGTACGTGGCGATGGTGGTGCTGGTCTGGGTGGTGCCGTGGCTCGGCCTGCTGGCCGCGGCGCGGGCCCAGTCCCATAGGCAGGGCCGGATGTTCTGGTGGGGCGTGCTGTTCGGCATGGGCGTGTTCGCGTTCGGCATGAACGTCACGACCGTGCTGGCCAACCTGGACGCGCCGGACTGGGGCGAGGCGCGGCTGCCGGGCTGGGCCGTCCTCGCGGTCGTCGGCGCGGCGCTCGCCACCGCCCTGGCGGCCGGCTACCTGGGCAGGGGAGCGCCCGACGAGCCCGCGCCCGCCGGCCTGCGGCCGCCGCTCCTGCCACTGAGGGCCGGGCAGCGGACCGTCTGGGTCGGCCACGTCGCCAACGGTTGGCTCAGCCTGATCACCGCCGTCGCGGGGGCCGCCATCGCCGTTCTGGCCGCGCTGTTCCTCGCGGGAATCGTGCCGGTCGTGCCGGCGCTCCTGGTCCTGGCCGTGCTGGTCCTCGTGCTGGTGCTCGGGGTCCTGACCTCGTCGGTCTCCGTACGGGCCGGGGACGACCGGGTGGTCATCCAGTTCGGGCCGCTGGGCTGGCCGGTGCGCAGGATCCCGCTCTCCAAGATCGAGTCGGCTTGGGCGGAGGTGCGCCATCCGAGCCGAGTCGGCGGATGGGGCATCCGCGGCCTGCCAGGAAGTGCCACCATCATGCTGCGCGGCGGCGAATGCCTGGTGCTCGGCTACCGTGGCGGCGGGCAGCTGGCCATCAGCATCGACGACGCCGCGCGCGGTGCCTCCCTCATCAACGCCCTCATCGCGGAACGAGTGGAACTATGAAAAGACCTCTGCTCATCTTCATCGTCCTGGCCTTCGGGCTGTCCTGGGCGGCGGTGCTGCCCATCTGGTTCGGCGGCGGGCTCGGCTCGCCGCTGATGGCCGGACTGGCCACGCTGATGATGTTCACGCCCACCGTGGGAGTGCTCGGGGTGTGGGCGCTCTCGCGCACGCCGTTCAAGGAATGGGCCAGGCAGACCGGGCTGACGCTCGGCGAGCGCAAGGGGCGCACGGGCGCGCTGGTGCTCGCCGCCTGGCTCGGCGTCCCGCTGCTGGTGTTCCTCGCGATGGGGCTCAGCGCCGCGGTCGGGCTGACCTCGCTGGACCTCGGCGGGCTCAGCCTGCTGAGGGCGGCGCTGGAGGGACGCGGCGCGCCGGTGCCCGCCGACCTCGGCTCGGTGGCCGCGATCCAGGTCGTGCTGGCGGTGCTCGCCGGTCCCGCGCTGAACGCGATCCCGGCGCTGGGGGAGGAGTGGGGCTGGCGCGGCTGGCTGCTGCCCCGGCTCGTGTCCGGGAACGGCGTCCTCGCCGGGCTGCTGCTCTCCGGCGCCATCTGGGGCGTCTGGCATGCGCCCCTTACGCTGCTCGGCTACAACTACCCGCGGCTCGGGTCGTGGGCGGCACTGTACTTCATCGGGTTCTGTGTGCTGGCGGGGGTGCTGCTCGGGTGGTTGCGGCTGCGCACCGGCAGCGTGTGGCCCGCCGTCGTGGCGCACGGCTCGCTGAACGCGGTGGCCCCGGCCGCCGTCCTGCTCGGAGACGCCGCCGCCCCGCCGAATGAGGTACTGGTCGGGGTGACGGGCCTGGTGGGATGGGTTCTGCTCGCGGTGATCTGCGCGGCTCTGCTCCGCTTCGTCCCGGTACGCCCGCCGCAGTCGGCCACCGAGCCTGCCATCTGACCGCCCGCCCCGGCAGGCTGCCGAGCGCGCCGTCTGACCGGCCGCCGCGATCAGTCGCCGGGCGGGCTCAGCCGAGCATCGCGCAGGCCACCAGCGTGGCGGCTGTGGCGGTCTCCACCAGCGCGCCCAGGACGTCGCCGGTGATGCCGCCGAGGCGCCGCCTTGCGCGCCGGAGCAGCAGCAGGGCGGCCGCCAGCCCGGTCAGCAGGCCGAGCGGCAGCGCGAGGAAGGCGGGCAGGTCGAGCCCTGGCCGGCTCCCGCCGTCCCAGACGCGGCAGTCGATGGACAGGCCGAAGGCGGCGGACGCGAGCAGGGCGGCCAGGGTGACGAGCCACGGCGCGGAAGGGCGTACCGTGCCGGCGACCGTCGCCCCCAACCCGTCCGGCCGGGCGGCGGGGACACTCGCCCGGCAGGCCCACGTCAGCGCCAGCCGCCCCGCCACGCAGGCCGTCACCAGGGCCGCGAATCCGGCCTCCGCCAGTGCAGCCACCTGGACGAGCAACGTGAACACCAGAGCCATCACGCCGAATGGCCCGATGTCCGATTTCTTCATGATGTCGAGCGCCTGATCGGCGGGCTTGCCGCTGCCCAGCCCGTCCGCCAGATCGGCCAGCCCGTCCAGGTGCAGGCCCCGGGTCAGCAGGGCCAGCAGCCCGATCGCCAGCGCCGCACCCAGCAACGCGGGCACGGGCAGACCCAGGGGCAGCCCGGCGAGCACGCCGAGCGCCAGCCCGACGACCGGAGCCAGCGTCATGGCCTGCCCCGCGACCTCCCGATCCACGCGCTCGACCCGTACGGGTAACACGCTGAGCGTCCCGACCGCGAACCGCAGCCCGTGCACGAGTCGCATATCCGACGATCGTAGGCCCACTAGGGTGGCGGGATGCACGTGGTTGAACTCGAAGACGTAGGCGTCCGGGTTGTCGGCAAGTCGCTGCTCGACGCGGTCGACTGGCAGGTGGACTACGGCGACCACTGGGTGATCCTCGGCCCCAACGGCGCGGGCAAGACGACGTTGCTGTCGCTGGCCGGTGCCGTACGTCACCCCAGCGAGGGCACGGTCAAAGTGCTCGGTCACCGGCTCGGCCGGGTCGACGTGCGGGAGCTGCGCCGCCACATCGGCCTGGTCGCCTCCAGCCAGCGGCTCATCGACGAGGAGCTCATGGAGGAGGAAGGAGCGACCGCGCACACGGTGGTGCTCACCGGGCACACGGGGTCGAGCGTTCCGCTGTGGGACAAGTACGGCGACGGCGAGCGGGACCGGGCCCAACGCCTCCTGGCCGACATGGGCTGCAAGGACTTGGCGGACCGGCCGTTCCGCGTGTGCTCGCAGGGTGAGCGGGCCAGGATCAGGATCGCCAGGGCGCTCATGGCGGACCCGGCGCTGGTGCTGCTCGACGAGCCGTTCGCGGGGCTCGACCTGCCGGCGCGGGAAGACCTCATCACCGCCGTCGAGGACCTGGCCGCGACCAGGCCCGTGCTCACGACCGTGACGGTGACGCACCACCTGGAGGAGGTGCCGGCGACGACCACCCACGCCATGCTCATGCGCGACGCCCGGGTGCTGGCCGCCGGGCCGATCGCCGACGTGCTGACCCCGGCGAACCTCTCCGACTGCTTCGGCCGCCCCCTGCACGTGGACCGGCTGGACGGCCGCTGGTACGCCCGCGCCGTCCGCCCCTGACGGCGCATCCCGGCCGCGCTTGCGGGCCGATTCCGCGGGTCACAGCTCCAGGAGCCGGCCCGCGACCGCCAGCGCCACGTACTCGGACTCGGCGGCGAGGCGCTCGTTGAGCCGGCCGAGCGCGTCTCTGAACGCTCGCCCGCTGGCCGTCGCAGGCACCACCCCCATCCCCACCTCGTCGGACACCGCCACGATCGGCTCCGGCGCCTGCCGCCACGCCGCCACCAGCTCCTCGCACCGGCCGCCGACCGGCGCCCGGTCGCCCTCCCAGGCCGCATGCTCGTCGAACACCGCCGCCAGCCAGGTCCCGAGCCCGTCGATCAACAGCGGTGCGGTGGCGTTCGCGATCGTCGCGGCCAGGTCGGTGGTCTCGATGGTGTCCCAGTGCGCGGGCCGCCGGGCCCGGTGCGCCCGCACCCGCGCGGCCCATTCGCCGTCGCCCGCCCCGTCCGGCCCGGTCGCGACATAGGTCACGTACGGCTCGGCCGCCAGCCGCAATTCGGCCTCGGCCGACTTTCCTGACCGCGCCCCACCCAGCAACAACGCCCGCCGCACCTGCGGGGTGCGAGCCGCCGGCTGCTGCCCGGCCGCCGCCTGCGCGCTTCCAGCAGGCCCCTGGGCAGCCGCTCTCGGCGGCGCGATGTCCAGCGCGGTCCCGTCCGGCGTGGCCACCGCGCCCCACAGCCGAAGCCGCCGGGTGAGCTCCTCCTCCGACCGCACCCGATGGTCCAGCCCGACCGCCACCACCCGGGTCGCCGCGTCCACCAGCCCCGCCCGCCGCAGCTCGCCGAGCCGCTCGGGCCGGTCCAGCAGGTCGATCAGCACCGCGTCGTACCGGGAGGGTTCGTCGTCGTACCGGGTGGCCCCGCCGGGGCCGGGCGGCGGTTCCAGGCCCGGTGGCACGCACAGCAGCGCCGCGCCGTCCGGGCCGACCAGCCCGAGGCCGCCGCCGCAGACCCGGTAGCCGCGCGGGACCTCAGCGAACGGAAATCGGACGGCGCCGTCCACGACCAGCTCGAACGGGCGGTGGTGCCCCGGCGGCAGCCCGGCGCAGGAGGCACATCGGCAGCCGGGCTCGGGCCAGCCCGCGCCGCCCCCCGTACCGGAGAGAAGGACCTTCACCGCGCCGAGCGTACAGAGGGGCGCCGGACCGCGGGCGCCCCACCGGGGCGGTCGTCGGCGGGTCCGGCCGCGGGGGCCCCTACCGGGCCGCCGGGACGGAGGGCTTGGCGCGGC
>NZ_JBQQBR010000035.1:0-136992 GCF_052245935.1 Nonomuraea sp. 3N208 | reverse complement strand
CAACCGGCTCGTCGGCATCCTCCACGGATGCCTCAAAACCCACACCCACTACGACCAAGCAACCGCATGGTCACACCGGCAACACGACCTCGCCGCTTGACATTCCGGCTCCAGGGATGTCTGTCCGCTCCCCTCAGGGCAGGGGCGGGCACCGTGTGCCGGGCCGGGCACACGGCCGGAGGCCATCGACGTGGTGACGGAGACGCTGGATCGCCTCGATGATCTGCCCGCGGAACCGGGCGTCGCCGGACACCTGCGGCGGGGTCAGCCGAGGGCGGCGGAGACCAAGGAGCGGGCCTCTTCCTGGACCTTGACCAGATGGTCGGGCCCGCGGAAGGACTCGGCGTAGATCTTGTAGACGTCCTCCGTCCCCGAAGGCCGCGCCGCGAACCAGGCGCTCTCCGTCGAGACCTTGACCCCGCCCAGCGACGCCCCATTGCCCGGGGCCGACGTCTGCACCGCCGTGATGGGCTCGCCTGCCAGCGACGACGCCGTCACCTGCTCGGCGGACAGCTTCCCGAGGACGGCCTTCTCCTCGCGCGTAGCCGGCGCGTCCACCCGGGCGTACGCCGGCTCGCCGAACCGTCCCACCAGCTCCCGGTAATGCGCGCTCGGCGACTTGCCGGTCACGGCCAGGATCTCCGACGCCAGCAGCGCCAGGATGATCCCGTCCTTGTCGGTCGACCACACCGACCCGTCCCTCCGCAGGAAGGACGCCCCGGCGCTCTCCTCGCCCCCGAACCCCAGCGACCCGTCCAGCAGCCCGGGCACGAACCACTTGAAGCCCACCGGCACCTCGTACAGCCGCCGTCCCAGCGCGCCCGCGACCCGGTCGATGATGCCGCTGCTGACCATGGTCTTGCCGACACCGGCGTCCGACGGCCAGACGTCGCGGTGGGTGTAAAGGTAGGAGATGGCGACGGCGAGATAGTGGTTGGGGTTCAGCAGCCCGCCGTCCGGGGTGACGATGCCGTGGCGGTCAGCATCGGCATCGTTTCCGGTGGAAATATCGTATTTGTCCCGATTTGCGATCAGCGACGCCATCGCGTACGGCGACGAGCAGTCCATCCGGATCTTGCCGTCCCAGTCGAGCGTCATGAACCGCCACGTCGGATCGACGAGCGGGTTCACCACGGTCAGGTCGAGGCCGTGCCGCTCGGCGATCTCCCCCCAGTACGCCACGCTCGCCCCGCCCAGCGGATCGGCCCCGATCCGCACCCCGGCCGACCTGATCGCGTCCAGGTCCAGCACGGACGGCAGGTCGTCCACGTACGAGCCGAGGAAGTCGTACCTGCCCGCCCTGTCCAAGGCCTTCGTGTACGGGATCCGCCGCACGGCGCTCATGTCGCTCAGCAGCCGGTTGGCCCGGTCCTGGATCCACGAGGTCGCGTCGGTGTCGGCCGGCCCGCCGTGCGGCGGGTTGTACTTGAACCCGCCGTCCGCCGGCGGATTGTGCGACGGCGTGATCACGACGCCGTCCGCCAGCCCGGACGTCCGCCCCCGATTGTGCGTCAGGATGGCGTGGGAGACGGCGGGCGTGGGCGTGTAGCCGTCACGCGTGTCGATCAGCACCTCGACCTCGTTGGCCGCGAACACCTCCAGCGCCGACACGCGCGCGGGCTCCGACAGTGCATGCGTGTCGATGCCCACGAACAGCGGTCCATCCGACCCCTGCTCGCGCCGGTATTCGCAGATGGCCTGGCTGGTGGCAAGGATGTGGTCCTCGTTGAACGCCGTGTTGAACGAGGACCCCCGGTGCCCCGACGTGCCGAACGCTACCCGCTGCCCCACCTCCTCGGGATCGGGATGCAGGGCGTAATAGGAGGTCACCAGCCGGGCGACGTCGACCAGGTCGGCGGGCTGAGCGGGCTGTCCCGCGCGTTCGTGGGTCATGTAGGCCACTTTACAAATGCGGCCCGTCCAGCGGATGAGCGCACGGCGGCGTGGGAAGGTACATTCGCGTCAGTCACCAGAACGGAGTTCTGTTACTATGCGTTACGGGTATTACCTCACCGAGCCCAAGGGCCCCGACCCCATCGGCGGGCTCCGCGACCAGATCGCGCAGGCGGCGGAGGACGGCTTCACCTCGGCCTGGCTCTCCAACATCTTCGGCCTCGACGCGATCACCGCCCTGGCCGCCGCCGGCGCCCAGGCGCCCGCCATCGAACTCGGCACCGCCGTCGTGCCGACGTACCCGCGCCACCCGGCCGTGCTCGCCCAGCAGGCCATGACCGCCAACGCGGCCCTCGGCGGGCGGCTCGCGCTCGGCATCGGGCTGTCGCACAAGATGGTGATCGAGGGCATGTACGGCTACGACTTCGAGCGTCCTGGCCGGCACATGAAGGAGTATCTCGACATCCTGATCCCGCTCAGCCGGGGTGAGCACGTCAAGTATCAGGGTGAGACGCTCAAGGCCAACCTCAAGCTCACCACGCCGGGAGCGGGCTTCCCCGTGCTGGTGGCCGCGCTAGGCCCGCGCCTGCTCAAACTGGCCGGCACCGTGGCCGACGGCACCGTCCTGTGGATGACCGGGCCCAAGACCGTCGCCGAGCATGTCGCGCCCACGATCACGGCGGCCGCGGCGGAAGCGGGCCGCGAGGCGCCGCGCATCGTCTGCGCGCTGCCCGTCTGCGTCACCGACGACCCCGACGCCGCCGTCAACCGGGCGAACGAGATCTTCGCGGTGTACGGGCAACTGCCGTCCTACCGTGCCATGCTCGACAGGGAAGGCGCGGCGAACCCCGGCAACGTGGCCATCGTCGGCGACGAGAAGGCCGTGCTGGCCAAGCTCGAAGAACTCGAGCAGGCCGGGGTGACCGACTTCGTGGGCTCCGTGTTCAGCAACAAGGAACGCACACGGAACCTGCTAATCGGCGCGGCGCGGGGCTGATCGGTAGACATCTCAATAAAATCCGGCAAGGTGAAGGGCGTGCTGCAGGGCATAGACGTGTCTAACTGGCAGGGCTCCGTCGACTGGACCGGCCACGCGGAAGCCGGGGTGGCCTTCGCCTTCGCCAAGGCCACCGAGGGCGGCGACTACACCGACAAGTGGTTCACGCGCAACTGGAATGGCATGCGCGAGACCTGGATGGTGTCCGGCGCGTACCACTTCGCCAGGCCCAAAGGCGACCCCATCGAGCAGGCCCGCCACTTCCTGGCCACGATCAGGGCGGCGGGCGGGCTGCGCCGTGGCGACCTGCTCGCGCTCGATCTCGAGGAGGACGACGGTCTGCGTCCTGAGCAGGTCGCCAGGTTCGCCCGCCGCTGGTGCCACTTCGTCGAGCGGCACGGCCGGGTGCGGCCGTTCGTGTACACGTACTACTCGTTCGCGAACCGCGGAAACTGCGCGGGCCTGGCCGAATACCCGCTCTGGATCGCCCACCCGGAGCGGCCCCGCGGCCAGCCCCTCGTGCCCAGGCCGTGGCGGGACTGGACCATCCACCAGTACGTCAACAGCCCGATCGACCGCAACGTCTTCCACGGCACCCGCAAGGAGCTGACAAAGCTGGGCTTTCACCCGCGATAGCATCGGTGTTCACCACCGAAGCAGCGCCGGCGCGTGCGCCGGGGCGCGATCCCAAGGAGTCACCGTGTCAGCCGAGCTACGCATCACCCTCGCCGGAGCCGAGCGTGTGGTCGCGGCCGGCACGACGGCTGGTGAGGCGCTCGAGGCCGACGGCCGCACGGTCGTCGCCGCCCGGGTCAACGGCGAGCCGCGCGACCTGGCCCACGTCCTGACCGAGGGTGACGTGGTGGAGGCGATCGAGGCCGCCAGCGAGCAGGGCCGGGCCATCGTCCGCCATTCCACCGCCCACGTCATGGCGCAGGCGGTGCAGGAGCTGTTCCCCGCGGCCAAGCTGGGCATCGGGCCCCCCGTGGAAAACGGGTTCTACTACGACTTCGACGTCGAGCAGGCGTTCCACCCCGACGATCTCAAGCGCATCGAGAAGCGCATGCGGGAGATCGTCAAGGAGGGGCAGCTGTTCTCCCGCCGGCCCGTCAGCGACGAGGAGGCGCGCGAGGAGCTCGCCGCGGAGCCGTACAAGCTGGAGCTCATCGGCCTCAAAGGCGGCGCCGCGGACGAGGAGTCGGTCGAGGTCGGCGCCGGGCAGCTGACGATCTATGACAACCTCGACGCCAAGACCGGCGAGCTCAAGTGGAAGGACCTGTGCCGCGGCCCGCACGTGCCGTCCACCCGGTCGATCCCGGCGTTCAAGCTCATGCGCGCCGGCGGCGCATACTGGCGGGGCAGCGAGAAGAACCCGCAGCTGCAGCGCATCTACGGCACCGCGTGGGAGTCCCGCGACAAGCAGGACGAATACCTCAAGCTGCTGGAAGAGGCCGAGAAGCGCGACCACCGCAAGCTCGGGGTCGAGCTCGACCTGTTCAGCTTCCCGCCGGAGCTGGGCAGCGGCCTGCCGATCTTCCATCCCAAGGGCGGGATCATCCGCAAGGAGATGGAAGACTACATGCGCAGGCGGCAGGCCGAGGCGGGCTACGAGTTCGTCAACACGCCGCACATCACCAAGTCGTCGCTGTTCGAGACCTCCGGGCACCTTCCCTGGTACGCCGAGGACATGTTCCCGGCCTTCGAGCTGGAGGGCATCGAATACCGGGTCAAGCCGATGAACTGCCCGATGCACAACCTGATCTACAGGTCCCGCGGGCGCTCCTACCGGGAGCTGCCACTGCGGCTGTGCGAGTTCGGGTCGGTCTACCGCTACGAGAAGTCCGGCGTGGTGCACGGGCTGACCCGCGTGCGCGGCATGACGCAGGACGACGCGCACATCTACACCACCAGGGAGCAGATGGCCGATGAGATCAAGTCGCTGCTGAGGTTCGTGCTCAGCGTGCTGCGTGACTTCGGCCTGACCGACTTCTACCTGGAGCTGTCCACCCGCGACGAGTCGGAGAAGTTCATCGGCGACCCCGCGGAGTGGGAGGAGGCCACCGCGGCCCTGCGCCAGGTCGCCACGGAGTCGGGGCTGACGCTGGTGGACGACCCGGGCGGGGCGGCCTTCTACGGGCCGAAGATCTCCGTGCAGGCCAAGGACGCGATCGGTCGCACCTGGCAGCTGTCGACCATTCAGCTCGACCTCAACCAGCCCAAGCGCTTCGGCCTGGAATACCAGGCGGCGGACGGCTCACGGCAGACCCCGGTCATGATCCACCGGGCGCTGTTCGGCTCCGTCGAGCGCTTCCTCGGCGTGCTCACCGAGCACTACGCCGGCGCGTTCCCGCCCTGGCTGGCGCCCGTGCAGGTGGTGGGCATCCCGATCGCCGAGGCGCACGTGTCCTACCTGCAGGACGTGGCGAAGAAGCTGGCCGAGCGCGGCATCCGGATCGAGGTGGACACCGCCGACGACCGGATGCAGAAGAAGATCCGCAACGCGCAGAAGGCCAAGGTCCCCTTCATGCTGCTGGCCGGTGACGACGACATCGCCAATGGGGCGGTCTCGTTCCGCTACCGCAGCGGGGAGCAGAAGAACGGCGTGCCGGTGGACGAGGCGATCGGCGAGATCGTCAACGCCGTGGAGCGGCGCGTCCAGGTCTGACGACATCAACTGCACACCCGCCTGGGGGGAGGGGGCTTGCTCTCGCGACTTCCGGCTGGCTGCCGGACGACCGTAGCGTCTGGGCGGTTGACTACGCCCCGGGCGGCATGCCGCCCGCGATGGAGTGATGGCCGATAGCGGGCCATGAGCCGTTTCCCGGTTGCCCGGTGCCTTGGACCCCGTCCATCACACAACGTAACCATAGCATGACGCGCCCGGTCGGCAGTGCCTGCGGGAACCATCGACCGCAGGGCATGAGACCTTAGCAAGATCCGCAGGCCGTCGCAGACGATTCCGGATTTGTCGGAGTTGCCGGGCGGAGTCGAGTTACCAGGTGAATAGGCGGAATGTCACCGCAGGGCGGCCGCCGAAGCGCTCCGCCTCCTGCCGGGCGAAGCCTTCGATCAGGTCGCGGGCGTAGGTCTCGGGGTCCTCGTCGTTGAGTGCCTCGATGTACGCGCGGTGCTCCATGAGCGACCGCACGCCGCGCTCCAGCCCGTCGGTGACGTCCACGGCATGGGTGGGGGAGTCGGTGCCGGCTACGGCGACCCAGCGGACGCCGTTCCAGGGCTCCGCATCAGTATCCGGAAATATCCACCTATTGCCCGCATCGCCGGCGGCATCCAGGACCGCCCTGCCCACCGCCCGATGGTCCGGCGTGTTCCAGTAGGTGCCGCCCCACGTGTCATCCGGGTTCAAGGTGATCACCAGCTCGGGGCGGTGCCTGCGGATGGCGGCGGCGATGTCCCTGCGCAGCGCGGTGCTGTACTCGATGACGCCGTCCGGATGGTCGAGGAACTCCACGCTGCTCACCCCGACCACGGCGGCGCTGGCCCGCTCCTCACGCTCGCGCACGGGACCGCTCTTGCCGGGTTCGAGCGTGTCGATGCCCGCCTCCCCCCTCGTGGCGATCACGTACGCGACCTGACGCCCGGCGTCGGTCCAGGTGGCGATCGCGGATGCGCAGCCGTACTCGAGGTCGTCGGGGTGGGCCACGATGGCCAGGGCGCGTCGCCAGTCGTCCGGCATGGGCTCGAGTTGATCGGTTGTCATGGCTCACACCCTAGGCAGCACGGGCAGGATGCGAAACGAGGGGAGGGCAGCCGTTGGCTCGGGGACGCCGCCGCCGCGCCCACCGTCCGTCGCCTCTGCCAGGCCGTCACACCCGCTGGACGAAATACGGCCAATGGCCGGCCACACTTCGCGCCCGCCGTGTGGCGCGCCCGTCGTGTGGCGCGCCCGTCGTGTGGCGCCGGCGGGCACGGCCTGTGGCGTGTGCCTGTGAGGTGCCATGCCGTGTGGCTGGGCGGCGTGCGGCGTGCCCGCCGGGTGAGTGCGTGCCTGTGGCGCGCCCGTGCTGCGCCGTCGGGGGTCAGGGGGCCATGGCGTCGTCGGCGGGAGGGTCTTCGGTGCGGGCGGGGCGGCCCTCACCCGGGAGACGGACGTCGTCCACCGTCACGTTGACCTCCACGACGCGCATGCCGAGCATCCGGCTCACGCTCCTGGCCACGTTCATCTTGACCTCCGAGGCGACCTCCATCACCACATGCCCGTACTCGACCACGATCGTCAGGCTCACCGCCACCTGACGGTCCTGGATGTCCGCGCTGACGCCCTGGGTGCCGCGCCGCGAGCCGATGCCGATGCGGTCGCGTACGGACTCGAAGGCACGCGCCAGGTCACCGCCCATGTCGGCGACCCCGGCCACTTCGAGGGCCGCCAGGGCGGCGACCTTCTCCACCACCTCGTCGGCGACCTTGATCCGGCCCTTGACCGTCGCGCCGGACGGGTAGGGCGGAGCGGGCTCAGGGACGGGGCTGGGGGTGGGCGGTTCGGAATGCTCGGCTTCGCCGGGCTGTACGGAATGCTCGACTAAAGCGTCGCTCATCGCGGCCTCCTGTAAGCGGGTGTTCAGGATTGTGCCGGAAGAGCATCCCGTTTGTCCGGGGTCCTATGCTGCTAGTTATGCACGATCAGGCAGGGGCAGGGGCTCCGGACAACTTCGACCGTCTCTGGACCCCGCATCGTATGGCCTACATCAAGGGTGAGAACAAGCCGACCGGCACCGGCCCCGACGACGGGTGCCCGTTCGACGCGATCCCCAAGATGAGCGACGAGGAGGGCCTGATCGTGGCCCGGGGTGAGAGCGTGTACGCGGTGCTCAACCTCTATCCGTACAACTCCGGCCACCTGATGGTCGTCCCCTACCGGCACGTGTCCGACTACGACGAGCTCAGCCCGGACGAGCTGGTCGAGATGGGGGAGTTCACGCAGAAGTCGCTGCGGGCCCTGCGCAAGGCCAGCGGCGCGCAGGGTTTCAACGTAGGCATGAACCTCGGCCACGTGGCGGGCGCGGGCATCGCCGCGCACCTGCACCAGCACGTCGTCCCGCGGTGGGGCGGCGACACGAACTTCATGCCGGTCGTCGCCCAGACCAAGGTCCTGCCTCAGCTACTTCGCGACACGCGTCAGCTGCTCGCCGACGCCTGGGGCTGATTGCTCCCGCCGCGTCAGCACGCCGATGCCGGTGGCCAGCAGCAGGGGTATGGCCAGCGCCAGCGCCATGGATAGCACGGCCGCGCCCGAGTCGTTGACGAGCATCCCGACCACGCCGCTGACCAGCGTGCCGATCAACCCGGCCCGCAGCGCGGGGGAGTGCTCGAACGCCGCCGGCACCACACCGGCCGAGGCCTGCTCGGGCCGCAGGATCGCGTACACGAGGAACGCCACGGCCACGATGACGATCGGCATCAGGTTGGGGTTGAGCAGTGTGCCGAGCATGGCCTGCAGCTTGCGCCAGATGACGTCGAGCGCCTCGCCGGTCAGCACCTGGCCCACGAACCTGCCCAGGTGCGTCTGCTCGTTGGCCGGCCTCAAGTAGTTGATCCAGGCGAACGTCATCACGATCACGCCGCCGGCCACGCAGAACAACGCCAGCGTCAGCAGCGACACCCGCCGGCCCGACAGGATGAGCGCGGTGACCGCGATGCCCGGCACGAACGCGATGACGCCGCCGAAGTCGCTGCCCAGCCCGGACCCGCCGAGCACCATCGCGGCCGCGCCGAGCCCCACGATCGCGGCCAGGCCCACCTTTCCCGGCCAGCGGTGCGCGATCACCGTCGTGGTCAGCAGCGTGCCGGTGGCGAACAGCGCGAACGGAATGTTGCCGAGCCCGAAGTAGCGGGCCCCCTGCTCGGCGCTGAAGCCCATGAAGCTGTTGAGCTGGAGCGTCGTGCCGGTCAGCAGATCGCCGGCGAGCGTGAGCGCGGTGACGCCGGCGACCACGGCCAGCGGCCCGAGCGGCCGGCGTCGCCAGGGCCCGGCCAGCGCCAGTGCGGTGATCGTCGCCCACCAGGCCAGCATGCCGCCGAACAGCTCCAGATGCGTGGACCACGGCAGCAGGTTGACCAGGAACGAGGTGACGGGCAGGGCCGCCAGCGCCGTCGCCGCCGCGCGTACCCAGGGCAACTGCTTGCGGCGGCGCAGCAGCACGAAGGCCAGCACGTAGAACAGGACCTGCAGGACCGCGAGGGCGGTGAAGTATTGGCCCTTCGCCGAGCGCATGGTCTGAGCGGTGGCATCGGCGCGCTGGAGGTGTTCGATGGTGGCGCCGTGCTCCCCGGCCTGCATGGGCAGGCCCACGACGGTGCTGGGAACCGCCACGCCGAGCTTGGTCAGGGCGGTGGTGGTCAGGTCGGGCAGGATCGAGATGTCCTCGCGGCGGGTGGAGGCGGCGCCGAGCAGGCGGCCCTGCGCGCCGGGCTCACGGAGCGCGGCCACCCTCAGGTGGGGTACGGAGCCGTGGTCGGACAGGCCCGCGAGCAGCACCGTCGTGTCGGAGGGCAGCACCGACAGCAGCGCGCCCGCCTTGGCGTCGGCCAGCCGCAGGGCGGTGCGCCGCTGGGCGGGGGTGAGCTGGTCAGGCACCTTCGGCAGCCGGTCGCCGGTCAGGTAGGGGCGGATGAGGTCGTCCACGTCCATGGCGATCATCCGGCACTTCTCCAGGTCGGCGGTCCTGACCTGGAGCGGCGAGCTGTGGTAGTGCTGAACCGTGCCCTGCCGGTCGGCCAGCCCGAGTGCGGCGCCCGGGCCGATCGCGATCGAGCACTGTCCGGCAGCCTTCAGCGACTCTCCGAGGGTGCCGGCGTAACGCTGGCCGGCCACGTCGATGAGGTAGCGGTAGTCGGGGATGGCGGCGCCCTCGCCCTGCTGCTCGGGCATCGGGGGCGCGCCACAGCCGTAGCCGACGGCCGACCTGGTGCCCGCCGAGACGGTCAGCCAGCCGTCGTAGGGGCAGGTCACGTTGCCGACGGTGCGGACGGACAGCGAGCCGATCGCGCTGGATGCGGCCAGGTCCCAGAGGTTGGGGGTGTCGGCCTGGGTGAGGTCGTTCCAGTGGAGCCCGGACACCCCGATGAGCGCCACCCGGCCCGTCTGGCCGCGGGCCTCCGCTGCTGGTCCGGTGCTGTAGTCCGCCCGCGCCACTCGATCGGCGCCGTCTTCAGCTCGTGCCGCCCCCGCGAACAGCCCTAGGCCGGTCAGCAGCTGGCCGAGCAGCACGGCCAGCACGACTACCGCGCGCCTCACCCCGATGACCTCCCGCGATCGATGATGTCGGTGGCACGGTAGAGGACGGTCGCCTCCAGGCGCCACAAGTCCCGACTACCCTCTCATGAACCGAGGGTGTGCCGAGGCAACGTCGGGCGTCGGGAGACGCGTTTGCGGCGGTGGGTGCGCCCGGCTGGGAGCGCCTGCCGGCTGGGGCGCCGCACTGTATTCGTGCGGCGCCTGGTCATCGCCGTGGCGGTGTGGTCAGACCGGGTCCACCTTCACCGTGACCGGCTTGCTCTCGTTGTGCAGGCGGTCCAGCGAGGTGATCAGGTAGGTCCCCGGCGCCGTGGTCGCGTACGACGGGTCGGAGACGACCGCGACCAGGTTGCGGGCGTCCGTGGGCTGGCAGTCCTCGCCGGGCTTCGGCGCCTGGTACACCGCGTACGCGCGGGCCCCCGCCGACGGCGTCCAGGACAGCGTCGAGCCTGCGGCCTTCGCTCCCGCCGGCTGGGCGGCCTTCGCCCCCGCCGGCTGGGCCGGGGCCTGGCCGCCGCGGTCCTTCATGAGCGGCAGCAGGGCGGGGCGGCCGTAGTGCTCCTTGGCGACCCGGTCCATCGCGCCCAGCGGGTTGGTGAGCAGCTGCTTGGCGCTGAAGTAGACGTCGCCGTCCACCTGGTTGTGCTTGCGGTTGAGCGTCAGGTGCGCGGACATCTCGCCCGGCTTGGTCCAGGCCTTGTCGTCCGTGGCGCCGACCCGGTAGAGGGCCTGCCCGATGTACAGGTGCACGCCGGAGCCCTTGACCGCGCTGGACCACCACGGCATCAGCTCCTGGTAGTCGGCCGCCTTGAAGCCGCGCGGCCAGTAGAGCTGTGGCATGACGTAGTCGACGGTGCCCGACTTGATCCAGGCCTTCGCGTCCGCATAAATCGAGTCATAGGCGGACATGCCGTTGGTGTTGGACCCGGACGGGTCATTCGACTTGTTGCGCCAGATGCCGAACGGGCTGATGCCGAACTTGACGTGGTTCTTCCGCTCGTGGATGGCCTGGTCCACCTCGGCCACCAGCGTGTTGACGTTGTTGCGCCGCCAGTCGGCCAGGCTCTTGCCCTTGCCGTACTTTGTAAAGGCGGCCTGGTCGTTGAACTGGCCGCCCTCGCCCGGGTACGGGTAGAAGTAGTCGTCGAAATGCACCCCGTCCACGTCGTAGCGGTCCACCACGTCCGTGATGACCTTGACGACATGCTCGCGCACCTGCGGCAGGCCCGGGTTGAAGTAGAGGCGGTCGCCGTACTTGACCGTCCAGTCCCGATGCTGCCGGGCGGGGTGGTTGGCGGGCAGCTTGGCGACGTCGGCGTCGTAGGAGGCCCGGTACGGGTTGAACCAGGCGTGGAACTCCAGGCCCCGCTTGTGGGCCTCCTCGATGAGGAACGGCAGCGGGTCCCAGCCGGGATCCTTGCCCGCCGTGCCCGTCAGGAACTGCGACCAGGGCTCGAGCGACGACTTGTAGAGCGCGTCGGAGGCGGGTCGCACCTGGACGAAGACGGCGTTGAAGTTACGCTGGGCGGCGCTGTCCAGGATCTTGATGTATTCGGCCTTCTGCCGCTCGGCGGACAACCCGGTCCGCGAGGGCCAGTCGATGTTCTTGACCGTGGCGATCCAGACGCCCCGGAGCTGGCGCTTCGGGTAGCGGGCGTCGGCCTTGCAGGCGGTCACGGGTGCCGCGGCGGTGGTCGTCTTCTTCTCGCTCGCCGCGGGGCTCTCGGTCGTACCGGGGCCGAACGCGTAGGCGGCGGTGGTGGTGACGACGGCGAGGGCAGCGGCAGCTAGGAGTGGGCGTCCAGTTGGCATAATGCCACCCAGTGTGACATCTGCTCAGGGATGGTCGGTACGAAAAACCGAAATGAAGTCGTGATGTCTTTGTGATGAAAGAACACGGCTGGGCCGGGAGGGACCACAGGGTTCCCTCCCGGCTCCTCAGCTCATCTGAGACCTCTTTTCCGAGGCTCAGTCCGGGGTCGCCACCTTTGAGGCCAGGTTCGGCGGCAGCGGCTCGTAGCGCAGGAACGAGCGCGTGAACGTGCCCGTTCCGTGTGACATGGATCTCAGATCGATGGCGTACCGTGTTATCTCCAGCTCGGGCACTTCGGCCTTGACCAGTGTGCGCCCGGTGCCGACGGGCTCGGTCCCGAGCACCCGCCCGCGCCGCGACGACAGGTCGGACATCACCGACCCCACGTGGTCGTCGGCCACCAGCACGGAGAGCTCGTCCACCGGCTCGAGCAGCAGGGTCGGCACCTTCGCCGCCGCCTCCTTCAGTGCCAGCTGGCCGGCGATCTGGAAGGCCATGTCGGAGGAGTCCACCGAGTGGGCCTTGCCGTCGTACAGCGTGACGCGCACGTCGACCATCGGATAGCCGGCGACGACGCCCCGCTCCATCTGGGCCCGCACGCCCTTCTCCACCGACGGGATGAACTGCCGGGGCACCACGCCGCCCACGATCTTGTCCACGAACTCGAACCCGCCGCCGGACGGCAGGGGCTCAACCTCGAGGTGGCAGATCGCGTACTGGCCGTGGCCGCCGGTCTGCTTGACGTTGCGGCCCATGGCCTGGCACTTGCCGCCGAACGTCTCGCGCAGCGGCACCCGCAGCTCGATCCGTTCGACCTCCACGCCGTGCCGTTTGGACAGCCGGTCGAGCAGCACGTCGGTGTGCGCCTCGCCCATGCACCACAGGACGAGCTGGCGCGTCTCGGCGTTGTTCTCCAGCCGTAGCGTGGGATCCTCGGCCACGAGCCGGCCGAGTGCCTGCGACAGCTTGTCCTCGTCGGCCTTGGACTTGGCCCTGATCGCCACGGGCAGCAGCGGGTCGGGCATGGCCCAAGCGGTCATCAGCAGCGGCCGCTCGACCTCGGACAGGGTGTCGCCGGTCTCGGCCCGCGACAGCTTGGCCACCGCCACGATGTCGCCGGCGATGCCCTTGGCCGCGCCGCGCTGCTGCTTGCCCAGCGGGCAGGTCAGGGTGCCGATGCGCTCGTCCACGTCGTGGTCCTCGTGGCCGCGGTCGGCCAGGCCGTGCCCGGACACGTGCACGGTCATGTCGGGGCGCAGCGTGCCGGAGAAGACGCGGACGAGGCTGATGCGGCCCACGTACGGGTCGCTGGTGGTCTTGACGACCTCGGCCACGAGCGGGCCGTCCGCGTCGCAGGTGATGCCCTTGACCGGTTTGCCGGACAGGTCGGTGATCTCCGGCATCGGGTGTTCGAGCGGCGACGGGAAGCCCTGCGTGATGACCTCCAGCACCTCGTGCATGCCGACGCCCAGCCCGCTGCAGAGCACCGGGTAGAAGCTGCCGCGTGCGACCGCCTTCTCCAGGTCCTCGATGAGGACCTTGGTGTCCATCGGCTCGCCCTCGAGGTACCTCTCCATGAGCGTCTCGTCTTCGCTCTCCTGGATGATGCCCTCGATCAGCGAGCCGCGGTATTCCTCGATCTGCGTCTCGTACTCCGCACCGGGCTCCTTCTCGGTGCGGGCGCCTGTCGCGTAGTTGTAGAACTTCTCCGTGAGCAGCCCGATCAGCCCGTTGACATGCCCGTTGGTGATCACCGGCAGGTAGAGGGGCGCCACGCCGTCGCCGAAGACGTCCTGGCAGGTGGCGAGCACCTCGTCGAAGTCGGCCCGCTGATGGTCGATCTTGGTGATCACCACCGCGCGCGGCATGCCGACCTGCGCGCACTCCTCCCAGAGCATCTGGGTGAGCCCGTCGATCCCCTCGGACGCCGATACCACGAACAGCGCAGCGTCGGCCGCGCGCAGCCCGGCTCGCAGATCGCCCACGAAGTCCGCGTAGCCGGGGGTGTCGAGAAAGTTGATCTTGATTCCGTTGTGCAGCAGGGGCGCCAATGCGAGGTTGACCGACCGCTGTTGCCTGACCTCGACCTCGTCGAAGTCGCTGACCGTGTTGCCGTCCTCCACCCGTCCCGGGCGCTGAATAGTGCCCGTGGCGGCCAGCAGCTGCTCGACGAGAGTCGTCTTACCTGCTCCTGAGTGGCCGACCAGCACGACATTGCGTATCGCATCCGCCCTGTCGGCCGCGGGTGCCCTGCCCGCGGCCCCTGCAGCGCCTCCCGTGTTTCTTTCCGCCACGTCGCCTCCCGCGTCGTCGGTTTGTTTCCAACGCCGCGCCCGCGCGGAAGCATGACAGAAACCGCATGGACGCGGTGTGTTCACCAAATACCCGTGTGGCGGATATCACAAGAGGGGCAGGGCAAAGAAAGTTGTCAGGTCCGTGATGGCCTACGATCGGACGGCGATGCTCAAACTCCTGCGCCCGGCCATGACCCGGATACTCACGCCACTGGGCAGGGCCCTCGTGGGCCGCGGGATCGGCCCGAACGCCGTCACGGCGATCGGCACCCTCGGCACCGTCGTGTCCGCCCTGACCTTCTTCCCCTTGGGCCACTTGACCCTGGGGGCCCTCGTGATCACGTTCTTCGTGCTGTTCGACCTGCTCGACGGCGTGGTGGCCCGGCTCGGTGGGAAGGGGGGCAGCACCTGGGGCGCGTTTCTGGACTCGACGCTCGACCGGGTTGCCGACGCCGCCATCTTCGCCGGGCTGATCTTGTATTTCGTGTCCAGACAGGACACGCTGATGGCCTCGGTGACGCTGGTGTGCCTGATCGCCGGGACCCTGGTGTCGTACGCCAAGGCCAGGGCCGAAGGGCTCGGGCTCACGGCCGACGTCGGGCTGGCCGAGCGGCCGGAACGGCTGGTCGTGGCGCTGGTCGCGGCCTGCTTCTCGGGGCTCGGCGTGCCGTACATTCTGCCTGTGGGGATGTGGCTGCTGGCGGCGGCCAGCGTGGTCACCGTGGGGCAGCGGGTGGTGGCGGTTTACCGGCAGACGAGGGAGAAATGAGCGAGAAGGCGTCGTTCGGCGATCGCGTCGTGGCCGCGGGCTTCGCGGCCGGCTGGAAGCTCGTGCCGCTGTTGCCTGAGCGCCCGACGGCCGCCGTCTTCAGCTTCCTGGCCGACCGGGTGTGGGCCAGGCGCGGCAAGTCGGTGCGCCGGCTGGAGTCCAACCTGGCCAGGGTGACGGGCCTCGACTCGGGCAGCCGGGAGCTGCGCGAGCTCACCAGGGCGGGCATGCGCTCGTACTTCCGCTACTTCCACGAGGTCTTCCGGCTGCCGTCCATGAAGACCGAGGAGATCGTGCGGCGCACGCATGTCATCGGCGCCGAGCACGTCCACGACACCGTGGCGGCCGGGCGGGGCGTCGTGCTGGCGCTGCCGCACATGGGCAACTGGGACCAGGCGGGCGCCTGGCTGGTGGGCGTGGGCCATCCGTTCACGACCGTGGCCGAACGGCTCAGACCGGAGTCGTTGTTCCGCCGTTACGTGGCCTTCCGCGAAGGGCTCGGCATGGAGGTGCTGCCGCTGACCGGCGGCGATGGCCACAATTTCGCCTCGCTGGCCATCCGGGTGCGCAAGGGCGGCGTGGTGTGCCTGCCCGCCGAGCGCGATCTGACCAAGAGCGGCGTCGAGGTGCGTTTCTTCGGCGCCACCACGAAGGTGCCCGCGGGGCCGCCGCTGCTGGCCGTGCAGACCGGGGCCGCGCTGCTGCCGGCGATCGTCTACTTCGTGAACGGCGACTGGGGCATCCACATCCACGAGGAGATCCCGGTCCCGGAGGAGGGCACCCGGCAGGAGAAGGTCGCGGTGGTGGCGCAGCGGCTGGCCGACGTGTTCGAGAAGGGCATCTCCGAGCATCCGGAGGACTGGCACATGTTGCAGCGCCTCTGGCTGGAGGACCTGCCGCGCCAGAGGGTCCTCCCATGAAGGTGGGCATCGTGTGTCCCTACTCGTGGGACATGCCGGGCGGGGTCAAGCAGCACATCGACGACCTGGCCCAGGCGCTGATCGCGCAGGGGCACGACGTGTCGGTGATCGCGCCGGCGGCCGACGACGACGAGCTGCCCCCGTATGTGACGGGAGCGGGGCGGGCGGTGCCGGTGCCGTACAACGGGGCGGTGGCCAGGATGTCGTTCGGCTTCCTGTCGGCGGCGCGGGTGCGGCGGTGGGTGCGCACGGGCCGGTTCGACGTGCTGCACATCCACGAGCCGCTGATCCCGAGCCTGGGCGTGCTGGCGTGCTGGGCGGCGAAGGGGCCGATCGTGGCCACGTTCCACGCGTCGTGGTCGCGCTCGCGGGCCATCGCGGTGGCCGAGCCGCTGCTGCAGAGCGCGCTGGAGAAGCTCAGCGGCCGCATCGCGGTCTCCGACGCGGCCCGCAAGAGCCTGGTCGAGCAGTTCGGCGGCGACGCGGTGCTCATCTCCAACGGCGTGACCGTCTCCCGCTACACCGAGGCCGAGCCGCTGGACGGGTGGGGTCCCGACGGCGCCACGCTCGGCTTCCTGGGGCGGATGGACGAGGAGCGCAAGGGCCTGCCGATCCTGCTGGAGGCGTTCGCGACCCTGGCGGCCGAGCGGCCGGAGGTGAAGCTGCTCATCGCCGGTCCCGGCGACGAGAAAGACGTCTTCGAGCAGGTGCCCAAGCGGTTCCACGACCGGGTGACGGTGCTGGGCATGGTGAGCGAGACCGACAAGATCCGCGCCTACCACTCGGTCGACGTGTTCTGCGCGCCCAACACGCGGGGGGAGAGCTTCGGCATCGTGCTGGCCGAGGCCATGGCCTCCGGGTCCACCGTGCTGGCCAGCGACATCCCGGCCTTCCGCAGGGTGCTCGGCGAGGGCCAGGCGGGCGCGTTGTTCGCCAACGGCGACGCCGGCTCGCTGGCGCGCGAGGCCGCCGCGCTGCTCGACGCGCCGGAGCGGCGGGCCAAGCTGGCCGCGGAGGCGCTGGTGGCGGTCAGGAAGTACGACTGGTCCACGGTGGCGCGGGACGTGGTGCGCGTGTACGAGACGGTCACCACGAGCGGCGCGGGCCGGGTGGAGGAGGACCTGTGACGTCCACCATGATCATCCTGATCGTGGGCATCGTCGTGGTGCTCATGGCCGTGTACGTCTCCTGGCGGGCCGGCCGGCTCGACCGCCTGCACATCCGCCTGGAGCTGGCCCGCGAGTCGCTGGACGCCGCGCTGATGCGGCGCCGGGCGGTGGTGCTGGAGCTGGCCGGCGCGCGCCTGCTGGACCCGGCCACGTCGCTGGTGCTGGCCGCGGCCGCCCATGAGGCCAGGAGCGCCGGGCCGGAGGAGCGCGAGCACGCCGAGAGCGACCTGTCGCGGGCGCTGCGGGCGGCGGTGGACCAGGAGCGGTTCAGGGAGAAGCTGTCGGAGTCGCCAGGCGGCCGCGACCTGCTGGAGGAGCTCGACACGGCCGTGACCAAGGTGGTCTATTCGCGTCGTTTTTATAACAACGCGGTGGCGGTCACCCGTACGGCCCAGCGCCGCTGGCTGGCCAGAACCCTGCGCCTGGCGGGGCACACGGAATATCCCGATTTCTTTGAGATTGATGACAATCCGCCTGCGACTATGGCAACTGAATGACCTGATTTGGGGAAGCCAGTAAGCTTCATCCGGTTTTCGGGCTGAAGCGAGGAGTGTTGCAGGTGCGGCTACCCCGGATGATCACGCTCACACTTGCCGGAGCGGCCGTGCTGCTGCCTGTCGCGGCCTGCTCGTCGGACGAGCCGGCCCCAGGCAAGGTGCCTCAGGCCGCCACCGCGTCGCCGAGCGAGGAGCCCACAGAGACCGAGACGCACCCGTTCACCGGCCAGCCGTACGAGGCGCTCAAGCCGGTGCTCGCCGTGAAGATCGAGAACACCGCGGCCGGCAAGCCGCAGATGGGGCTGAAGAGCGCGGACATCGTCTACATCGAGCAGGTCGAGGCGGGGCTGACCCGGCTCATGGCGATCTTCTCCTCCAAGCTGCCCGCCAAGGTGGGCCCAGTGCGCAGCGCTCGCATCTCCGACCTGCACATCGTGCCGATGTTCGGCAAGCCGGCCTTCTCCTACTCGGGCGCGCAGAGTCTGATGTTGCCGCTGATCGCCGAGGCGTCGCTGTTCGACGTCGGCGACACCCGCAATCCGGGGGCGTACTTCCGGCAGCCGGGCCGCTTCGCCCCGTACAACCTGTTCGCCAACACCAAGCAGCTGCTGGCCAAGGCGCCCAAGGCCAGCAAGGCCAAGGACGTCGGCTTCACCTTCGGTGACGCGCCGGCCGAGGGCGGCGTGGAGAAGAAGGCGTACACCGTCAAGTGGCCCGCGGCGCGCTTCACCTTCGCCTGGTCCGAGCAGCGCAAGATGTGGATGATCTGGCAGGACGGCAAGAAGGACATGGCCGCCGAGGGCGGGCAGCTCGGCGCGCCGACGATCGTCATCCAGTACACCAAGACCGAGCGCTCGCAGTTCCACGACAAGAACGACAGCTACACGCCGCTGGTGCACACCACGGGCAAGGGCTCGGCGATCGTGCTGCGTGACGGTAAAGCTTTCAAAGCGAAGTGGGAGCGGGAATCGGAGAAGGGCGGCACGACGTTCACCACTGAGAGCGGCGAGCCGATGAACTTCGCCCCCGGTCAGGTCTGGGTGGCCCTCGCCAGCCGCAAACCCGTCATCCCCTGATCGTCGATGTGTAACGACTTAGGCGATAAATCCTGACATGTTGGCATGTCGGGTGAGGGGTCCTCCAGGACCTACGATGGGTTTGATAACTTACCGACCGCCGTGAGAGCCCGTGAGGATGACCGTGTCCAGCAGCACGCCCCAGACCCCGCCGACCATTGGCCCCGTCACCGGAACCGCCCGCGTCAAGCGTGGCATGGCCGAGATGCTCAAGGGCGGCGTCATCATGGACGTCGTCACCCCCGAGCAAGCCAAGATCGCTGAGGACGCCGGCGCGGTCGCCGTCATGGCGCTCGAGCGGGTGCCGGCCGATATCCGCGCGCAGGGCGGCGTGTCCAGGATGAGCGACCCCGACATGATCGACGGCATCATCAGCGCCGTGTCGATCCCCGTCATGGCCAAGGCCCGCATCGGCCACTTCGTCGAGGCCCGGGTGCTGCAGGCGCTCGGCGTGGACTACGTCGACGAGTCGGAGGTGCTCACCCCGGCCGACTACGCCAACCACATCGACAAGTGGCAGTTCACGGTGCCGTTCGTGTGCGGCGCCACCAACCTGGGTGAGGCGCTGCGCCGCATCACCGAGGGCGCGGCCATGATCCGCTCCAAGGGCGAGGCGGGCACCGGCGACGTCTCCAACGCCGTCACCCACATGCGCACCATCCGCGCCGAGATCAAGCGGCTCACCTCGCTGCCCGAGGACGAGCTGTATGTGGCCGCCAAGGAGCTGCAGGCCCCGTACGAGCTGGTCGCCGAGGTCGCCAAGGCGGGCAAGCTGCCGGTCGTGCTGTTCACCGCGGGCGGCATCGCCACCCCGGCCGACGCCGCGATGATGATGCAGCTGGGCGCCGAGGGCGTGTTCGTCGGCTCGGGCATCTTCAAGTCGGGCGACCCGGCCAAGCGCGCCGCGGCCATCGTCAAGGCCACCACCTTCCACGACGACCCCGACGTCCTCGCCAAGGTCTCGCGCGGGCTGGGCGAGGCCATGGTCGGCATCAACGTCGACGAGATCCCGCAGCCGCACCGCCTGGCCGAGCGCGGCTGGTAGTCCGGCGCGTCGTTGCAGACCAGGGACCTGGCTCCAGTGAGATGATCACAGTGGGCGGGGGTGCTACCGGGCGACGGTGACGACGGAAAGTTCCGAAAGAGGCGACATCCGCGAAGGATGTCGCCTTTTTTGTGTTGTGTGATGTTTACTGCGCGGTCATGATCGTCGGTAAGGCTACGGGAGTCCCCCTCACCCTCGATCGTCCCAGGAGCCACACATGTCGAAGCTGAACCGCCGGCACTTCCTCGTCACCGGTTTAGCGGCAGGCGCCGCCGCGGCCATCCCGGCCACCGCCGCGCACGCCGACGAGCCGGATCCTGCCGCCGAAACCGCCCAGAGCCTGGCCTCGCGCGGGCTGCGTACCGACCCCTTCACGCTCGGCGTCGCCTCGGGCGACCCCGACCACGAGGGCTTCGTGTTGTGGACCAGGCTCGCCCAGGAGCCACTCGCCGAGGACGGGCTCGGCGGCATGCCGCAGCAGCCGTTCCCGGTGCAGTGGCAGGTGTACGCCGACGAGCGCTGTCGCCGCGTCGTCCGCTCCGGCGTCACCGTCGCCGCGCCGGAGTGGGGCCACAGTGTCCACGTCGAGGTCCAGAACCTGAGCTCCGACCGCGAGTACTGGTACCGCTTCCGCGTCGGCCCGTACGTCTCGCCCGTCGGCCGCACCCGCACCGCCCCGCACCCTCTGTCGTACGGCGGCGCGCTGGCCATGGCCTTCGTCTCCTGCGCCCAGTTCGAGCACGGCTACTTCACGTCCTACCGCAGGCTCGCCGAGGAGCACCCCGACCTCATCCTGCACCTGGGCGACTATCAGTACGAGTACACCAAGAACACCTACAACATCCCCGGCGGCAACATCCGCCACCACGAGGGCCCCGAGACCGAGACCCTGGCCAACTACCGCCAGCGCCACGCCCAGTACAAGGCCGACCCTGACCTGCAGGCCGCGCACGCCGCCGCGCCGTGGCTGGTCGTGTGGGACGACCACGAGCTGGACAACAACTGGGCCGACGAGGTGCCGGAGCGGCCCGAGATCCCCCAGCCGAACTTCCTGTCCCGCCGCGAGGCCGCCTTCCGCGCCTACTACGAGAACATGCCGCTGCGCCGCACCTCCATCCCGCGTGGCGTCGACATGCAGCTCTACCGGCGCATCCGCTGGGGCCGCATGGCCACCTTCCACATGCTCGACACCCGCCAGTACCGCGACGACCAGGGCTGCGGCGACGGCTACAAGGACTGCCCCGCCTCCATCGACCCCGCCCGCTCGATCACCGGGGCCGAGCAGGAGGCGTGGCTGCTTGACGGGTTCCGCCAATCGCGGGCGCAGTGGGACATCCTCGGGCAGCAGGTCTTCTTCGCCCAGCGTGACAACAACGCCGGCCCTGCCAAGGTCACCAGCCAGGACGCCTGGGACGGCTACGTGGCCTCCCGCCGCCGCATCACGCAGGGCTGGATCGACGCCCAGGTGCGCAACCCCGTCGTGCTGACCGGCGACGTGCACGCGCACTGGGCCAGCGACCTCAAGCTCGACTACGACGACCCGACAGGCCCGTCGGTGGGGTCGGAACTGGTCGCCACGTCGATCTCCACCGGCGGCAACGGGGTCGACTCCGACCCGTCCACGCATCCGTTCCTGGGGATCAACCCGCACCTGAAGTTCTACAACAACCAGCGCGGATACGTGCTGACGAAGATGGAGCGGGAGCAGATGACGGCCGACTTCAAGGTCGTGCCCCGGGTCAGCGAGCCGGGCGCCGAGGTCTACACCCGGGCCACGTTCGTCGTCGAGGACCGGGTGCCCGGGGTGCAGCAGACGTATCTGCGGCCGCTCGACCCGACGGTCCTGCGCAGGCAGCCGATGACGATCGAGGAGACGGTCCGCCTGGAGACCGAGCGTCCCTAGCGGCCACATCGGCCCGGCCGCCCTCGCGGCCGGGCTTTTCTCCGCACCACATGAGCGCCCTCGTCGCGTCGGGGCCGAGGCGGCGCCCGGTCGCTAGGATGTCCCACCATGGTGGGACACGTCCTGCTCCTTGTGGCCGGATTACTCGCGGCCCCCGCCCGTGCCGACCTGTCCGTGATGACCTGGAACGTCTGCACCGGCACCAATTCGGCCTGCCGCCTCTACCGCGCGAGCGCGCTCGAACTGGCCGAGTCGATCGGCACGTACGCGCTCAACCAGCCGGTCAAAGCCGACGTGATCTTCCTGCAGGAGTTCTGCACGGGCGCAACCGGCACGCTGGATCTCTGGCTGGAGCAGCGCACGGGCCAGAGCTGGACGATCGGCTCGTGGGGCCTGCAATCGAAGGATGGCGCCCCGTACGCCTGCCACCCCGACCGCCTCGGCCGCCCGCGCGGCGCGCAGAGCATCGCCGTCGCGGTGGCGGGAGACGCCGCCACGTTCGAGATCCATCCGCTGCCCGCCCCGCCCTGGTACGTCAAGCGCGCCGCCGTCTGCGCGACCATCCCCGCCAGGAAGATCCACGCCTGCGGCACCCACCTGTCCTCCGGGGCCCAGTACGACGACCGGCAGCCCGGCGCGCCCTACCGGACCAGGCAGCTGCAGCGACTGGGGGAGATCGCCGCCAAGCCCGGATACCGGACGATCGCCGGCGGCGACCTCAACGTCTCGCCTCCCGACAGCGGGTACGGCAGCGCCGCCGGCCGCCGCGCCGTGGCGCCGTTGTACCGGGCGTACCAGGAATGCGACCAGCGTGGCGCGCGGCGCACCGGACGCTGGACCCGCGAGGGAAAGAAGCTCGACTACCTCTTCGCCCCGAAAGGCACAGTGCGGCGCTGTCATGTCGACCGCCGCGTGACCCTGTCCGACCACAAGCCCGTCTACGTCAAGCTGGCCCTGTAGGTAGGTGCGGACGGCGTCCAGTTCCCCGCAGCGGGCCGCCGAACGCGCACCGCTGAAGGAAGATGCCGGGCCATCCTGGTGTTGAATGGTCGAAACCCGCACCCGGACGGAAGGATCGACTGTGCCCACGATCGGTGTACTCGCTCTCCAAGGAGACGTGCACGAGCATGCGCGCATGCTTCAGGAGGCAGGCGCTTCGGCCCATGCCGTCCGCAGGCCGGCCGAGCTGGACGCGGTCGACGCACTCGTCATCCCCGGCGGCGAGTCCACCACCATGTGGAAGCTCGCCGAGACCTTCGACATGCTCCAGCCGCTGCGGATGCGGGTCAAGGAAGGCATGCCCGCCTACGGCTCCTGCGCCGGCATGATCATGCTGGCCGACAGGATCGAGGACGGCATCGCCGGGCAGCAGACGATCGGCGGCATCGACATGGTGGTCAGGCGCAACGCGTTCGGCCGCCAGGTGGACTCGTTCGAGGAGGATCTGGACTTCGCGGGCGAGCGGGTGCACGCGGTGTTCATCCGCGCTCCCTGGGTCGAATCCGTGGGCGCGGACGTCGAAGTGCTGGGCCGGTGCGAGCCTGGGGATAGGATCGTCGCGGTCCGTCAAGGTCCGCTGCTCGCGACATCGTTCCACCCCGAACTCACCGGGGACGCTCGCGTGCACCGTTACTTCGTAGACATGGTTAGGGAGCTCTAAGTAATGTCCGGCCACTCCAAATGGGCGACGACGAAGCACAAGAAGGCAGCGCTCGACGCCAAGCGGGGCAAGCTGTTCGCCAAGCTCATCAAGAACATCGAAGTGGCGGCCCGCACCGGTGGCCCTGACCCGGACGCCAACCCCACCCTCTTCGACGCCATCTTCAAGGCGAAGAAGAACTCCGTGCCCAACGACAACATCGAGCGGGCCCGCAAGCGCGGCGGCGGTCTGGAGGCCGGCGGCGCCGACTGGCAGACCATCATGTACGAGGGCTACGCGCCCGGCGGCGTCGCGGTGCTCATCGAGTGCCTCACCGACAACCGCAACCGCGCCGCCTCCGAGGTGCGTGTCGCGCTGACCCGCAACGGCGGCTCCCTGGCCGACCCCGGGTCCGTGTCCTACATGTTCAACCGCAAAGGCGTCGTGATCGTGCCCAAGGACGGGCTCGACGAGGACACCGTGCTGTTGGCCGTGCTGGAGGCGGGCGCCGAGGAGGTCAACGACCTGGGGGACTCGTTCGAGGTCGTCTCCGAGGCCGGGGACCTGGTGCCGGTGCGCAAGGCGCTGCAGGAGGCCGGGATCGACTACGACTCGGCCGAGTCGGGCTTCCTGCCGACGATGAGCGTGCCGCTGGACGAGGAGGGCGCCAAGAAGGTGTTCCGCCTCATCGACGCGCTGGAGGACAGCGACGACGTGCAGAACGTCTTCGCCAACTTCGACGTCAGCGACGCGGTGCTGGAGCGCCTGGGCGCCGAATAGCCCTTTCTCCTCCTTTGACCTTCTTGGGCGCTGGGCCCGGTTCCGGCCGGGCCCTGGCTCTTGCCTGCTCACGTGCGGTTTCCTCCCGTGAGATGAAGCCCGGGGCTCGCGGCGGCCGTGAGATGCGCGCGAGGGCGGTGGCGGCGTAGGGTCGGGCGACGTGACTTCCCCCAACCCCCCGCAGACGTCCTACCGCGCGATCGGCTGGCTGCTGGCCGTGCCCGCCCTCTTCGGCACCCTCATCACACTGGTGCTGCCGACGGCGCAGACGATCTGGCTCAGCTTCCAAAGCGGCGGCGTCCTCAGGGAGAGCACCTATGCGGGGATGTCCAACTACGGCGAGTTGCTGGCCGACGACGCCTTCTGGCGGGCGCTGGGCTTCACGCTCTCGCTGACCGTCGTGCCGCTGCTCGTGGCCGTGGTCGTGGCACCGCTGCTGGCGGCGGCTCTCGACTGGGGCGGCACCTGGACGCGGCGGGCCGGGCGGATCGTGCTGTCCCTGGCGATCGTCACGTTCTCGCCCGTCGGCGTGGCGGCGGCCTGGATGCAAGGGCTGAGGCGGGACGCGTCCGGCGTGATCGCGCTGGCGCAGGGACTGAGCGAGCCGGACACGGCGCCGGGCACGCTGCGGCTGATCGTCGCCGCGGCGACGTTCGGCGTGGTGTGCTCGCTGGCGGTCATCGCGTTCCTGCCCACCCTGCGCGGCGGCACCGTCGCGCCCGCCATGCTCGTCGTCGGCGTGCTCGTGGCGCTCGCCACCGTCGCCGTCGGCCTGCAGACCTTCTCGATCGGTCTGGTCCTCACCAACGGAGGCCCTCAGCGCTCCACAGGGACGCTCGCGGCCCTCCAGTACGACTTCGCCTTCAGGCTGGCCAAGTTCGGCCCTGGCGCGGCCGTAGCGACGCTCACAGGGGTGGCCCTCGGCGTGCTGGGGATCGTCGCCACCGTCATCGTCGCGGCTTCCCGGCTGCGTATCACGCTCACGCCCGCCCCTCCGGCCTTCGCGCGTCCGGACACCTGGTCGCCGGGCGCCGCGGCTCCTGCCTGGCCGCAGGGCTCCGTGCCGCCGCCCGATGGACCTCCCGCTGCCGCGCCTCCCGCCTCCGGCGGCTCGGACCGGCCGCCGAAGACGGTCGGGGTGGTCGTCGGGGTGGCGGCGCTGGTCATCTTCGTGGTTGTGGGGATCCTGCTGTCCTGGCCCTGGATCTCCGGCGTGCTCGGCTCGCCCGGCGACCCGGCGGGCGGGCTGCGTACGCAGGTCAACACCTGGGTGCCCGCCGTCGCCGGAGCGCTGGTGTCGGTCGGGGTCGCCTACCTGGCCGCCCTCGGCATCGGCGGCCTGCGGCCGCTCGGGCGCGGGAGCGAGTGGCTGCTGCTGGTGTTCGCCCCCTGGTTGTTCGTCGGCACCGGCCCCATCGGCGTGGCGAACTGGCAGAACATGCGTAACCTCGGCCTGATCGACACCTTCCTCGCGCTCTTCCCGCCCCTGCTGGTGAGCGTGCCCGCCCTGCTCGTGCTCACCCTGCTGTGCAAGGGACTGGCCGAGCGGAACGACAAGGACTTCTTCAGCGGGGTCGTGGCGCCCTCCCTGCCCATGGCCGGCATCCTGGCCGGGGCCGTCGCGCTGGTGAACGCCCAGGACCTGCTCTGGCCACTGCTGGTCGCCCAGCAGCCCGCCCTGTTCACCGCGCCCGTCGCCCAGGTGAACGAGCTCAGCCGGTACGCCGCCGCCTCGCCCGGCGTCGGCGTCACCACGCCGCTGCTCGTGGTCGTCGTCGCGCTGGCCGTCGTCGTGGCCGCTCAGCTGCTCTACCTCGACCGGCTCGCCGTCCGCACAAATGGTTCGCGACGGCGTACCCCGGCTGCGTAAGTTGGAACGTTGTGGAAATTCGCGATCTGACTCCCGAGGACCTCGACGGCGTCCTCGACATCCGCAAGCGCTCGTTCGGCCCGCTTTCGGCTGCTGACACCGAGCGGTGGCGCCGCTCGACGATCCCCTTGCTCGGGGAGGGCCGCTACCTGGGCGCCTTCGACGGCTCCAGGCTCACGGCCGCCGCCCGGCTGCGGCAGTTCACGCAGTGGTGGCACGGCAGGCCGCAGCCGATGGCCGGGATCGCGGGGGTCACCGTCTCGCCCGAAGATCGCGGTCGCGGCGTCGGCACGCTGATCATGCGGGCGGTCATCGACCGGGCCGTGGCGCTCGGCGACGCGGTGTCCGTGCTCTACCCCGCCACCACGCCGATCTACCGGGCCCTCGGCTACGAGCACGCCGGGGCGCAGCACAACGTGCGCCTCCCCGCCGAGGCGCTGCGGCAGATCCGCCCCTCCGGGCAGGTCAAGCTGAGCAGGATGGGGCCCGGCGACGCCGCCGAGGTCATCTCCGTGCTGCACCGCGTACACGGCGCCGCCCGCGCCAGCGGGCCGGTCTCCTGGGACGAGCGCACCTGGAATCTGTGGCTGGAGGACGAGGACGACTTCCTCTACCTCGCCGACGACGGCTTCCTGATCTACCGCTGGAAGGGCGACGACATCCAGGTCGACAACCTCGTCGCCGGCTCCGGGGAGACCGCCAGGACGTTGTGGTCCCTGGTCGGCACCGCCTCCTCGATCGCGCAGCACGTCGTCGCGCCCATGGCGCCTGACGACCCGGTGCTGTGGCTGCTGCGGGAGCGGGGCAAGGAACAGGTCAAGCAGGTGCGCTGGATGTTCAGGGTGCTGGACGTGGCCGCCGCGATCGAGCGCAGGGGATACCCGCTGCCCGTGAGCTGCGAGGCCGTCGTCACCGTGGAGGACCCGGTGCGGGGTGGCGGGACGTGGCGGCTGGAGTTCTCCGGCGGGTCAGGCGCCGCCACGCCGGTCGGGGAGTCCGGTGCCGGCGCGCGGGGCGTGGTGCTCAGTGCGAACGCCCTGGCCGCTCTGTACTGCGGGATTCCGACGGGCACGCTCCGGATCGCCGGGCTCATGTCCGGCGACGACCGGTACGACGAGGCCCTCGACGCCGTCTTCGCCGCCAAGCCGTACATGCTCGACTACTTCTGACAGGCTGTCCCGCGCAGGGGCGCCGGTTCAGAGGCGGTGGACCGGGCGTTTCACGGTGCGCGGCCACCTCGGCCGGGGTAGAGTCTGGTGCCGAACAGGTGTTCGGCGGCGCGGGAGGACGGGACCGGTGCGGGTGATGGGCGTCGATCCGGGGCTGACCCGGTGCGGCCTGGGCGCTGTCGAGGGCCGCCCGGGCGCGCCATTGACGCTGGTGGGCGTCGGAGTGGTCCGCACCGGCGCGGACGAGGAGCTCGGCGCGCGGCTCATCGGCATCGAGGCGGGCATCGAGCAGTGGCTCGACGACGTCCGTCCCGACGCGGTGGCGGTCGAGCGGGTCTTCAGCCAGCACAACGTACGCACCGTCATGGGCACCGCCCAGGCCGCCGGCATCGCCGTGCTGTGCGCCGCCAGGCGGGGCCTGCCCGTGGCGCTGCACACCCCGTCCGAGGTCAAGGCCGCCATCACCGGCAGCGGCACCGCCGACAAGAAGCAGATCGGCACCATGGTCACCCGCCTGCTACGGCTGCCCGAGATGCCCAAGCCCGCCGACGCCGCCGATGCCCTCGCGCTGGCCATCTGCCACGTGTGGCGCGGCGGCGCCCAGTCCCGCCTCGCCGAGGCCCTGGCCCGAGCCACACGAAAGGACGTCAGGCCATGAACGCGTCGGCCGCGGCGAGTCGGACGACGACGGCCTCAGCGGTGGGGAGCCGGGTCGTGGACGCGCCGATCCGGCTGAGTCGAAGCCCGGTCGTGTCAGCGGCGGAGCGCGGGGTCGCGATCGTGTCAGCGGTGGAGCGCGGGGTCGCGATCGCGTCGGCGCCCGGGCGTGCGGCAGTGCGTGCGTCGGTGTTCCGGGACGGGGCTTCCGCGGCGCGGGTAAGGGCTGGAGTCGTGTCGGTGGACGGGCGTGGAGCTGTGGTGGCGGCGGGGGACGAGCTGTGATCGCGTCGGTGGCGGGACGGGTGGCGGCGATCGCGCCGGACGCGGCGGTGATCGAAGTCGGTGGGGTGGGCATGCTCGTTCACTGCACCCCGGGCACGCTCGCCACGCTGCGCGTCGGCGAGGCGGCCCGGCTGTCGACGACGCTGGTGGTGCGGGAGGAGTCGCTCACCCTCTTCGGCTTCGCCACCGACGACGAGCGGGCCGTGTTCGAGCTGCTGCAGACCGCCAGCGGCGTCGGGCCCAAACTGGCACTCGCCATGCTCGCCGTGCACACCCCCAACGCGCTGCGGGTGGCCGTGGCGAGCGCCGACCTCAAGGCGCTGACGCAGGTGCCGGGCATCGGGCAGAAGGGCGCGCAGCGTATCGTGCTGGAGCTCAAGGATCGGCTAGGGACGCCCGAGGAGGCCGTCAACGCCGCGCTCAACGGGCAGCGGCGGGTGGCGGTGTGGCGGGAGCAGGTCCACTCGGGGCTGGTGGGGCTGGGCTACTCCAGCAAGGACGCCGACGAGGCGCTCGCCGCCGTGGAGCCGGACGCCGACGCCGACCTTGCCGCCGGCCGCCAGCCCCAGGTCGCCGCCCTGCTGAAGGCGGCACTCCGATCGCTGAGCGTGCGATGATCGCGCTCCGGTCCCGTTCCGGTGGCTCTGTTTTCTCCTTTGGCAAGGCCGCCTCGCCCCGTCGCTGCGCGGTGACTGCTGAGGGCCGTACGGTGAGAACTTCGGACCCTGAGGTTCGCAACCCGGCGAGGGGGTGTGGTGGGCGTGGGATTTGAGCGAGAGCTCGTGTCGGCCGATGCCACGGGCGACGAGCTGCAGATCGAGGCGGCCCTGCGGCCCAAGCGGCTCGGCGAGTTCATCGGCCAGGGCAGGGTGAGAGAGCAGCTGTCGCTCGTGCTCGAGAGCGCCCTGCGCCGGCGGCGCCCGCCCGACCACGTGCTGATGAGCGGGTCCCCGGGACTCGGCAAGACGACCCTGGCCATGATCATCGCGGCCGAGCTGAACGCGCCGCTCCGCATCACCTCGGGACCTGCGCTGGAGCGCGCCGGCGACCTCGCCGCCATCCTGTCCACGCTGGCCGAGGGCGAGGTGCTGTTCATCGACGAGATCCACAGGATGGCCAGGCCCGCCGAGGAGATGCTCTACCTCGCCATGGAGGACTTCCGGGTCGACATCATCGTCGGCAAGGGCCCGGGCGCCACCGCCATCCCGCTCGACATCGCGGCGTTCACCCTGGTCGGCGCCACCACACGGGCCGGCCTGCTGCCCGCGCCGCTGCGCGACAGGTTCGGCTTCACCGCGCACATGGACTTCTACGAAGCGGCCGAGCTGGAGCAGGTGCTCTTCCGCTCGGCCAAGCTGCTCGGCGTCGGCCTCCCCGCCGAGGGCGCCCATGAGATCGCCAGGCGCTCGCGCGGCACGCCCCGCATCGCCAACCGCCTGCTGAGACGCGTACGCGACTTCGCCGACGTCCGGGCCGACGGCGTGATCAACCGAGAGATCGCCGCCGCGGCGCTCAACCTGTACGAGGTGGACGCCGAAGGGCTCGACCGGCTCGACCGGGCGGTGCTCGGCGTGCTGCTGAAGAAGTTCGGCGGCGGCCCGGTCGGCCTTTCGACGCTCGCCGTGGCCGTGGGGGAGGAGCCGGAGACGGTCGAGGTGGTGGCCGAGCCCTTCCTCGTACGCCAAGGACTGCTGGCCAGGACGCCGCGCGGCCGGGTGGCGACCGCGGCCGCGTGGGCGCACCTGGGAATGACGCCGCCCCCAGATGCGTTCGGAGCCGTGCTTTTCGACTGATTACAGAACGGTTGCAACCGTTTCAAATCGGGAACTTCCCCGCGCGCCGAAACGCTGCCTCGTTGCCGCGTTTCGCAACAAGCGCCTACACTCCGTGGCTTGGCTGGCTGTGTAGGCTGACGGGCTGAGCGGCGCGGCCCGAAGCAACGCATGGAATTTCCGGCGCCAGGCCGGTGTCAACTTTTTGTACGACAATGGAAGGTCGCCCCTTATGGACATGGGACAACTCGGTAGCATCCTGCCACTGATTCTTCTGGTGGTGGTCTTCTACTTCCTGCTGATCCGCCCTCAGCGCAAGCGCCAGCAAGAGGCGGTCAAGATGCAGAACTCCCTGGCACCCGGCGCCCGCGTCATGACCACGACCGGTCTGTTCGGGACCGTCGTCGCGGTGGACAATGAGGACGTCATCCTCGAGGTCGCGCCCGGCATCGAGACCCGCTGGGTGAAGGCCGCGATCGGTCGCGTCATCGCGCCCGGCGAGGCTCCGGCGGCGGAGGACGACGACGCCGACGAGTCCGGGGAGGACAAGAACGAGTCCGAGCCCACCGCGGATCGCAACGACGGCCAGGACTCCAGCAGCAAGCAGTCCTGACTAAGCTCTGCGACAAACCTCTATCCGAAAGAACTGACGACCAGTGGCCCGACCGACCAGCCGCCACAGCCGACCGGGGCGAACGCTCCTGGTGCTGCTGGCGCTCATCCTCGCCCTGGGCGGGACGATGTTCCTGCAGAAGGCGTATACGCCCAAGCTTGGACTCGACCTCGCCGGCGGCACGACGGTGACCCTGTCCCCCGTGACGCAGAACGGTGCCTCTCCTCCTGAGGAGATCATGGACCGCGCGGTCAACATCATCCGCGACCGGGTCAACGGCACCGGCATCTCCGATGCGGAGGTCGCCAAGTCAGGCGACAACATCATCATCTCCATCCCGGGCGTCGGACAGAGCGAGGCCATCCAGCTGGTCGCCACCACCGCGGAGCTGCGCTTCCGCCAGGTGCTCGCCATGGAGGCCACGCAGATCCCGCAGGAGCTGGCCACCAACGCTCCCACGCCGACCGCCTCGCCTTCGGCCTCCGCGACGGGGTCGGCCAAGCCGTCGACCCAGCAGTCGGCGGGCACGCCGGCGCCCAGCGCCTCTCCGACGGGCAAGGCCCTGTCGTCGGCGCTGACCGCGCCGACCCCGAGCGCGCAGCCGTCGGCCACGCAGAGCGGGCAGAAGCAGGACAAGAAGGGCCAGAACGCCAAGGCCACGCCGACGGCGAGCCCGACCGCGCAGGCCAGCACGCCGCCCGCTCAGGACCCCAACGCCGGCATCAACACCGAGGGCATCGACCCCGCGGTGCTCAAGCAGTTCCAGGCGCTCGACTGCGCCGACCCCAAGAAGCGCGGCCAGGGCGTCCAGGACGACCCGACCAAGCAGTTCGCCGCCTGCGAAACCGACGGCAGCTTCAAGTACGTCCTCGACGTCGCCAAGGTCGTCGGCACCGACATCGACACCGCCAGCGCGGGCATTCGCCAGGGCACCACCGAGTGGATCGTCCAGCTCGACTTCAAGAGCAAGGGCGCGGGCGAGTGGAGCAAGCTCACCACGCAGGCCTACAACTCGCAGGAGCCGCGCAACAAGGTCGCGGTCGTCCTCGACGGCGTCGTCATCACCGCGCCCAACATCATCAGCCCGATCCCCGGCGGTCGGGCCGAGATCACCGGCGGCTTCACCCAGGCCAGCGCCACCACCCTGGCCGACCAGCTGAAGTACGGCGCGCTGCCGCTGAAGTTCAACCGCAGCTCCGTCGACACGGTCTCCTCGACCCTGGGCCAGGACCAGCTGCGGGGCGGCCTGATCGCGGGCGTCATCGGCCTGGCGCTCGTGGTGCTCTACTGCATGTTCTACTACCGGGGCCTGGGCATCGTGGCGGTGCTGAGCCTCGTCGTGGCGACGATCCTCACGTACACGGCGGTGGTCGTGCTCGGCCACAACGCCAACTTCCGGCTGTCGCTCCCGCACATCATCGGTCTGGTGGTCTCGATCGGCATCACCGCCGACTCCTTCATCGTCTACTTCGAACGCATACGTGACGAGATGAAGGAGGGGCGGCGCTCGCTGCGGGCGGCCGTCGAGGTGGCCTGGGTCCGTGCCCGGCGCACGATCCTGATCGCCGACGCCGTCATGTTCATCGCCGCGATCGTGCTCTATTTCCTGGCGGTCGGCGGCGTGGCCGGATTCGCGTTCGCGATGGGCCTGACCACGCTGATCGACGTCGTGGTGGTGTTCCTGTTCACGAAGCCTTTCATCGCCATGCTGGCGAAGGTGAAGTTCTTCGCCAAGGGGCACCCGCTGTCCGGCCTCGACGCCGAGCGCATGAGCGAGGTCGGCAGCACGACCGGCCGCACGACCACTCCGCAGGAGGCATGAGATGGGACTCGCGCGTCGCCTCTACCGCGGCGAGATCGACGTCGACTTCGTCGGCAAATGGAGGCTGTGGTACAGCCTGTCCGGCTTCCTGCTGCTCGTGTCGCTGGCCGGATTGCTGTTCAATGGCCTCAACCTGGGCGTGGAGTTCAAGGGTGGCACGGTCTTCTCGTTCAAGGCCGCCTCTCAGGTCACCGTCGAGCAGATCCGCGAGTCCGTTCTCGATGAGGGCGTGCACCAGGTGATCGTGCAGTCGGCCGGTGAGGGCTGGCGGGTCACCACCGAGAGCCTTTCCGAAAGCCAGCTGACCCAGGTGCAGTCCGAGATCGCCAAGGACTTCGACACCCCGGTCGGGGAGGTCAGCGTTCAGTCCATCGGCCCGTCCTGGGGCGGTGAGGTGTCCAACAAGGCCTGGATCGGCCTGGCCGTGTTCATGCTGGCGATCATCTTGTACCTGTCGATGGCGTTCGAGCCGAAGATGGCGCTCGCAGCCATCGTCGCGCTCGTCCACGACCTCGTGATCACGGCCGGCATCTACGCCTGGTCGGGGTTCGAGGTCACGCCGGCGACGCTGCTCGGCTTCCTGACCATCCTCGGTTACTCGCTCTACGACGCGGTCGTCGTGTTCGACATGATCAAGGAGGTCACGGCCAAGCTGGGGCACACGTCGAAGATGACGTACTCGATGGCGGCCAACAACGCGCTCAACCACACGCTGATCCGGTCGCTGAACACCTCGCTGGTCGCGATCCTGCCGGTGGCGGCGATCCTGTTCATCGGGACCACGCTGCTCGGCGCGGGCACGCTGAAGGACCTGTCGCTGGCCCTGTTCGTCGGCATGATCGTCGGCACGTACTCCTCGCTCTGCGTGGCCACGCCGCTGCTGGTGACGCTGAAGGAACGCGAGCCGAAGTACCAGGCCATCGCCAGGAGGCTGGCCTCCACGGGTGGTGGCAAGAAGGGTTCCAAAAGCACCGCGGTAGCCAAGGGGTAGCCCGGACCGCATGGCCGACGCCCTCGCCCGTGACCGGGCGGGGGCGTCGCGTTGTGCCCGGCCCAGGCCCCCGCCGGCCGTCACGGGCTTGACGTGCCGCCGCCCGCCGATCGCAGGGGAAATGGTCGGAGGACGTCGCGGAGGGGCGGGGAGGGCGTCCTGGGCGGCGGGAGTGGGGCGGGACTGGTCGGCATGAGGGCTGGCATGCACCATCATGGAGCCCGGCACACGGCCGGTGGAGAGAGGCGAGGGACACCCCATGAGCGAGCTGCGCACGATGATCTTGGATCGGATCCGGGACATCCCGGATTATCCGAAGCCGGGAGTCATGTTCAAGGACATCACCCCGCTCCTGGCGGACCCGGTGGCGATGGCGGCCGTGGTGGACGAGCTGGCCGGGCTGCACCAGGTGGACAAGATCGTGGGGATCGAGGCACGCGGATTCATCCTGGCCGCGCCTGTGGCGTACCGGGCGGGGGCCGGTTTCGTGCCGGTGCGGAAGAAGGGGAAACTGCCCGCCGAGACCTTCGAAGAGTCCTACGATCTGGAGTACGGCTCCGCGACCATCGAGGTGCACCGCGACGCTTTCGCGCCTGGTGACCGGGTCCTCATCGTCGACGACGTGCTCGCCACGGGCGGCACGGCGAAGGCGACCGTGGAGCTGGTGCAGCGGGCCGGCGGCGACGTCGTGGGCATCGCGGTGCTCATGGAGCTGGCATTTCTCAAGGGCCGTGAGCGTTTGACGGGAGTGGAGTTGCACTCCCTGGTGATCGTCTGAGCCCGGCCCGCGACAGCCGGCCTTTGCCACCTGGATACACTGGGGGATCTGGACTCGAACGTGAGGAGCCAAATCGCGTGAGGAGTCATTGCGGGAGGAGTCTGAGTGCCCCGTGATGCGGTCGTGCCCGACGTAACCGACTCCGGCAGTGCCGAGCCGAGCGGCGTACCAGCGACGCGCCGGCGGAGGTTTGGGGGTGGGGCCATGAACCCTGTGCTGGAGCCGCTGTTCCGCACGGTCCGCGCCACCCACCCCAAGGCCGACCTGCGCGTGATCGAGCGTGCCTACGACGTCGCCGCCTACCACCACCGTGACCAGAAGCGGAAGTCCGGCGACCCGTACATCACGCACCCGCTCGCCGTGGCCACCATCCTGGCCGAGCTCGGCACCGACGACGAGACGTTGTGCGCGGCGCTGCTGCACGACACGGTCGAGGACACCGCCTACAGCCTCGACGAGCTGCGCGGCGACTTCGGCGAGACCATCGCGTCCCTGGTCGACGGCGTGACCAAGCTGGACAAGGTGAAGTTCGGCGACGCCGCGCAGGCCGAGACCGTGCGCAAGATGGTCGTCGCCATGGCACGTGACATCCGCGTGCTGATCATCAAGCTGGCCGACCGGCTGCACAACATGCGCACCATGCGCTACTTGCCCGAGCACAAGCGGCACCAGAAGTCCCGCGAGACCCTGGAGATCTTCGCGCCGCTGGCCCACCGCCTGGGCATGAACACGATCAAGTGGGAGCTCGAGGACCTCGCCTTCGCCATGCTCTACCCCAAGCGCTACGACGAGATCGCGCGCATGGTGTCGGAGCGGGCGCCGCGCAGGGACCTGTTCCTGCAGGAGGTCATCGAGAAGGTCTCCGGCGACCTGCGCGAGGCGAAGATCCGAGCGGTGGTCAAGGGCCGGCCGAAGCACTACTACTCGGTCTACCAGAAGATGATCGCGCGTGATGTGGCGTTCGACGACATCTACGACCTGGTGGGCATCCGCGTCCTGGTCGACACCGTGCGCGACTGCTACGCGGCGCTCGGGACCATCCACGCCCGGTGGAACCCGGTGCCTGGGCGGTTCAAGGACTACATCGCGATGCCCAAGTTCAACATGTACCAGTCGCTGCACACGACGGTGATCGGTCCCGAGGGCAAGCCGGTGGAGCTGCAGATCCGCACCCACGCGATGCACCACAGGGCCGAGTACGGCGTGGCCGCGCACTGGAAGTACAAAGAGGAGGTCGGAGCCCCGCCCGGAAAGGTGAAGCCCGGCAGCGACATGGCCTGGCTGCGCCAGCTCCTCGACTGGCAGAAGGAGACCTCCGACCCGGGCGAGTTCCTGGATTCGCTCCGCTTCGACCTGTCGGTGTCCGAGGTCTACGTGTTCACCCCGAAGGGGCAGGTCATCGCCCTGCCTGAGGGTGCCACCCCCGTCGACTTCGCCTACGCCGTCCACACCGAGGTGGGCCACCGCTGCATCGGGGCCCGAGTCAACGGGCGGCTGGTGCCGCTGGAGTCGCGGCTCGGAAACGGCGACACCGTCGAGATCTTCACCTCCAAGTCGCCGGACGCCGGGCCGTCGCGCGACTGGCTGAAGTTCGTCAAGTCGGGCCGGGCCCGCAACAAGATCCGGCAGTGGTTCTCCAAGGAGCGCCGCGAGACCGCGATCGAGGCGGGCAAGGAGGCCATCGGCCGCGCCATGCGCAAGCAGGGACTCCCGCTGCAGCGGTTGATGTCCGGCGAGGCGCTGCTGGCGCTGGCCCGCGACCTGCGCTACCCCGACGTGTCCGCGCTGTACGCGGCCGTGGGGGAGGGGCACATCGCGGCGCAGGCCGTCGTGCAGAAACTCGTGGCCTCGATCGGCGGCGTCGACAGCGCCGAGGAGGACATCGCCGAGACCGCCCTGCCGACCCGGCTGCGTGGCCGTCCCCGGGGTGCGGGCGGCGCGGGCGTCGTGGTGGCCGGGGACGCCGACGTGTGGGTACGCCTGTCGAAGTGCTGCACCCCGGTGCCCGGTGACGAGATCGTCGGATTCGTCACCCGCGGGCACGGCGTGTCCGTGCACCGGGGTGACTGCACCAACGTGCAGCAGCTGAAGACGCAGCCGGACCGGCTGGTGGAGGTCAGCTGGTCGCCGAGCGACGACAGTGTCTTCCTGGTGGCCATCCAGGTGGAGGCGCTGGATCGGCCGCGCCTGCTGTCCGACGTCACCCGGACGTTGTCCGACCAGCACGTCAACATTCTGAGCGCGTCGGTCACGACGTCACGGGATCGGGTGGCGATCAGCAAGTTCACGTTCGAGATGGGCGACCCGAAGCACCTGGGGCACGTCCTGAAGGCCGTGCGCAGCATCCAGGGCGTCTTCGACGTCTACCGGGTAAGCGGCGCCGGCGGCTGACCCGGCCGGGTCGCCGTCGGCCACCAAGGCAGCGTCCGCCACTCACCGCAGGGACAGCGTCCGGCGCTCACCGCCTCGGTGCGGCGCGGCCGGCGCCTCGCCACGGCTTCGGCGCGCTGGCTGACGTCCTTTGCCGGGCGGCTCGTCGGGAGGCGTTTGCTCGCCTTCGCGGAGCGCCCGCCACTGCCGGTCTCCGGAACAGCGCCCGCCTCAGGAACATTGGCAGGGCGACGGCCCTGGCCGGCCGAGATTTCCCAGAGTTCGGGCGAACTGAAGGTTCCTCACGCTGAACCCAGGGGTCTTCAGGCTTCATGGACGATTTTGGCCCTTGGGTTCGTCTCGACTGGCGGGGTCCTGTTCCTCCGCAGTGCTCGTCAAGAGCCGCTGGGCGGCGTCGGCGTAGCGGATGGCGGTCTTGGGATCGAGGCCGAACACCGCGGCAAGGTGGAGAGGGTCCGGGCCGTTTGTCAGAGCCTCGTCGAGTTGGCGATGGACGCGGAGCCGTTCCAAGGTGGCGGTATGGCCGCGGAAGGAGTCGGTGAGATGGACCTTGCTGACCGGGCCGGTCTCCATCGCGGTCTGCTGGTTGATGATCAAATGCGGCCAGGAACGCGTCCACCACCCGACGCTGACCGCACCGAACCGGCACCGCGGTCTTGGAGTTGGATGCCGACGAAGCAGGGCGGCTTCACCACGTCGAATGAGGCTCGCGCCTTTGGAGAAACCGCCCTGTGGGGAGGGTTATCCGACCGCGTAGGCGCGGTGGATGGTCTGGCTGACGGTGTTGCCCGCGGTATCGGTCGACGTGGCGTGCAGGGACACGAAGCCTGCCGTGCGCGGGTTGGTCAGCTGCGCCGTCCAGCCCGAGCCCTCGGCCCTGACCCGGATGTCGCGCCAGGTCGCTCCGTCATCGACGGACATCTGCAGGTGAATGGACTTCACGGCCGCCGCGGGAGCGCCGGGATTGCGTTCGATCCAGATCGGCACCCGGGTGGACGATCCGGGCTTGGCGCGGTTGTACTCGTCCAGCCCCTTGGGCGAGTAACGGATCGCCGTCAGGGCCAGCGCTTCCCGCTTCGCGGTGCTCGCCGAGCGGAACGTCCACGTCGATTCCACCTTCGTGGACAACGTGGAGTACGGCACCTGCCGGCCGGCCGTCGCGCTGAGCGTGTACCTAGCGGGCTCCGCGGGAAGGCCGGCGGTCAACCGGCAGGAATCGACCTCCCACCGCCCGCACCTGGTGTAGTCGATCATGAAGACGACCTGATCGCCCTTGGCGAGGCTGACGGTGCCGGTGGCCGCGCCATCCATGCCGACCCGGCCGGGCACGCCCTCGGAGAACAGCCGGGCGCCGTCGAACGTCACGGTGTCCCCCTCCCGCCAGGCGCCCAAAGTGGCGAAGGACGGGCCGCTCACCGCAACGCCCCACGTCTGCCGATCGCCGCCGTCGCCGGTGGGTCCCGTGGCCCCAGTGACCACGGATTCGCCGACGCGCAGAGCGCTGGACCACTTGTGCCCTCGCGTCCGGTATTCCGTCAGCTTGCCCGGCAGCGGCACATCGTTCGTGGGGGTCAGGAATCCGTCAGAAATGCCTTCGATGGCGGTCGCCACGAAGTAGGTGCCCTTCGCGGCCGTTCCGGCGCCGCGGAAGGTCGTGGTCACCTTGTCGAGGTCCTTCACCCTGGCCGTGTAGGTGGGGTCTTCGGGGATGCCGTCGTGGCGTTCGTCCACCAGGTCGTAGCGGACGGGGGTGGGAGAGGCGTCCTTCGTGTGGAAATGCATCCTGGTGACGTACTTGAGGCCGGGTTGCTTGGAGGCGAGCACGAAGTACACGGCGCTGGGGTCGGGCCTGCCTCCGGCCCAGCCGAGGTACCACGAACCGTTGATCACCCACATCTCGGTCCACCCGCTGGTGACAGCCGTGGGCTCGTCCAGGGTGAACTTGATCGGTTTGGCCTGGCGCGTGTCCAGAACGATCTCCCTGCCCTGTTCACCGACCTTCACCGGCAGGTGCGTGGTCGTGATGCGCGTGCCTTCGTAGATGTCCACGTACAGGCTCCACTCACCGGCGGGGAGCCGGTAGGTGTCCGGCGCGCCGAGAAGGACCATCCGGAGACTCTCGCCCTTGCCGTTGTAGAACTCCCCGATCGCGTCTACGGCCCGGCCGTCGGTGCCGAGTGCGCTGATCTTCACGTCGTAGGCTTCCGGCTCCACGTACGCGGTGGCAACGGTACGGACGATAAGGTCACCTGATCGGGCCGTGATGGTGCCCGGGTGATCACCGGGCTGCTTGCCGGTCCCGTCGATTGTCACGGTGACCGATGCCGTACCCTTGGCGGGCACCTCGACCCGCTGTGCCGAGGTGCGCAGCACGTCGCCGTCCACGGTGAGGTTCAGCGTGACCACAGAGTCGCCGGCGTTGGTGTAGGAGATCTCCTTGGTCGCCTGCCGCCCGCCGGATCCGCCCCAGCGGAAGATCGTGCCGACGTTCGCGGGACTGGCGTACACCTGCTGCCCGACCGCCCGGACCACGTCGACGCGTCCGGCGCCCTGGTCGAAGTGCCTGGCGCCGGCCTGCGGCGCGGCGCTGCCGATGAGCGCGGCCTTGAGCTGCTCGCCATTCCAGGCCGGGTGCTGCTGGGCGAGGATCGCCGCCGCGCCCGCGACGTGCGGCGCCGCCATGGAGGTGCCGCTATGGGCGACGTACGGGCCGTCTGCCGTGCCCTGCGCGGCCGCCGCCATGATGCCGACGCCAGGAGCGGTCACGTCGGGCTTGATCGCGTGATCGCCCAGTCTGGGGCCGCGGCTGGAGAATTCGGCCATCTGGTCGGACTTGTCGACCGCGCCGACCGTAAGTGCCGCCTCGGCGCTGCCCGGACTGCTGACCGAGCCGGGTACTGCGTCGTTGCCCGCCGCGATGACGAACAACGCTCCCGTACGCGCTGACAAGGTGTTGACGGCGTGCTCCAGCGGATCGATGCCGGGCGTGTCCGGGCCACCGATGCTCATGTTGATAATCTTCGCTCTGACCTCGGCGGCGGCCCATTCCATGCCCGCCAATACGGCCGATTCGTTGACGTACTCTCCGCCGACCTTGCCAAGCGCGATCTTCGCGCCCGGCGCGACGCCCCGATACTTCTCTCCAGCTCCCGCCACGATGGAAGCGACATGGGTACCGTGGCCGACGCCATCGGTGACGTCGGGTTCGTCGGAGAAGTTCCGCGACTGCGTGACCACATCCTTGAGATCGGGATGGGTGGCGTCGTAACCGGAGTCGAGCACGGCGACCGTGACACCGGCTCCGGTCAGCCCCTGTTGCCACGCCTGCGGAGCCCCGATCTGCTTGACACTCTGGTCAAGGGTGATGGGCCGCTTCCCGTCCAGCCAGATCTTCGACTTGCCCGCGGCCAGTGATCGGGCGCCGCCGACCAGGCTCTGCCAGGTCTGGCCCGCCGTCGCTTTGGAGACGCTCGTGGTGGCCAGTCCGAGCCCGGCCAGTTCCTTGGCCTTCCGCGCTCCGCTGAGCGCCTGTGCCGCCTTCCCCTTGGCGGACTGGACGATCAGCGGTATCTCCGCCTTGTAGGCGTCGCCGTACCGCCAGGTGAGCAGCTGCGTGACGTCGAACAAGCGCTCATCCAGCAGGCCCTGGGCCAGCAGCCGTTTGGCGTCCTCTGGAATGACGTGAAGGTGACCCTGACGGCGCTGAACGTCGAAGCGATCTTTTCTGCCCGGGCCAGGCTCGATCCGGTAACCGTTCGCTGTGACGGTCACCCGGTCACCGGTCAGCAGCGTCACCGAGCCCGACACCCCGGCCACGGGAGCTACCGGCTCGGCCGCCTGCGCGGCGCTCGTGGTGCCGCCTGCGATGACAGATACCGCCACCATCATGGCGATAGTTGCGTGGGTTAATTTCATCTGCTCTCTCATGGTCGATGTGCGGAGAGTTGACATCAGTTCTCGACGCCGCAGGCTCGATAGGTTCACGCGCCATCGCCGAGTCGGGATATGCGGGCCGGGAAGGGGCTCGTAGCGCTTGACCCGATCCCCGAATGGATGGTTCGTCGAGGCCGGCGCCGAGGCGCAAGATCACCATGTCGCGGGAAGGCGATCATCACCGGTTGGTGGCGGGGCAATGGCCGGATCAGGAGAGTCCGCGATCATCACCACCGCCCTCGCCCACGGAAGTCCTCCGATGAGGCAGAGACGCTGATGGCCTGGGAAGCAACTCTGCCGTACTTCTGGTCAGCAGTGGACCTCGGAGATGGACGCGTCGGGAGACAGGCGGCATGGAGGCTCCAGGACGAAGGGGGGCGGCGAGTCAGGTGAGGGCGTGGCGAATGGTGTCGATGACGCGTTCCCGCTCGGTGGTGCCGAGCGTGACTGAGCACGGCAGGTGCATCGCGGCGGCGGCCAGCCGATCGGCGACCGGGCGGGGCGCTGATCAGTGTGCTCTCCCAGCGGAGGCTGATCGTGGTCAGCCAGTGGGTCGGCCGGGCCTCGGCCGCTGGATCGGGGAAGGTGATGGAGTCGAGGTCGTCCGGTCTGGTAACGGTGGCGATAGCGTGCTTGGCGACCAGGAAGTCCGGCCTTGAGGTCCTAAGGGCGCCAGCGAGAGCAGAACTCTGATCATGCTCATGCCTTTCCGAACTCGTCACTCGTGGTCGCGAGGGGCGCCGCTCCCGGGGCGCCACGAGCGGCACCCCGGGAGCGCTGCGTCAGACGAGCTTGCGGTAGATCCTGGACGGGATGGCCTGAGCCGCGCCCTCCCGGCCGAACTCCTGGTAGACCCGCGACGTGATCTCCATGGCCTTGGGGGAGTAAGCGGGGTAGAAGTCCTTACCGCACTCCAGGTCCTTCAGCGCCGCCTTGATCTCCTTGTCCAGGTACGGCCTGGCCTGTGCGGGCTTCAGGTTCGGCCGGAAGATGACGGTCTTGCCCCGGGGCGCCTTGGGCAGCTCGCTCTTCCACGCCTTCTTGGCGACGTCCGAAGCCTGCCGCACGATCTTCGTGTGGCTCAGACCGTCCAGCGCGGTCGGCTCGGTCCGGCTGACGCCCAGGCACGCGGCGAACTGCTTGCCCAGCCGGACGAGCTGCTTGTCCTGGTCGAGGACGCTCAATGACTTCCGCTCCGCCGCTTCGAGCTGGTCGTGGTAGTCGTCCTGGGAGGTGACGGTCTTGCCCAGCACCTCCTTGACCGCCTGGGAGAAGCAGGACTCGTCGGCGACGCGCCACTTCTTCAGATGGCCGGCCGAGAGCGACATCAGCATCTTGTCGTTCGGGTTCTCGTGCTGGACGGGGTTGACGACCTTGTCCTTCGGATAAACGTTCGGGGACCAGACACCGAAGCCGTACTTGGCCCGGTACGCCCGCAGCGCCTCCAGGTCACCCGCGAGCCGCTCCTGCTGCCCGGGCTGCCACTTGTACCGAGGCTCCGGCGAGGCCACGTAGTCCAGGCCCCGCTCCGTCATGCAGGCGACGCGCTTGGCCTCCAGTTGGGTCTGCTTCTCGTACGCGGCGGCGTCCCCCGACGGCGGTGAGGTGAGGCCGCCGAACGAGCCGGCGAGCAGGGTGGCCGCGATCGCCTTGGCGATGAACATGGATGTGATCCTTCTTTCTTGGGGCATGCCGGATCGATTTGAGGGCATGCGAAACACAACTCACGGCGGAAAGGCCGGATCAGGGGAAAGTCTCAGCAGGGGATTTTCATGCGGGACGCCTTCGGCGACACCTCGGGCAAGCTGGGGGCGAGATCGACGGCGAGCACCGCGGTGCCGGTCACCACGCCCTTCTTCTCGGTGTACTCGCCGCCGGAGGGCGTTTTCACCTTGTGGTCGCTGGTGTTGACCGTGCGCTCGCCCAGGTAGCGATAGGTCGTCCGATCGAAGATCAGCTCGGACCGGGTGCCGTTGCCCTCGTCCATGGCGACGGCCAGGCCGGGGCGGCCGGTGACGTCGACGGTGTCGGGGATGAGCACGATGCCGTCCAGCTCAGCGGCGACCTGGTACAGCGCGGCGCCCAGGCTGGGCCGTACTACGGATTCGGCGACCAGGCTCTGGAGGGAGCGCCAGATGCGCAGCGGCTTCTCGCCGGTGTCGGCCACGATCTTCGCGCGTACCTGGGCGGGGTCTGTTGGCCAGGCGCCCAGCCGGGCGTATGCCGGCTGGCCGGGGCAGGCTGCCGCCTCGGACACGATGTCCTCGACGCCGCGGTCCCAGTACTTGCGGGGCGCTGGTCCTGTGGCCGACAGGTTCTGGCTGCGGCTCAGCCAGGGCTTGCCCACGTCGGCGGCTTCCCAGCGCTCCTCGTTGACCAGCACGTTGGTGTAGAGCGTCCGGCCTGACTCGTCCTTGGTGTACAGGCTGTGCTGGGCCAGCGTCTTGGTGTGGACGTACTGGCCGCGGGCCGGCACGGTGTCAGGCTGGCCGGCGGCGGCCCGCGCGGCCAGGGTGAGCAGCGCTTTGGCGTCAGCCGGGGGGGCGGCGATGAGGTATCCGGGGGTACGCGGGTCGGAGCCACCCAGACTCACCTGGGTGGCGATGATGCCGCCGGTGAGCAGCATCGCTATGGCGCCGACCAGGGCGACTCGCCGGATCGGCAGCGCGGCTGGCCACCTGCGGCGCGGACGGTCCAGCCGTGACGCCTGTGCCTGGCGGGTGAGGCGGAGGAGGCGGTCACGCCCCTTGGCCGCCGCCTCTGGCGTGGGCTCGGGCTCCGCGAACACGGCCTCGATCAACTTCAGCTCGTCCATCACCATTCCCCGATCGGGTTGACGTCGCCCAGTGTCTTGCGCAGCTTTTTCCGTGCCCTGTTGATCCGGGATCCGACAGTCCCGACCGGTATGTCCAGGGCAGTGGCGATCTCCTCGTAGCCCAGCCCGCCGAACACGGACAGGAACACCACGTCGCGATCGCCCTGAGCCAGGCCCTTCAGCCCCCGTACGAGCTCCGGCCGGCTGGCCTGGGCCGCGAGCTGCGAGGTCACCCGGTCCTCGTGCCCGTCGGCGGAGTCCTCAGCCGCGAGCTTGCTGAGCGCGTTCAGGCGGCGCCCCTCTCTGCGGCGGTGCCGGGCCACGACGTTGGTGGCGATGCCGAATAACCACGACCGCACGGTGCCCCTGTGCGGGTCGAAGCCGTGCCTGCCGTTGAACGCGAGCAGGAAGGCGTCCGCGACCAGGTCCTCGGCGTGCTCGCTGCCGAGCCGGGCGGCCAGATAGCGGTAGACCTCCTTGAAGTACCGGTCGTACAGGAGGGCGAAAAGCTCGGGATCGTCCAGCGACCGCTCGACCACGGTGACGTCTTCCATCACATCGCCGGCGTCAGGTGGTGCAGTCATGGCGTCCTTCCAAAGGCAACTGTCGCCCAGTGTTCGCCGCTCAGCAGGTTTTCTTCACGCCAATTTCCGGCGCGGCCATCGAAGCCACCTGGCGGGAACATGCCCTCAACGCCGAAGACGGCTGGTCAGCCTCCATGCTCATGGCCCTGTCCGGCCGCCGGAACCTGGGTACCTTGGGCGTTTACGTCCAGCCCAGCACCGAAGCTGTCGCCGCTGCGCTCGCTGATCAGGACCCAGGCCGTCGACGCCGCTGATCATCCCTGTCGCGTAATGAACGCCTGAATCGGGCTAACGCAATCCCGTGTACCTGGTGACAGCAGTCTTACCGACCTCATTCGCCGCCGTGCTGCAGCTCACCTGTATCGGACCGCCGGATGGCGGTAGGTCCGATGGCGTCAGCCCGCTACCGCCACTGACCGATTGGTTGCTGCTCAAGGGCCGATGCCGGCTCCTGCGGCGCCCACGGCGCCCGACCGGCGAGTTCTTCGAACGCGGACGCTGCAAGTCGGCCAGGAAGAGCTGCTGGTGGCGGATCTTGCGCAGGAATGGCTCCAAGACGGTGCCCCGTGCCTGGGGTGAGGTGCTGGCCTCCAGGCTGGCCTGAATCCAGCACAGTCGGCAGTATCCCTTCTTCAGCGCAACGACCCGGTGGCAAGCTGCGCACTGGCCGGGCTCGTGGTTCACGCCGAAGGACTGACACGCTCCGCAGAACAGTCGCAGCGGCAATGATCCCCAGGCCAGACAGCCGGTGCAGGTCGAGGGTGGTCGAGGGCATCCGCGACGGGTCATGTCACACCGGCGGCAGTGAGCGTCCGTCCCGCCGCTTGGGGGTCACCGACGGACCTGCGGACGAGACCGCTGCGGGCTGCTGACCGGCCTGTTCGTCGGTGCGCTTGACCTTGTCGGGTTCGGGGATGAGCAACTCGTCGACACCGCAGCCGAGGACGGCGCAGATGACGTCGAGGTCGTCGAGTTTGATGCTGGCCGGCTCGCCCGACCACAACCCGGACATCTTCCCGGCGCTGATCGTCAGCCCGCGGTCGGCGAGCATGCGCTGCAACTCGCTGGCCTTCCAGATACCGCGGTTGGCGGCGGCCAGCCGCAGGTTCCACCTCATGTGCTCTCCCCCTCCAGGGTGGGTAGCCCGGCCGAGTGAGCGACTGCGGTCGTCGCCAGACCGCGGTTGACCGGGTCCAGGCCGGTGAGCGCGTCGCGCAAGTCGACCGGGATGCCGCCGCTCATGCTCGCGGCGATCCGCAGCACGGCGCGTTCGCCACGACGCGGCCGAACAAGCGACCGGCCTGCCAGGCCTAACGATGCCACGTGCGGTGACCCCAAGCGCAATCAAGACTTACCTGGCGGCTGGGGACACGTTCGGGAGCGGAGGGCCGCCGGGCGGGTCAGCGGGGGCGGAGGTCGGGGAGGTTGACGACGATGGCCTCCTGAGTGCTGCGGGCGATCACGACGACCGCCTCCTGCGACGGGTCCGGGTTCTCCTCGCGATGCGGCACGTACGGCGGCACGAAGATGTAGTCGCCGGGCTTGGTCTCCAGCCGCACCTCCCGCGCCCCCTCCAGGAACACGAACGACGGCGTGCCGCTGACCACGTAGATCGCCGTCTCCGACGCCCCGTGGTGATGGTCGGACGACCGGGTGGCGGGCGCGACGTGCGTCTGCCCCATCCACAACCGCGCCGACCCGGCGGTGGCCCCGCTGATGGCGGCCAGCCGCCGCATGCCCGAGCTCTGCGCCGTGTCGCCCGAGAGCCCCTCTGAGGGCACGTGACGCAGCGGCCGGTGGAACGGGTCACCCTCGGCCCGATAGCCCTCCCAGAGACGCCCTCCCGCCCGCTCAAGCACGTCCGAGGCCACGGCGGCCAGCCTTGCCGGGTCATCATGCGCGGCGAGCAGCTCGGCGGCCAGGTCCGGGTCGTGCGCGCGCAGTTCGCGCAGCAGCCACTTGCCGCTGCCCTGCCACCTGCGTCCGAACCCCAGGGCCATCCTGGCCGTCTCCTGCACCACCTGCCACCGGATGAACGTCTGCTCGCCGGCATCCGTCGCCCCTGACAGGTCGTCCAGCAGGTCGGAGAGCGCGTATCTGGCCCGCTCGGCCTCCGTGTCCGTCCATCCCCCGGGACCGGCCGCCAGGCGCCCGCTCAGAGCCGCCTGCAGGTCGCTGGCCCGTCCGCTGGTCCGGTCGGTCAGCACCGCCCCCTCGGCGCACATGCGCACCAGGGTCGGCTGCCGCCGGTCGAAGTCCTTGTCGAGGTAGGCGTGCAGGCTGGTCTCGCTGTGCACGAACAGTTCGACCGGCCACCCGCGCCACCGCAGCGACTCGCGGTAGGGGACGGGCAGGCCGTCAAGCACCACGACGACGTCCAGGTCAGAGGTGCTGGTGCGTTGCTCGGTGAGCACGCTGCCGCCGACGAAGGCGTACAGGGCCCCCGGGAACATCTCCTCGACGAGAGCACGAGCGACGCTGACGGGATCCATGGCGCAAGCCTAGATCGCAGGCCACTCCGCGTGCCGCCCGATTCCCCGCGATCGGGCGGGGAAAGTCACGTCAGCTGAACTCGGCCAGCGTCCGCTCGGCCTCCTCGAGCCAGGAGCGGCGGGCCACCAGGGCTTCCTCGGCCTCCTTGACGTCCTTGGCGCGCCCGGCCGCCTGCGCCTTGGCCAGCCGCTTCTCCAGCTGCTCGATCGAGGTGCGCAGCTGGTCGACCGTGCTCTGCGCGCGGGCTCTGGCCTCGGGGTTGGACCGCTTCCACTCGGCGTCCTCGGCCTTGCGCACGGCCTCGTCGACCTTGCGCAGCCCGCCCTCGAGCCGGTCGCGCTGCTCGCGCGGCACCGGACCCGCGGCCTCCCAGCGCTCCAGGATGTGACGCAGCGCGCCCCGGGCCGTGCGTACGTCCGTGACCGGGAGGATCTTCTCCGCCTCGGCGAGAAGCTCCTCCTTGACCTGTGCGTTGGCCGCCAGCGAGGCGTCGCGTTCGGCGAAGACCGCCGAACGGGCCTGGAAGAACTGGTCCTGCGCGCCCTTGAAGCGGGCCCACAGCTCATCCTCGGCCTCGCGCGAGGCCCGGCCCGCGCTCTTCCACTGCTGCATCAGCTCGCGGTAGACAGCCGCGGTCTGACCCCAGTCGGTCGAGTCGGCCAGCGCCTCGGCTTCGGCGACGATGCGCTCCTTGGCCGCGCGAATGCCCTCGCGCTGCTCGTCCAGCCCCGCGAAGTAGTGCTTGCGCCGCTTGGCGAACGCCGTGCGGGCGGCCGACAGCCGCTTCCACAGCGCCGCCTCGGTGACCCTGTCGATGCGGTCCGCGGCCTTCCACTCCTCGACCAGCTGGCGCAGCCGCTCGCCGCCCGACTTCCAGTGGGTGGTCTCATCGGCGATCCGCTCGGCCTCGCCGACGATGCGTTCCTTGACCGCCCTGGCCTCGGCGCGCGCGTGCTCGCGGGCCGCCTTGACCTCCTCGCGGCGCTGGGCGACCAGCTCCGTCAGGCCGTCCAGCCGGGTGGTCAGCGCGGCCAGGTCGCCGATGGCGTGGGCGTCCGCGACGGCCTCGCGCAGCTTGGCGATGCTGGCCTCGGCCTGCGCCGGAGCCAGATCGGTGCCCCTGACCCGCTGCTCGAGCAGCTGAACCTGGCCCGCCAGCTCGTCGTACTTGCGATGGAAGTAGGCCAGTGCCTCTTCGGGTTCACCGGCCTGCCAGGAGCCGACGGCCCGCTCACCCTCAGCCGTACGCACGTAGACGGTGCCGTCGTCGTCTACCCGGCCCCATGGGTCGGTGCTCACCGTGTCCTCCCGCACTATCCATCAGACCCTTCGGGACTACTTCGTCCCTAGTTTGTATTACGTCAGCTCTTGCCGGCGATTGTCACGTCTTTGATTTCGAGGGTTTGCTTCGGTGCTCCCGTCCCGTCCCCCATGTCGGCGATGACGCCTGCTTTGTTTACCTTGTCCAGGATGTCCAGCCCCTTGGTGATCGTACCCACCGGTGTGTAATCCGGGGTGAGTCCGATGTCTCCGTAAACGAGGAAGAACTGGCTGCCCGTGCTGCCCGGCGCCTGGGTTTTGGCCATCGCCATCACGCCGCGCTTGTACTGGGCGCCCTGGAGGTTCTCCTCGGCCATGACGTAGCCGGGGCCGCCCGAGCCGTCCTGGCTCTTGCCGTCGGCCTTGGCGGTCGGGTCGCCGCACTGCAGCATCGGGAACTTGTCGCTGCCGAGCCGGTGGCACTTGCTGCCGTCGTAGTATTTCTTCTTCGCCAGGAACTCCAGTGAGTTGGTCGTGCAGGGCGCCTTGGCGTTGTTCAGCTCGACCACGATGTCGCCCTGGTTGGTCTTGAACGTCATCGTCTTCGTCGCGGGCGTGGTCTTGACCTTCGCCGGCGGCATGCCGACGTCCTTGACCTGCCCGCCCGCGGTGTCCTTGGCGTAATCGCACGTGCCGGTCGCCGCGTCGTACGGCTTCGGCCCCGTGTTCGCGCTGGGCGACGCCGCGGCGGTGTCCGCGGGCGACGCCGTGGGCGAGGCGGCCGCCTCCGTCGCCGGGTCGTTGCCGCCCAGCAGCGCCACCGCCGCCACGATGCCGCCGATGACGATCACCACGCCCACGGTGGAGCCGATGATCGCCGTGCGCTTGGCCTTCTGCTCGCGCTCGAGACGGCGCTGCATCTGCCGCTCGTGGTGCTCGCGCGCCAGCTGCTTCTGCCGGTCCTTCCCCGTGGCCACCGCTTTGCCTCCCATAGTCAATCAACTGAGGTGGGCGAATCGTATCGGCCAATGGGTAATGATTCGCAGCCCGGCGACCCGCACCGGTACCCTTCGGTTACATTCCCATTGGCTTTTCGACGAGATCACCTGAGGCAGATGCTCATCGCAGGCTTCCCCGCAGGGGCCTTCCAGACCAATTGTTACGTCGTCGCGCCCGCCGCCGGTGAGGAGTGCGTGATCGTCGATCCAGGTCAGGACGCGACCGACGGTGTCGAGGAGCTGCTGCGCGAGCACCGGCTCAAGCCGGTCGCGGTCCTGCTCACCCACGGCCACCTCGACCACGTCTGGTCGGTCGCCCCGGTCTGCGGAGCGCGCGACGTCCCCGCGTGGATCCACCCCGAGGACCGCCACCTGCTGAGCGACCCGGCGGCGGGCTGGTCGGACACGAGCGCCTCGCTGTTCGGCGGCCTCACGCTGAGCGAGCCCGACGACGTGCGCGAGCTGACCGACGGCGCCGTGCTGCAGCTCGCCGGCCTCGAGCTCGTGGTGGACCACACGCCTGGCCATACCAGGGGGTCGGTGAGCTTCCGGCTGCCTGACGACGAGATCATGTTCTCGGGCGACCTGCTGTTCGCCGGCTCCATCGGACGCTCTGATCTGCCGGGGGGCGACTATCCGACGATCCTGCGCAGCCTGGCTGCCAAGTGCCTGCCGCTGCCTGACGATACGGTCGTCCTGCCGGGCCACGGACCACAGACCACGATCGGCCGCGAGCGCGCTACCAACCCATACTTGAAAGAAGCAGCGCCGCACGCCGGTCCCACACGAGGGATCTAATGAGCTTCCAAGCACCCAAAGGCGTCAAGGAGTACGTCCCACCGCAGGCCTCGACGTTCTACGCGATTCGCGGAGCGTTCGCGGAGACGGCCAGGCGTGCGGGCTACGCCTACCTCGAGACCGCGGTTTTCGAGGACACCCAGCTGTTCGCGCGCGGCGTCGGCGAGTCCACCGACGTCGTGAGCAAGGAGATGTACACCTTTACCGACCGCGGCGGCAGGTCGCTGACGCTGCGCCCGGAGTTCACCGCCGGCGTGCTGCGCGCGGTCCTGGAATACGGCCTGCACCGCGGCCAGCTCCCGGTGAAGGTCTGGACCGACGGCCCGGTCTTCCGCGCCGAGGCGCCCCAGGAGGGCCGCTACCGCCAGTTCTACCAGCTTGACCTGGAGGCGATCGGCAGCGAGGACCCGGCCGTCGACGCCGAGACCATCGCGCTGGCCTGGCAGTGGTATTCCGCGCTCGGCCTCACCCAGGTGCGGTTGCTGCTCAACTCGCTGGGCTGCAAGGAGTGCCGCCCGGCTTACCGCGCCCGGTTGCAGGAGTTCCTGCGCGCGCTCGACCTTGACGAGGCCACCAGGGCCCGAATCGAGATCAATCCGTTGCGCGTGCTCGACGACAGGCGCCCCGAGGTCCGTGCGCAGCTGGAGGGAGCGCCGCTCATCGGCGACCACCTCTGCCCTGCCTGCCAGGCCTACCACGACCGGGTCAAACAGCTGCTGGCCGACCTCGGCGTCTCGTGGGAGGACGCGCCCAGGCTGGTGCGCGGGCTCGACTACTACACCCGCACCACCTTCGAGTTCGACCACCCGCTGCTGGGCGCACAGTCCGGCATCGGCGGTGGCGGCCGCTACGACGGGCTCTCCGAGGCCATCGGCGGGCCACCGCTGCCCGGCATCGGCTTCGGCCTCGGCCTCGACCGCACGGTGATCGCCATGGAGAGGGAGGGCATCGCGCTCGCCGCCCCGCCTCGGTGCGAGGTGTACGGTGTGGCGCTGGGCGACGAGGCGGCGCGCGCCATGTTCAAGCTCGTGAACGAGCTGCGCGCGGCCGGTGTCGCCGCCGATATGGCCTACGGCGGCAAGGGGCTCAAGGGCGCCATGAAGGGCGCCGACCGTTCGGGCGCCGCGTTCGCGCTGATCCTGGGCGAGCGCGACCTGGCGGCCGAGGCCGTGCAAGTGAAAGACCTGACCACCGCTGACCAGACCGAGGTGCCCTTGGCCAAGGTCGTCGAATTCTTGAAAGGGAAAGTGCAGTGATCCGCACGCATACGGCCGGGTCGCTCCGCGAGGAGCACGCCGGGCAGCAGGTGACGCTCGCGGGATGGGTGGCCCGCCGCCGCGACCATGGCGGCGTGGTCTTCATCGACCTGCGTGACGCCTCCGGCTCGGCGCAGGTGGTCTTCCGCGAGGAGGACCACGCCCACGACCTGCGCGCCGAATACTGCGTGAAGGTCGTCGGCGAGGTTCGCCTGCGCCCTGAGGGCAACGAGAACCCCGACCTGCCCACCGGCAGGATCGAGGTCGTGGCCGACACCGTGGAGGTGCTGAGCGAGTCGGCGCCGTTGCCGTTCCCGATCGAGGGCAACGTGGGCGTGTCGGAGGAAGCGCGGCTGAAGTACCGCTACCTCGACATCCGCCGCCAGCAGGTGGCCACCGCGATGCGCACCCGATCCAAGGCCACCTACCTCGCCAACGAGGTCATGCACGAGCTCGGCTTCGTCTACGTCGAGACGCCGACGCTGACCCGCTCCACCCCCGAGGGCGCCCGCGACTTCCTCGTGCCGGTGCGCCTGCAGCCCGGCAGCTGGTATGCCCTGCCGCAGTCGCCCCAGCTGTTCAAGCAGCTGCTGCAGGTCGGCGGGCTCGAGCGCTACTACCAGCTCGCCAAGTGCTACCGCGACGAGGACCTGCGGGCGGACCGGCAGCCGGAGTTCACCCAGATCGACGTCGAGATGTCCTTCGTGGACCAGGAGGACGTCATCGAGGTTGGCGAGAAGCTGATCGGCCGGCTGTGGAAGGAGATCGCCGGCCACGAGCTGCCGACGCCGCTGCCGCGCATGACGTACGCCGACGCCATGGCCCGCTACGGCTCCGACAAGCCCGACCTGCGCTTCGGCCAGGAGCTCGTCGAGATGACCGACTACTTCGCGAGCACGTCCTTCAGGGTCTTCCAGGCCGAATACGTCGGCGCGGTCGTCATGCCGGGCGGGGCCTCGCAGACCCGCAAGGAGCTCGACGGCTGGCAGGAGTGGGCCCGCTCGCGCGGCGCCAAGGGCCTGGCCTACGTGCTCGTGCAGGAGGACGGCACGCTCGGCGGCCCCGTCGCCAAGAACCTGTCCGAGGGGGAGGCCGGCGGGCTGGCGGCCAAGGTCGGTGCCGCTCCCGGTGACGCGATCTTCTTCGCGGCCGGTCCCCGGCACGCCTCCCGCGACCTGCTGGGCGCCGCCCGCCTGGAGATCGGCCGGCGCTGCGGGCTGATCGACGAGTCGGCGTGGTCGTTCCTGTGGGTCGTCGACGCCCCCATGTTCGAGCCGGTGCACGACGAGGTCGGCCGCGAGATCGGCTGGACGGCCGTGCACCACCCGTTCACCGGTCCCAAGCCGGAGTGGGCCGACAACTTCCAGGACCATCCGGGCGAGGCGCTCGCCTACGCCTACGACATGGTGTGCAACGGCATGGAGATCGGCGGCGGCTCGATCCGTATCCACCGGGCCGAGATGCAGCAGCGCGTCTTCGACGTGCTCGGCATCTCCAAGGAGGAGGCGGAGAGCAAGTTCGGCTTCCTGCTCGAAGCGTTCAAGTACGGCCCGCCGCCGCACGGCGGCATCGCCTACGGCTGGGACCGCATCTGCATGCTGCTGTCCGGCGGCGACTCGATCCGCGACGTGATCGCCTTTCCGAAGACGGCCTCCGGCTTCGACCCGCTCACCGCCGCGCCCACGCCGATCACGCCCGAGCAGCGCAAGGAGGCGGGCGTCGACGCCCAGCCCAAGGCGTGAAAGCAAGAACGGCAGGCGCCCGCGAGGCGGGGCCTGCCGTTCTTGCGTCTCTTACTTGACCGTGACGCTCTTGATCACGATCGGCGTCTTGGGGGCGGTGGAGCCGCCGTCGCCGGTGACGTCGTCCGGGTTGACGGTGACCCCGTTCTCGGCCACCTTCTCGATGATCTCCAGGCCGGACTTCACCACGCCCAGCACCGAGTACTGCGGCTCGATCTGCGCGTTCTCGTCCGACAGCGAGATGGCGAACTGGCTGCTGTTCTGCCCGGCCGCGTCCTGCGGTTGGGTCAGGAACACCACGCCCCGGCCGTACGGCATCACGCCCACGGCCTCGTCGCCGTACACGTAACCCGCGGTGCCCTGGCCGTCCGTCGGGTTCTTGCCGTCGGCCTTGGCCAGCGGGTCGCCGCACTGCAGCAGGAACAGGCCGGCCGTCTCCGGCGTCACCAGGCGGTGGCACTTGGTGTTGTCGTAGAAGTGCTTCTTCGCCAGGAAGGCCATGGAGTTCACCGAGCACGGGGTGGCGTTCGCGTCCACCTCGATGACGACGTCACCGTGGTTGGTGCTGACCGTCATCGTCTTGAGCTTCAGGTTGGGCTTCTTGCCCGGCAGCCCCACGAACTTGTTCGGAACCGTGTCATCCCGCTTGTACGTGCAGGTCACCGAGCCCGCCTTCTTCGGCGGCGCGGTGCTCGGGAGCTCCGTCGGGAGGAGGGAGGAGGCGGAGGCCGAAGGCGTGCTCGCCGCCGAGGCCGTCTCGCCGCCGTCCGTGCTGGCCAACGTGGTCGCGGCGAAGATGCCGCCCGCCACCACTACCACGGCCACGCCCGCGCCGATGAAGGTGTTCCGCCTCGCACGGGAGGACTGCTCGGCCGCTTGAGCTCCGGTGCGCTGCTTCTGCCGCTCCTTGTGCTCCCGCGCCAGCTCGCTCTTGCGGTCGTCGTCGCCGCTCACCGCTTGTCTCCTTCATTTTTGCCGTCACATGACCAAACAACTCCGCGCATGCTACCGGCCTCCGATATGTGCCGGACGTAAGTGGCGAAAGCCGTGATGTGCGACTTGTGAGGTCGCGAACCATATGGTGCTCGCATTCGTAGTTGAAATGAGCACTAAGGAGCCCCCATGTTCGACCAGATCCTGGGCCTCCCGGCCCATCCCCTGATCATCCACTTCGCCGTCGTGCTGACCCCGCTGTTCGTCGTCGTGGCGGCCGTCTATGCGCTGCTGCCGCGCTGGCGGCCGTACGTGGCCTGGGCCGTCGTCCTGCTCTCCCTGGCGGCGCCCGCGGCCGTCTACGCGGCCAGGGAAAGCGGCGAGAGCCTCAAGGCGGCCCGCTTCGCCACCGCCGACGGCGAGGTGGGCGCCCGCATCTCCACCCACCAGGGCTTCGCCAACCCCCTGCTGCTGTCGGTGCTCGGGCTCGCCGCCGCCGCTCTGCTGCTGGTGTACGCCACCCGGCCGTCCCGCGACTCCGTGGGCCACGATCGGTTCGGCCGCGCCGTGACGCTGATCCTGTCGGGCCTGACGCTGGCGCTGGCCGCGGTGGCCGGCTACTACGTCTTCCAGGCCGGCGACTCCGGAGCGAGAGCCGTGTGGGGAGTGTAATCTCGCGTTGTGGAGAGCTTGTTCGATTCGGCGGCTGAGGAGGCCACCCCGCAGCCCCTTGCGGTGCGCATGCGCCCGCGCACGCTCGACGAGGTGATCGGCCAGCGGCACCTGCTCGGCCAGGGCACACCGCTGCGGCGCCTGGTCGAGAGCGAGGCTCCCATGTCGCTGTTCCTGTGGGGGCCGCCGGGCACCGGCAAGACCACGCTCGCCTACGTCGTCTCCAACGTCACCAAGCGCCGCTTCGTCGAGGTCTCGGCCGTGTCCGCCGGCGTCAAGGACGTGCGTGCCGCCATCGACAACGCCCGGCGCGAGCTGGGCATGACCGGGCGGCAGACCGTGCTGTTCGTGGACGAGGTGCACCGCTTCAACAAGGCACAGCAGGACGCCCTGCTGCCCGCCGTGGAGAACCGCTGGGTCACGTTCATCGGGGCGACCACCGAAAACCCGTTCTTCTCGGTCATCTCGCCGCTGTTGTCGCGCTCGCTGCTGCTGACGCTGGAGTCCCTGTCCGAGGACGACATCCGCGCGGTGCTGGAGCGGGCCGTCGCCGACCCGCGCGGCCTGGACGGCCGTGGCACCCTCGCGCCCGAGGCTCTGGAGCATCTCGTGCGCCTCGCGGGAGGGGACGCGCGCCGGTCCCTGACGTACCTGGAGGCGGCGGCGCTGCTGGCCGACGACATCACGGTCGAGGTCGTGGAGAAGGCCGTCGACAAGGCCGCCGTCCGCTACGACCGGCAGGGCGACCAGCACTACGACGTGATCAGCGCGTTCATCAAGTCGATGCGCGGCTCTGACGCCGACGCCGCGCTCCACTACCTGGCCCGCATGATCGAAGCGGGCGAGGACCCGCGCTTCATCGCCCGGCGCATCGTCATCTTCGCCTCCGAGGACGTCGGCATGGCCGACCCCACCTGCCTGCAGACGGCCGTCGCCGCCGCCCAGGCAGTGCAGCTCATCGGCCTGCCCGAGGGGCAGATCAACCTGGCGCACGCCGTCATCCACTGCGCCCTGGCCCCCAAGTCCAACGCGGTCGTCAACGCCATCGGGGCGGCGATCGGCGACGTGCGCCGCGGACTGATCGGCCAGGTGCCCGGCCACCTGCGCGACGCCCACTATCCGGGGGCCGCCAAGCTCGGCCATGGCGAGGGCTACAAATACCCGCACGACTTCGAGCACGGGCTCGTACGCCAGGACTACGCACCCGAGCAGGTCCGCGACCGCCGCTACTACGAGCCGACCCGGCACGGCGCCGAAGGCCCGGTCGCCGACCGCTGGGCCAAGATCCGCGACTTCCTGCGCGCAAGGCCGGACACGTAGGTGAAAGCCGTACTAAACGGCTGTTCACGGGGAATCACAATCGTGTGAAGGCGACCGTTACCCCCGGCGGCGGCCTGTTCGGCCCCTCATCGATCACCTGGCGCATCCACACCGAGGCCCTCGGCTGGCCGGCGGTGCTGCGCGCCTTCCAACTGCAGGCCCTGCATCCCCGCACCATCCGCGGCATCGCCCAGAACTGTCTGCTCGACGATCCCGAGGTGGCCCGCGCCCGGCTGCGGCGGCAGCTCGCCTATCTCACCGTGCGCACGTTCGGCACCCGCGAGCAGGCCGAGCAGGCGGCCGAGCGGGTGCGCCGCGTACACGCCCGCCTCATCGGCCTCGACACCGACACCGGCACCCTGTTCCGGGTGGACGACGAGGAGAATCTGCGGTGGGTCCACTGCGCGGAGACCTCCTCGCACCTGGAGGTGGCCCTGCGCGCCGGCGTGCCGCTCACCGGCGCGGAAGCCGACGGCTACGTGGCCGAGCAGCGGCGCAGCGCGACCCTCGTGGGGCTGCGCGACGTGCCGGGCGACGTGGCGGAGCTCCGCGACTACCTCGACGGCATGCGCCCGTACCTGTCGGCCACCGACGCGGCGCGCGACGCGCTGCGCCGCAGCGTCAGCCCCCAGCTGTCGTTGCGCCTGGCGCTCCTGACGCCGCCGCTCGCGCTCGGCTCGCTGCCCGCCGCCGGAGCGCTCGCCTTCGCCACGCTGCCCGCCTGGGCCAAGGAGATGTACGGCCGCCACGGGGGCAAGGCCGCCGAGTACGCGGCCGGCACGGCGCTCAGGGCGTTGCGCGCGGCGGCCGCGGCCCTGCCGGAACGACTGGTCGCGCCTGAGATCAGGGCGGCCCGCGGCCTCATGCGGGCGCTCGAGCACGCGCCGGGAGCGGACGTGGCGGCCTGACCCGGCTCGTCGTCCTCACAAATGTTGTCGCTCGGACGCGATAGGGTCGTGCCGTTCCGGCCCAGCGTACGAGGGAGATGTGCGGGATGCTTACCGCTGGAGAGGTCGCCGGGCTGATCGCAGCCACGGGCTGGATCGTCCTGGTCTGCGTTCTCGTCATGGTGCTCGTCAAGCTAGCCAGGCTGCTCACGGAGACCACCAAAGCGGTCTCCGACCTCAACAACCGCCTCACGCCGCTGCTCGACGACCTGAGCGTCACGGTCAACGAGACCAACAGGCAGCTGATCGCCGTCGAGGCCATCGCCAGGGACGTCAAGCAGGTCAGCGGCCACGCGGCCAAGCTCAGCGCGGTGACGCAGACGGTCTTCACGGGGCCGCTGATCAAGGTGTCGTCGCTGACGTACGGTGTGCGGCGTGCCATCGAGGCCAGGCGGCCGCGCAGAGCCGTGCCGAGGCGGACACGATGATCAGAAGGTTGTTCTACCTGTCGCTCGGAGCGTTCCTCGCCTTCTGGGTGATGCGCAGGCTGCAGGCGCTCCACCCCAACCACGTCATCCACAGGACGGCTGACGGTGCGGCAGGCATGCTCCGGCAGGTGAGAGACTTTACCTCTGACGCGCTCGACGAGGCAGCCGAGCGCGAAACCGAGTTGCGGGCACGCTTCGGGCTCGACAACGCTGATGATGACAACTGACTAACGCAAAGGATGGCCACCATGGAGTCGGCAGAGATCGCCCGCCGCTTCCTGCGCTTCTTCGAGGAGCGTGGGCACAAGATAGTGCCCTCGGCCAGCCTGATCGCTGAGGACCCGACGCTTCTCCTGGTCAATGCGGGTATGGTGCCGTTCAAGCCGTACTTCCTGGGGCAGCGCAAGCCTCCGGCGTCACGGCTGGCCACCGCGCAGAAGTGCGTGCGCACCCCCGACATCGACGAGGTCGGCAAGACCACCCGGCACGCCACGTTCTTCCAGATGCTGGGCAACTTCTCCATCGGCGATTACTTCAAGGCCGAAGTGATCCCGTTCGCGTGGGAGCTGCTCACCAGGTCCGAGTCCGACGGCGGCTTCGGCTTCCCCGAGGACAAACTGTGGGCGACGGTCTACCTCGAGGACGACGAGGCCTACGACATCTGGCGCAACAAGGTCGGCCTGCCCGACCACCGCATCCAGCGTCGCGACCTGGAGGACAACTACTGGCACATGGGCGTGCCAGGGCCCGGCGGCCCTTGCTCGGAGATCTACTACGACCGCGGCGCCGAATACGGCAAGGAAGGCGGCCCGGTCGCCGACGAGGACCGCTACCTCGAGGTGTGGAACCTCGTCTTCATGCAATACCAGCTCAGCCAGGTCCGCACCAAGATCGACTTCGATGTGGCCGGCGAGCTGCCGAGCAAGAACATCGACACCGGCATGGGCCTGGAGCGCATGGCGGCGATCCTGCAGGGCGTCGACAACATCTACGAGATCGACACCACCTACAAGATCCTCGACAAGGCGGCCGAGCTCACCAAGACCCGCTACGGCCGCGACCACCGCTCCGACGTCAGCCTGCGGGTGATCGCCGACCACGTCCGCACCGGCACCATGCTGGTGGCCGACGGCGTCATGCCCGGCAACGAGGGCCGCGGCTACGTGCTGCGCCGCATCCTGCGCCGTTCGGTGCGCAACCTGCGCCTGCTCGGCTCCGGCGACGAGCGCTACATGCACGAGCTCACCGACGTCGCGATCAATGTGATGGGCGAGCAATACCCCGAGCTCAAGGCCGACGCGCCGCAGATCCACGGCGTCATCGACGCCGAGGAGGCGTCCTTCCTGGGCACGCTCCGCACCGGCACCGCGATCTTCGACGTGGCCGTCGAGGAGACCAAGCGCAAGTCCGGCACCACGCTCTCCGGCGCCCAGGCGTTCCAGCTGCACGACACCTACGGCTTCCCGATCGACCTGACGCTGGAGATGGCGTCCGAGCAGGGGCTCAAGGTCGACGAGGATGGCTTCCGCCGGCTCATGAAGGAGCAGCGGCAGCGGGCGAAGGCCGACGCCGCGGCGAAGAAGACCGGTAACGCCGACATCTCCGTCTTCGGGCATCTGCTGGAGGCGGCGGGCAAGGTCGAGTTCCTCGGCTACGACCAGACCGAGGCCGACACCAGTGTGGCGGGCATCCTCGTCGACGGCGTGTCCGTCCCGGCGGCGGGTGCGGGCACGACCGTGGAGGTCGTGCTCGTGCGCACCCCGTTCTACGCCGAGGGCGGCGGCCAGCTCGCCGACCAGGGCGTGATCCGCACCAGCGGCGCGGAAGTCGAGATCGTCGACGTGCAGTCCCCGCTGCCCGGCCTCGTCGTGCACCGCGGCAAGGTCCGCAGCGGCGAGCTGAGGGTCGGGGACGAGGCGCAGGCGGAGATCGACATCGAGCGCCGCCGCGCGATCTCCCGTAGCCACAGCGCGACCCACCTGGTCCATCGCGGCTTCAAGAACGCCCTGGGCGAGACCGCGGCGCAGGCGGGCTCGGAAAACTCGCCCGGCCGCTTCCGCTTCGACTTCACCGCATCGGGCGCGGTCCCGGCCAGTGTGCTGCGTGACGTCGAGGACGAGGTCAACGCGGTGCTCATCAACGACCTCAAGGTCAACGCCTTCTACACCTCGCAGGCGGAGGCCAGGGCGATGGGCGCGCTGGCGATGTTCGGCGAGAAGTACGGCGACGAGGTCCGCGTGGTCGAGATCGGCGACTACTCGCGCGAGCTGTGCGGTGGCACCCACGTGCACAGCTCCGGCCAGCTCGGCCTGGTCAAGGTCCTGGGCGAGCAGTCGGTCGGCGCGGGCGTGCGGCGTGTCGAGGCGCTCGTCGGCATCGACGCGTTCCGGTTCCTGGCGCGCGAGAGCGTGCTGGTCAACCAGCTCACCGAGCAGCTCAAGGCGCGCCGCGAGGAGTTGCCCGAGCGTATCGACGGCATCGTCACCCGGCTGCGCACGGCCGAGAAGGAGCTGGAGAGGCTCCGCTCGGCGCAGGTGCTCCAGGTGGCCGGAGATCTGGTGGCCCAGGCGCGTGACCTGCGGGGCGTCTCCGTCGTGACACACCGCGCGCCTGATGGCACCAGCCCCGATGACCTGCGTAAGCTCGCGCTTGATGTGCGTGGCAGGTTCCCGGCCGACCGGCCGGCGGTCATGGTGATCGTCGGTGTCCCCTCCGACCGGCCCGTGGTGGTTGCCACGGTCAATGAGGCGGGGCGCGAGCGGGGGCTCAAGGCCGGACAGCTGGTCGGCGTCGCCGCCAAGGCGCTTGGGGGTGGCGGTGGCGGCAAGGACGATGTCGCGCAAGGCGGTGGCACACGACCGGAGGCGATCGGCGACGCACTGCGCCTGGTTGAGGAGGCCATCGCGGGGCAGCTCGGCTGACATGAGGTTCGGTTCACGGATCGGCGTGGACGTCGGCTCCGTACGCGTTGGCGTGGCCCGCAGCGACCCTTCGGGGCTGCTGGCCACGCCGGTCGAGACCGTCAAGCGGGGCAAAGGCGACCTCGACCGCATCGCCGCGATCGTCGCCGACCACGACGCGATCGAGGTCGTGGTGGGGCTGCCCACCTCGATGTCGGGGCGCGAGGGGCAGGCGGCCATACTGGCCCGCCAGTTCGCCACCGACCTCGCCGCCCGGCTCGCGCCCACGCCCGTACGGCTGTTCGACGAGCGGCTGACCACGGTGGCCGCCCAGCAGGGGCTGCGGGCCAGCGGCGTGAAGGCCAAGAAACAGCGTGGTGTCGTCGATCAGGCGGCGGCGGTCGTGCTGCTGCAGGACGCGCTCGACTCCGAACGCGCCACGGAACGACCACCAGGCAGGCCTGTCGCACCGCCCCCGGCGGACGACGGGCCTGCCCGATGAGCGGGCGACTCACGGGGCAGGCCGGCACGGCGGCGAGGGCGGGGGACCGGTCGGCCATGCCATTGGCGGACGGTTGGTCTACGGCCCGCGCGACTGCCGTGCTGGTAGGGGGCCGCTCCGGGGGCCGTGCGAGTGCGGCGTTGGTGGAAGGACCTTCCTGGAGGCGTGGGCGCGTGGCCGCGGGCCGCACGGGCCAGGCGCTTGGCGGGGTGGTCGCATGAGCGGCGGCGGCACCCCGAACGACCCTCGCGAGGAGGAGCAGGGCGACGTCGCGGACGTGATCCCGTTCCTAGCCGACGACGGCCTGCCCGAAGAGGCGGGGCCGCAGGGCGGCGAGCAGCCCAAGGACGAGCCCAAGGACGAGCCCAAGGATGACGCCGAGGCGGGCGTCGTCCCGCTGACCGCTCCCCGCAAACAGGCCGTGCGCAAGGCCGGGCTGGTCGCCGCCGGTCTGATCGCGGTCCTGGTGGCGCTGGGGATTGGGGCGTTGGCGGTGTTCAAGCCGTACCTCAGCCCCGACGACTTCGAAGGGACCGGCAGCGGTACGGTGACCGTTCGGATCGCGCCCGGCTCCAGCGCGGAGGCCATCGGCTCGGCGCTGGCCGAGGCCGGGGTAGTGGCGAGCACGCAGTCGTTCGTCCGCGCGACGGAGGACCGCGCGGTGGCCGACCGGCTGCGGCCCGGGCACTACCGCCTGCGCAAGGGCATGGCCGCGGGCGCCGCGCTCGACCTGCTGCTCAGCCCCGCGTCCAGGGTGGTGCGGCGGGTCACCCTACCCGAGGGCATGCGGGTGAGCGAGGTGCTGACCCGCCTCGCCCGCCAGGCAGGGCTGCCGCTCAAGGAGCTGCAGAGCGTCGACAAGGCCCTGGTCGGCCTGCCGAAGTACGCGCCCGGGCTCGAAGGGTTCCTGTTCCCCGCCACGTACGAGATCGAGCCGGGCGACACGGCCGTGGACGTGCTCGCCGCGATGGTGGAGCGCTTCGGCGTCGCGGCCAGGAAGGTACGGCTTGCCGAGCAGGCGGCGCACGTACACCTGACGCCGCTGGAAGCCGTCACGGTGGCCAGCCTGATCCAGGCGGAGGGCGGCACCGACGAGGACTATCCCAAGATCTCCCGAGTGATCTACAACCGCCTCGCGAAGGGCACGCCGCTCGAGATCGACAGCACCGTCCTGTACGCGCAGAACCGGCGAACACTGAGAGTCACGGAGCGCGACACCAAGGTGGACTCCCCCTACAACACCTATCGCCACAAAGGACTGCCGCCGGGGCCCATCGCCAATCCCGGGGAGAAGGCGCTGATGGCGGCGCTGCACCCGGCCAAGGGCGATTGGCACTGGTTTGTAACGACGGATCCGGCGCATAGAATCACCAAATTCACCAACAAAGAGAGCGAGTTCGTGAGATACCGGGAAGAGTTGAACAAGAACCTCGGGGCGAGCTGATGTCCGACGGAACCGCCTCCGTCTCCTCGCAAAAGCCTCAAAACGGGGCATGCATCCTCTTCCCGTCCCTTAGCATGGCTACCCAGAGTGACCCCCGCCGGTCATGGAAGTATGTCCGGCGGCTCCCCCAGTTCCACTCGGTAACCCCTGCCGGTTGGGCACTTCCGCTTGACTCCTGGCCGGCCGTACCGGGAGATTGGCCTGCGAACCTATGAACGATCTCGATCTGAACACGCTGCTCGGCGCCGAGGACGACGAAGGTCAGCCCCGGCGTCGTTCCCGGGGCGCCGGTAAACGCGGCAACGGCCGCCGGCGGCGCAGGCGCCGCAACCGGGGCGGATTCATAGCACCGCTGCTCGCCTTCGTCGTGCTGGCGGGCATCCTCGGCGGCGGTGGATACTACGGCTACCTCTGGCTCAGCGACGCCCTCGTACCCGACGACTTCACCGGCCAGGGCACCGGCGAGGTCGTCATCGAGATCAAGGACGGGCAGAGCGCCGGGGAAGTGGCCGAGGAGCTGGAGCGGCAGGGGGTCGTAGCCAGCGCCAGGGCTTTCACCAACGCCATCGGCAACGCCGGCATGAGCGACAAGCTGCAGCCGGGGTCGTACAAGCTGCGTAAGGGGATGTCGGCGGCCAGCGCCGTGACGATGCTCGTCCCGGAGAACCGGCTGCTCGCCAGGGTGACGATTCCGGAGGGCCGGCGTCTCTCGGACACCCTGACCCTGCTCGCCAAGGCGACCGACAAGCCGGTCAAGGAGTTCACCGCCGCGGCCAAGGACGCCGGTGACCTGGATCTGCCCTCCTATGCCAAGGGCAAGCTGGAGGGGTACGCCTTCCCGGCCACGTACGACTTCCAGCCCAAGACCACCCCGGCGCAGATGCTGGCGCAGATGGTCAAGAGGTTCAACCAGACGGCCGAGCAGGTGGACCTCGAAGGCGGTGCCAAGGCGCTCGGCCACACGCCGCACGAGATCGTCGTCATCGCGAGCATCATCCAGGCTGAGGCCGGCCGGACGGAGGACATGCCGAAGATCGCCCGTGTCATCTACAACCGGCTCGAGCGCAAGCCGCAGATGAAGCTGGAGATGGACAGCACGGTCATGTACGCGCTCGGAAAGTACGGCACGGCCGCCACCTTTCCCGAGACGAAGGTCAAGCACCCCTACAACACCTACCGGAACCCGGGCCTTCCGCCCGGCGCGATCGTGAACCCCGGCGATCACGCCATCGAGGCTGCGCTGAACCCGGCGAAGGGGGACTGGCTCTGGTTCGTCGCCACTGATCCCAAGAGCAATGTCACCAAGTTCGCCTCAACGGAGGCTCAGCGCCAGGCGCTTCTCGCCGAATACGAGAAGAACGGCGGCTGATCGGCCGTCCGTGAGGACGGCGACTTGGCTTGCGACTCGTGCTCGGCCCGTACACCGCACGCCGCTCATCCGCCTACGTGGGTGAGCGGCAGACGGGCCTCGGCACGTGCGCCGGAAGGCGACCTGCGGCTTACTGGAGTAGCGCACGCGTGCGCGTTTCGGCCACTGGCCCCGCCGGCAAGGGCTGGGCAATGGGAGCCGCCTGTGTTGCCGATCAAAGCGCGCGGTTGCCGGTCAGCGTCGGTGAGCTGGTCAGCGCCCGTGCGGGGAGTCGGTCGGGGGTGTGGCGGCGTTGGCGAGGCGCTGGGGGAGTTGGCGATAAGGTCGTCGTGTTCGTTGGGAAGGAGTGCGGATGCGAGCCGCCGTGTTGGGATCGCCCATCGCCCATTCGCTCTCGCCCTACCTGCACCGGGCCGCCTACCAGGCGATGGGCCTCGACGGGTGGAGCTACGAGGCGTTCGAATGCGACGAGGCGCGGCTGCCGGGCCTGCTGCAGGAGCTGGTGCCCGTGCGCGGGCCGGGTCAGGAGGGCGATGATGCCTGGGCGGGGTTGTCGCTGACCATGCCGCTCAAGCGGGCCGTGCTACCGCTGCTGGACACCGTCTCCGAGCTGGCCGTCGAGGTCGGCGGGGCCAACACGGTGGTGTTCAGCGACGGGCTGCGGCACGGCGACAACACCGACGTCTACGGCATCGAGCAGGCGCTGGCCGAGGCCGGGGTGCCCGCGCCTCGGTCGGCCACCGTGCTGGGCGGAGGGGCCACGGCGGCCTCCGCGCTGGCGGCCCTGCGCAACCTCGGGCTGTTCTCGGCGACCCTGCTCGTACGCGACCCCGCCCGGGCCGGGGATACGGTCGAGGTGGCCGAGCGGCTGGGCGTGGCGCTGGGGGTGGAGACGTTCGACAAGCTCGACGCGCTCACCCGGGTGGACCTGGTGGTGTCCACCCTGCCGGGCGGCGCGGCCGACGTCTTCGCCGACCGGCTGGCCCAGGTCCCCGCGCTCTTCGACGTGGTCTACTCACCCTGGCCGACCAGCGCGGCGACGGCCGTGCAGGCGGCGGGAGGCACTGTGGTCGGCGGGTTCGCGATGTTGCTGCACCAGGCGGTGCGGCAGGTGGAGTTGATGACCGGCCGGACGGATGTGCCGGTGGAGGCGATGCGTGCGGCCGGTGAAGCGGAGATCCTCAGGCGGGCGGCCAGTCGAACGGATTGATCGTTTTCACGCCGAGCCCGCCGAAGTCCTTTACGTTGCGGGTCACGAGGATCCAGTCGTGCGTGCGTGCGGTGGCGGCGATCAGGCCGTCGACGATCGGGAGCGGCCGTATGGCGTGCAGCCGCCCCCATTCCTCGGCCACGGCGGTGGTGACCGGCAGGATCCGGGTCTTGAACTCGCGCTGGAGACGAGCCAGCCAGCTGTCGTAGCCGCCTGCTCGTGCCGGATCGCGGTGCCGCAGCAGCTCGACGCCCTTGCGGATCTCGCCGAACACCATGACGCTCACGTAGAGGCCCGGCCCGTTGATGGTGTCGAGCCACGCCTGCACGTTGGCGTCCCTGGTGCGCTTGGTCATCTCCGACACGACGTTGGTGTCGAGGATGTAGCTCATTCGATGCCCTCGAAGTCGATGTCCCGCATCTCGGTGCTCTTGTCTCGAGCGAGGTCCAGGTCGCTCAGGTCAGGACCGGAGAGCAGAAACTCCTTGAAGTCCGGCTTCGGCTCCTGGCTCTTGAGCTGGCGGTATTCCTCCATGTCGAGGATCACCGCCACGTCGCGCCCGTGCCGCATGACGATCTGCGGCCCCTCGTCATGTGCTCTGCGGACGACCTCGCTGAACCGCTGCTTGGCCTCCTGCAGCTGCCATTTGGCCGCTTCGAGCTGTTCTCCTGGCATTTGATCCTATTCTGACTATTTTCCTGGACAGAATCCTAGAGGAAGACGTCTGGCCTGCGGGGAAGATTCGAGGAAGCTCTGTGGTTGTGGTAATGTAGCTCTCTGATCGGTCCGGCATGCATTGCTGGACGCGCAAGCGGAGGTCTCCCTCCCACCCGAGTCGCCGAAAGGTGGCCGGGTCAAGGATCACGCCGGACTACTCCGGGGAGCTCGAGGCCACGAAAGCCACAGAGCTCAGTGGCCCCGCATGCGCGACGTGCGGGGTTTTTCGCGTTAGGGAGCGCGGAAGGCCCTTGGCACGACGAGCACGTAGGGATCGCAAACCTAGGAGGCCCCATCAGCACTGAGCCCCGCATCAACGAGCGTATCCGAGTTCCCGAGGTTCGCCTCGTGGGCCCGAACGGCGAGCAGGTAGGCATCGTCTCGATTCACGATGCCCTGAAGCTCGCCCAAGAGGCCGACCTCGACCTCGTCGAGGTCGCGGCCACGGCTCGACCGCCCGTGTGCAAGCTCATGGACTACGGCAAGTTCAAGTACGAGTCCGCGATGAAGGCGCGCGAGGCGCGCAAGAATCAGGCGCACACGATCATCAAGGAGATCAAGCTCCGGCCGAAGATCGACCCGCACGACTACGAGACCAAGAAGGGTCACGTGGTGCGGTTCCTCAAGGCGGGAGACAAGGTCAAAGTCACGATCATGTTCCGTGGACGTGAGCAGTCCCGGCCGGAGCTCGGTTTCCGGCTGCTGCAGCGCCTCGCGGACGACGTCCAGGAGCTCGGCTTCGTGGAGTCCCACGCCAAGCAGGACGGCCGTAACATGATCATGGTGATCGGTCCGCACAAGAAGAAGGCCGAGGCCAAGGCCGAAAAGGCCGCAGCCAAGGCACAGCGTGGCAGCGAGGACGCTTCCGTACAGGAAGGATGACCCCCGGTTGGGGTTAGCCTTACAAAGCACCCCAATTGAGCCACCGGCAGACGAAAGACGCCGCGACCGGGTCGGCCAGCACCGGCCCGGCCACAGGCACGACCGAAACGAGGAGAGACGGCGACATGCCGAAGATGAAGACGCACAGTGGTGCGAAGAAGCGGTTCCGGCTCACCGGCACCGGCAAGATCAAGCGTCGCCGTGCCAATCGCGCCCACTACAACGAGTGGAAGTCGTCCACGCTGACGCGCCGTCTCAAGAATGAAGTCGTCCTTTCCGACGCCGATTCCAAGAAGATCAAGAAGCTGCTCGCCAAGTAGCGCGAACTTTCCCCGGGGAGAAGAAACATGGCACGCGTGAAGCGGGCGCTCAACGCCAAGAAGAAGCGCAAGGTCGTCCTCGAACGGGCTACCGGTTACCGTGGCCAGCGGTCGCGGCTGTACCGCAAGGCCAAGGAGCAGATGCTCCACTCGATGACGTACGCCTACCGGGACCGTAAGGACCGCAAGGGCGCGTTCCGCCGTCTCTGGATCCAGCGGATCAACGCCGCGGCCCGCCAGAACGGCATGACGTACAACCGCCTGATCCAGGGCCTGCGCCTGGCCAACATCGAGGTCGACCGCAAGATCCTCGCCGATCTCGCAGTGAACGACATCCAGACCTTTGCCACGCTCGTCGAGGCCGCCAAGAAGGCGCTCCCGGCGAACGTGAACGCTCCGGCCGCGAGCTGAAGCACCACTGAGGGGCCCACCGGCTGACGGTGGGCCCTTTGCCGTATCCACAGGGGGAGAGCATGGCCGGGTCCGAGCTGACCAACGTGAAGTCGCCGCGGGTGAAGGCCGCCAGGCGCCTCACCAAGCGAGCCTTCCGGGAGCAGGACCGCAAGTTCCTGGCCGAGGGCCCCCAGGCGGTACGCGAGGCGCTGCGGCTCGACGGAGTCACCCAGGAGCTGTTCAGCACGGCCGAGGCCGAACTGCGCCACCCCGAGCTGATCACCGAAGCGACGCTCAAGGGCGTGCCCGTGCACCGGGCCAGCGGCGAGGTGATGGCTGAGCTGTCACAGACCGTGACACCGCAGGGGCTGCTGGCGGTCTGCAAGCTCGTGCACGTCCCTTTGGACGAGGCGCTGGAGGAGCCGCCGCGCCTGGTGGCGGTGCTCGCGCACGTACGAGACCCGGGCAACGCCGGCACTGTCATGCGGGTGGCCGACGCCGCCGGCGCGGACGCGGTGGTTTTCACCGACGCCTCCGTGGATCCGTATAACGGCAAGTGCGTGCGCGCCAGCGCCGGCAGCATTTTTCATTTGCCCGTCGTCATAGGTGCACCTGTTGGCGCCACGGTGCGTCAACTGAAGGAGCGAGGCTTGCGGGTGCTGGCGGCCGACGGCGCGGGCAAGCACACGCTCGACGACGTCGACCTGTCGGGTCCCACCGCGTGGATCTTCGGCAACGAGGCCTGGGGACTGCCGGAGGAGATACTGGCCGAAGCGGATGATGTGGTCAGAGTGCCCATCTACGGACAGGCTGAAAGTCTCAACCTGGCCACCGCGGCGGCGGTATGCCTTTACTCCTCCGCTAGGGCTCAGCGAGTGTCCTAGGCGGCCGGAAACCCGCTATTGTCGGCGTTGTAGGCGGAGGAGGCGAGGTCGTGCACGGTGCGGAAACCGACGGGCAAGTAGTGGCCGCCGCGTGCACGATAGCCATCGACGACCTTCCTGACGGTCTCATCGTGACCGACCGATATGGGTGCGTGGTCGCCGTCAACCGGGCCGCGGCCCGGCTCACCGGAGTCGCCATGGAGCGCGCGGTCGGCCGCCACATGAACGACGTGTTCCCGTTCCGCGACCACGACGGGCGCGACTGGTGGAAGGCGCTCGACCCCGAATGCGGGCTGCGTACCCGTAGCAGGGTGCCGGAGCGGCCGCTGCACCTGCCGGGCGGGCAGGAGCTCTATGTAGCCGCGAGGCTCGTACGCGAGCCGGAGCGCGGCGGCGAGGTAGAGCGCGTCGCGATCACCCTGCGTGACGGCGGCGCCCGCGCCCGGCTGGAGCGCAGCCGCGCCGATCTGGTCTCCACCGTGGCCCACGAGCTGCGCTCGCCGCTGACCAGCGTCAAGGGGTTCACCGCGACCCTGCTGGCCAAGTGGACCCGTTTCACCGACGAGCAGAAGCGCGTGATGCTCGAGACCGTCAACAACGACGCCGACCGTGTCACCAGGCTCATCACCGAGCTGCTCGACGTCTCACGCATCGAGTCCGGGCGGCTGGAGGTGCGCCGCCAGGTGGTCGACATCCCCGCCAGGGTGCGCAGGCTCATCGCGGGCCGGGTCGCGGCAGGCGAGGCGGAGGACCGGTTCCACCTGATCGTGGACGACGACCTGCCGGAGATGTGGCTCGACCAGGACAAGATCGACCAGATCCTAGGTAACCTGGTAGAAAATGCGCTGCGCCATGGGCGTGGCACTGTGACCATTGAGATCGAGTCCGTCGGATGGGGAGTTGCCGTGTCGGTGCGCGATGAGGGCGAGGGCATCGAGCCCGAGCTGGCCCCGCGCGTCTTCCGGCAGTTCTGGCGGGGTGGCAACAGCCGCAGGCGCGGCGGCACCGGGCTCGGGCTGTTCATCGTCAAGGGCCTGGTCGAGGCCCATGGTGGCACCATCACCGTGCAGCGCGCGCCCGAGGGCGGGGCGGAGTTTCGATTTACCATGCCCACCGGCACGCCCGACTTCGCAACTTCTATCTGAAGGCGAAATCACGGGATTCGGGTCCGGTGGGCCGACGCCACTAGACTCATTTCCGCTCAAGCCCTGGATACGGAGCTCACTCTTGTCTGACTACGACCCCGTCGAGGTGACACCGCTGCATGCCGAGGAGGTGTCGCGCATGGAGGCCGACGCCATCGCGGCGATCAAGGCGGCCGACAGCCTCGACGCACTCAAGCAGGCCAGGTTGGCGCACGCGGGCGACCGCTCGCCCATCGCCCTGGCCAACCGCGAGATCGGCGCCCTGCCGCCGGCCGCCCGCGCCGAGGCCGGCAAGCGCGTCGGCACCACCCGCAAGGCGATCAACGAGGCACTGGCCGCCCGCCAGGCCGAGCTGGAGGCCGAGCGCGACGCCCGGGTGCTCGTCGAGGAGACCGTCGACGTCACCCTGCCCTGGGACCGGCGGCCGCGCGGCGCCCGCCACCCGCTGACCACGCTGCAGGAGCGCATCGCCGACGCGTTCGTCGCCATGGGCTACGAAGTGGCCGAGGGGCCCGAGCTCGAAGGCGAGTGGTTCAACTTCGACGCACTCAACATCGCCAAGGACCACCCGGCCCGCTCCGACCACGACACGTTCTTCGTGGGCTCCACCGAGTCGGGCATGGTGCTGCGCACGCAGACCTCGCCGGTGCAGATCCGCGCGCTGCTCCAGCGCGACCTGCCGGTCTACGTGATCTCGCCGGGCAAGACGTTCCGCACCGACGAGCTCGACGCCACCCACACCCCGGTCTTCCACCAGACCGAGGGGCTGGCCGTGGACGAGGGCCTGACGATGGCCCACCTCAAGGGCACGCTCGACCGGTTCGCCGAGGTGATGTTCGGCAAGGGCATCACGACGCGGTTCCGGCCCAACTACTTCCCCTTCACCGAGCCGTCCGCCGAGATGGACCTCAAGTGCTTCGTCTGCCGCGGCGCCTCGGCGATCCCCGGCAATCCGCCCTGCCGCACCTGCAAGTCGGAGGGCTGGATCGAGTGGGGCGGCTGCGGCATGGTCAACCCGCGCGTGCTCGTCGCGTGCGGCGTGGACCCCTCGCGCTACTCCGGGTTCGCGTTCGGCATGGGCATCGAGCGGACCCTGATGTTCCGCCACAACGCCGAGGACATGCGAGACATGATCGAAGGAGACGTGCGCTTCACGCTCCCGTTCGGAATGGAGATCTGATGAAGGTCCCGCTTTCCTGGCTGCGGGAGTACGTCGATCTCCCGGCGGTCACCGCGCACGAGGTGGCCGACAAGCTCACCATGGCAGGCCTCAAGCTCGAGTCGATCACCTCGCACGGCCACGACGTCAAGAACGTCGTGGTCGGCGAGGTGCTCGAGATCGAGGAGCTGACCGGCTTCAAGAAGCCGATCAGGCACTGCAAGGTCGAGACCGGCGAGGCGACGCCCCGCGAGATCGTCTGCGGCGCCACCAACTTCGTGGCCGGCGACCGCGTGCCCGTCGTGCTGCCCGGCGGCGTGCTGCCTGGCGGGTTCGAGGTCGGGGCGCGCAAGACGTACGGGCGCACGTCCGAGGGCATGATCTGCTCCGAGCGGGAGCTCGGGCTGAGCGACGAGCACGCCGGCATCATGGTGCTGCCCCCGGACACGCCCATCGGCGCCGACGTGGTGGAGCTGCTTGGCCTGCGTGACGACGTGATCGAGCTGGAGATCACGCCCGATATCGGCTACGCGCTGTCGATCCGGGGCGTGGCACGTGAGGCGGCGACCGCGTTCGGGGTGGCCTTCCGCGACCCCGCCCAGATCGAGCCTCCCGCCGAGACCAGCACGGCGTGGCCGGCCTCGATCGCCGACCCGACCGCCTGCGACCGGTTCGTGCTGCGCGAGGTCGCCGGCTTCGACCCCGCCGCGCCCAGCCCGCTCTGGATGCGGACCCGGCTCACGCGGGCCGGCATGCGGCCGGTGTCGCTGGCCGTCGACATCACCAACTACCTGATGCTGGAGCTCGGACAGCCGCTGCACGCGTTCGACCGGGCCAAGCTCAACGGCGAGATCGTCGTACGCCGGGCCAAGCCGGTCGAGCGCCTGGAGACGCTCGACCACGTCGTCCGCGAGCTCAACCCCGACGACATCCTCATCACCGACCGGTCGGGACCGATCTCGATGGCGGGCACCATGGGCGGGCTCGACACCGAGATCTCCGTCGAGTCCACCGACATCGTCATCGAGGCCGCGCACTTCTCCGCCACCGGCATCTCACGCGAGTCCCGCAGGCACGGGCTGGTGTCCGAGTCGTCCAAGCGGTTCGAACGCGGCGTCGACCGTGAGCTGCCGCTCGTCGCCTCCTGGCGGGCCGTGCAGCTGCTGGCCGAGCTCGGCGGCGCGACCGTCCAGCCTGGGGTCACGCACGCCCAGGTCGAGGTGTCCCCGCCGCGCATCGCGATCCCGTCCGGCTACCCGAGCGCCGTGGCCGGAGTGACGTACTCGAAGGACACCGTGGTCGCCCGGCTGCGGCAGGCCGGCTGCGTCGTCGTGGACGGCGACGACCCCGCGGTGCGCAAGGGCGGCGTCGACCCGACCGGGGTCGTGACCGGCGGCGCGCTGGCGGCCAAGCTGGCGGTCACCGGCGACGACATGATCACGGTGACGCCGCCGTCGTGGCGGCCCGACCTCACCGACCCCAACGATCTGGCCGAAGAGGTCATCCGGCTGGAGGGCTATGACACCCTGCCGTCGGTGCTGCCCAGCGCCCCGGCCGGGGCAGGCCTCACTGAGGGACAGCGGCTGCGCAGGCGGGCCGGCCGGGCGCTGGCCGAAGGTGGCTATGTCGAGGTGCTTAGCTACCCGTTCATCAGCGCCGACGACTTCGAACGGCTGTTGCTGCCCGCCGAGGACGCGCGACGCCACGCCATGCGGCTGGCCAACCCGCTGTCGGAGGACGAGCCGCTGATGCGCACCACGCTGCTGCCGGGGCTGCTCAAGACCCTGGTACGCAACGTGGGCCGCGGCTTCACCGACGTGGCGCTGTTCGAGACCGGAGCCGTCTACCGGCCGCGCGGGGGCGCTCCGGAGGTCGCGCCGGTGCTCGGCGTCGAGCGCAGGCCGACCCCCGAGGAGCTGGCCTCGATCGAGGCGGCGCTGCCCGACCAGCCGATGCGGGTCGCGGTCGTGCTGGCCGGCGAGTTCGAGCGGTCCGGCTGGTGGGGCGGCGGCCGTCAGGCCACGTGGGCCGACGCCGTGCAGGCCGCGCGGCTCGTGGCGGCCGAGGCCCGGCTCGAGCTGTCGGTCACCGCCGACCAGCACGAGCCCTGGCACCCCGGGCGTTGCGCCGCACTCTACGTGGGCGACACGCTCGTCGGGCACGCCGGCGAGCTGCACCCGCGCGTGATCGAGGCCTACGGGCTGCCGCCGCGCACCGCGGCGATGGAGCTCGAGCTGTCGCGCCTGGAGCCGGCCATGCCAGGGCCCGTCGACGCGCCTGCCGTGTCCTCGTATCCGGTGGCCACGCAGGACGTGGCACTGATCGTGCCCGACTTCACGCCGGTCGCGGACGTGGAGTCGGCCCTGCGCGACGGGGCCGGGGAGCTGCTGGAGTCGATCCGGCTGTTCGATGTCTACGCCGGGGAGCAGGTGGGTGAGGGGAACAAGTCGCTCGCCTACACGATGCGGTTCCGGGCGGCCGACCGGACGTTGACGGTGGAGGAGACGACGGCGGCGCGGGACGCGGCGGTGGCCATGGCGGCCGATCGTGTGGGGGCTCAGCTGCGGAGCGCCTGAGCCTGTGAAAGGGCCGGTGCGGCGGATGCCGTGCCGGCCCTCCATGTTCTCGATCTCGGCGAGGTCGCGAGGAAGACCAGGTCCGGCCGATCACCAAGCGTGTGCCGGCACTCGGTTCATCGCGTGCGTGGTCGACTGGCAGAATGCGGTCTCATGAGGCAGCTACTGGTGTTCGGCGAGCGAGAAGACGCCGAGGAGGTTGCTGAGACGCTGGCCGAGTGGTTCCCTGAGCTTGGGATGCCGCGGGTCGTGCGGGAGACGCTGGCCGGGGAGGACGACGCGGAAGACGCGCAGTGGGTGGTCGTCATCGAAGGGCTTGGCGAGGACGTGCTGGCGAAGTTGGACCACCTGGTGGAGCAGTACGACGGGTGGCGCGAGACGGGCTGAGGTGGCTCAGATGCGGTCGATCTCGGTGAGGTCGATGTCGAGGTCGAAGGGCACGGTGACCTTCACCCTCTCGTGGTGGATGCCGGTGAGGGCGTAGGCACTGGTGGCGGGGTCGAGCTCGTAGACATAAACGATGGCTTTGTCGGAATCGTCTTCGACGCGCCAGAAATGGGGAATCCCAGCCTCGGCATAGAGAGTCGGCTTGCGCTTGCGGTCGCGCACTTCGGACTCCGGCGAGACCACCTCGACGGCCAGTATGAGATCTTGCCCCGGGTAGAACGTCTGCCTGGAACGCTCTTCGGCACTGGCTGGGATAACGAAGAGATCAGGCTCCGGTCGCTGGCGCTTGTCGAGTATGACGCTCATCTCGCGTCGCACCCGAAGGTCTTTCGGGGCCGCACGGCGTATCTCGCTCTCCAGGAGCGATACAACACGCATGTGGAAGGAGGCTTGGGGGCTCACGAATACCAAGCTTCCATCAATCAACTCTGTGTGCGCAGGCAAATCCGGAATGTGATCGAGATCTTCGGCGACGAAGCCCCCGGGCGGCGGGAAAACCCAGTCGGGCAGCGAGGAAGACGTCATCTCGTGGATCACCGCTTCGGCCGTCATGCTGCAACGTTACCAATCTAATCCCCTCACGCCAGGTGAATGCACGGATACTCGGGGAGTCGTTCGTTCGCCGCGAAGGCTCTCCCGCCGCGGCCGGGATCCGTGCAGAGTGGTGGCATGCGTGTTGCCGTGCTATCCGACATTCATGGCGTGCTGCCCGCGCTCGAAGCCGTGCTGGCCGAGCCCGACGTGGCTACCGCCGACCTCATCGTGCTCACCGGCGACATGGCGGCGGGGCCGATGCCGGTGGAGACCCTCGACGTGCTCGTGGCGCTCGGGGAGCGGACGCTGTGGGTGAGCGGGAACGCCGACAGGGAGCTCGTGGAGGTGGCCCGTGGGAAGGCGCATCCTCGTGCGGTCACCCAGTGGGCGGGGGAGCGGCTGCGAGGCGATCAGGTCGAGTTGCTGGCCGGGCTGCCGGCGCGGCAGGTGGTCGAGCTCGGGCGGCTCGGGGCGACCTTGTTCGTGCACGCCACGCCGCGCAGCGACGAGGAGGTGGTCCTGGTCGACAGCTCGCTGGAGCGGTGGGGCGAGGTGCTGGCGGGCGAGACGGCCGAGACCGTGGTGCTGGGGAACACGCACATGCCGTTCGCGCGGCTGGCCGATCGGGTGCTGGTCGTCAACCCGGGATCGGTCGGCATGCCCTACGGGAGGGGCGGAGTGGCGCACTGGGCGTTGCTGGATGGGGAGAGTGGTGCGGTCAGCCTGCGGTGGACGTCGCTCGATCCGGCCAGGGTGGGGGAACGGCTGGCCGCCGAGAGCGGGTTCGACGGGATCGAGGATTGGGTGGGGGAGTACGTGACCAGCGTCTACTCCGATGCCGAGGCGTTGCGGGTGTTCGCCAAGGCCGAGAATCGCGGTTAGGCGGAGGCCTCCTGTGCCGCCGTCTCGCGGCGGGCCTTCTCTGCCAGGGCGTGCTCGTCCGTCCTGGCGTCGTAGCGGCGGAACTTCGGCAGGGCCGCGGCCAGGCCCAGCACGGCGGCGACGCACAGCAGGCCGCCCGCGCTGAGCGAGAAGCGGGTTCCGCCGAAGTTCGCCATCAGGCTGGCCCGGGCGTTGCCGAGCATCGGGCCGCTGGCGTACGACAGCAGCTCGATGCCCGCGAGGCGCCCGCGCAGCTCCTGCGGGATCGTCTGATTCCACATCGTCATGCGGAAGATGCCGCTGACCATGTCGGCCGCGCCCGCCAGTGCTATGCAGACGAAGACCAGCCACACGTTCGGGGCCAGGCCGGTCAGGGCGACCGCCACGCCCCACAGCGTCGCGGCGACGATCACGCCCAGGCCCTGCCGCTGCACCCGCGCCGTCCAGCCGCCGGTGAGGGAGGCGATCAAGGCGCCGATCGCGGCGGCCGAATACAGCAGGCCCAGCGCCTGGGGCGCGTGCAGCTCGTCGGCGAGGAAGGGGAAGAGCGCCGTCGCCATCGCGAACACCATGGCCGCGATGTCCACCAGGTACGTCCCCATCAGGTCGCTACGCCCTACCGCGTACCGCACGCCTTCGACCAGCGACTTCAGCGACGCCGGAGCGGCGTCCTCGGCGGGCGGCAGGGATCTGATCCGCCACAGCAGCGCCAGCGACAGCAGGAAGGTCACCGTGTCCACCCCGTACGCCGCCGCCGCGCCGGCCGAGGTCACCAGCAGCCCGCCCAGGGCAGGGGCCACGATGGCGCCGAAGTTCCAGCGCAGGCTCGCCAGCACCGCCGCCGCGCCCTGGTGCTCGTGCTTGACGATCTGCTGGAACACCGCCTCCATGCTGGGCCGCTGCAGGCAGGCGATGCCGGTGGAGATCGCGCCCACCACGTACAGGACCCAGACCTGCGGGTTCGGCAACATCGCGTTGACCGTGAGAGCGGCCGAGGTGACGAGGAGGCCCAGCTCGCTCAGGACGATGATCTTGCGGCGGTCGAGGGCGTCGGCGAGGGCGCCGCCCCACAGGCCGCACACCACCATCGGCACGAACTCCGCCAGGCTCACCAGCCCGACCGCCAGGTAGGACTCCGTCAGCTCCTTCATCTGGTACGGCACCGCCACCAGAGTGATGAACGTGCCGAACATCGTGATAACCCCGGCCCCGAACAGCAGGCGGTAATCGCGCGAATCGCGCAGGGGGCTCAGGTCGATGGAAAGGTGACGAAGGAAGCGCTTTACTCGATCGGGCACGAAGCTAGATTGTCCGGCGGACGTTGTCGTCCATGCAAATCGATTTCCCACGTCATGGACACGTGAAAGGCCCCGGGTGACCGGGGCCTTGGTGTCGGGGTCAGGCGATGGGGACCTTGTCCAGGAAGCCCAGGACCTTGCGGATCCTTCCGTCCTCGGCCACCTCCACGACGTCGAAGCCGATCGCGACCGGCTCCCCGCCCGCCGGTCCGAGGTGCCAGGTGAACCTGGCGATGTGGTGGTGGGCCTCGTGGACCACGCCCGGGGTGAACACGAGGCCGGGGAACATGCCCTGCGCCCCCTCGATCACCGCGGCGATCCCGGCGTGACCGGCCACGTCGGCCAGCGGGTCGGTGTACGTGGCGTCCTCGGTCCACAAGTCGGCCACGGCCTTGGCGCGGGCGCCGGCGTCGGTTTCGTTCCAGGCGGCGATGTAGCGTTCGACGAGAGTGCTGTCCATGATCATCCCCTTTGGGGTCACTGGTTGCGGGCCTTGCGCAGGCCCATGATCTGAAGCTCGGCGAAGCCGGCGACCGCGAGGGCCTGGGCGATGGCCCAGATGGCGCCGATCGTGGTGAAGCCGCCCGCCCCCGTGATGACGGCCGCGATGCTGGCCAGGGTCCAGACGATGTTCAGGCCGATCACGGCCCTGGTGGCAGCCGGGCTGATCTGGCGGCGGGTGGCCAGCAGGCCGACCGCGGCGCCGTACACGAGCAGGAAGACGCCGATCCCGCGCAGCAGGCCCGCGTCCGGGCCGAGCAGGGCGGCGACGGGGCCGGCGAAGGCGAGGTAGACCAGGCCGTTGCCGCCGGTGACGACGGCATCGGCGGCCAGCGCGAGGCGCAGGAACTTGGCCTTGTCGGCGGTGACGGTAACGGCGGTCATATCGGCTCCTTCTTCGGTGTGGTGCGACACCTGAAAGATGTCAGCCACCGCATAGGGGCCGCGATTACGCCGGAGGTAAGCGAAAGCGGCGAACCGCCGTTTCACCTGCGGGAATGGTCATGGTGTGACGCTTGTCACCGGTGGAGCCTGGGCGGTGACGCAGGGGCGCTCCTGGGGTTGGAGCGCCGCTCAGCGAGCCACCGAAAAGTTGATCAAGCGCTTCCGAGGATCTCCCGGCGCAGGTGGGTCTTGAGGATCTTGCCGCCGGGGTTGCGGGGCAGCTCGCCCTCGCGGAACCAGATGTGGACCGGGATCTTGAACTTGGCGATCCGGCCGGCCAGGAAGGACTGCAGCTCCTCCGGCGTGACGGACTGGCCGGGAGCCAGGCGGATGACCGCGCCGACCTCCTCGCCCAGCTCGTCGTGCGGCACCCCGATCACGGCCGCGTCGTCGACCGCCGGATGCTCGAACAACGCCGCCTCGACCTCGGCGCAGTAGACGTTCTCGCCGCCCCTGATCACCATGTCCTTGGCCCGGTCCACGATGTAGACGAAACCCTCGTCGTCGATCTTCGCCAGGTCGCCGGTGTGCACCCAGCCGTCCACGAACGTCTGCGCCGTGGCCTCCGGCTTGTTCCAGTAGCCGAGGATCACGTTCGGGCCGCGCAGGCACAGCTCGCCCACCTCGCCGGGCGGCAGCTCGTTGTCCATCGGGTCGGCCACGCGCACGTCCACCACGGGCACGGGCCGGCCGATGCTGTCGGGCTTGGCCCGGTAGTCGGCGCCGCCGTTGCCGATGGCCAGCGCGGTCGTCTCGGTCATGCCGTAGCCGTTGGAGGGGGCACGGTTGGGGAGGTTCTTGGTGATGCGCTCCAGCAGCTTGGGCGGGGCCGGCGCACCGCCGTAACCGAGGGTGGTCAGGGACGACAGGTCGTACTTGCCGAAGTCGGGGTGGGACATCAGCTGCCAGGCACTGGTGGGCACACCGATCATGGCGCTGATCTTCTCCCGCTCGATCAGGCGCAGCGCCTGCTCGGGATCCCACTTGTACATGAGCACCAGGCCGCCGCCGCTGAACATCGTGGTGGTCATGCCCGAGAAGCACCCCGTGACGTGGAACAGCGGCACGGTCAGCAGCATGATCCGGCGGGTCCCGGCCGCCGCCGCGAGGTCCTTGCCCGCCATCGCGAGCGAGTGCATGAGCCCGTAGGCCACGGTCATGGGCGACTGGCCCAGGTTGCGGTGGCTGCCTAGCGCGCCCTTGGGGTTGCCGGTCGTGCCGGAGGTGTAGAAGATCGTAGCGGGGTCGTCCGCGGCCAGCTCCACGTCGGGCAGCTTCACGTCGGCCGCGACCTCGCCCAGCACCTCGTCGAAAGCACGCGCTCCGGCCGGCGGCTCGCCCCTCGTGACGATCAGCGGCACGCCCGTCGAGGCCAGCCGCGCCGCCCGCTCGCCGTCCGCGATCAGCACCTTCGCGCCGGAGTCCCGCACGCCGTAGGCCAGCTCGGCCTCCGTCCACCAGGCGTTGAGCGGTACGGCCACCGCGCCAGTCGCCAGCACCGCCGAGAACGAGACCACCCATTCCGGGTAGTTGCGCATGGCCACGGCCACCCGGTCGCCCTTGCGCACGCCGTACTCGTCCACCAGCCGGTTGGCGAGTGTGGCGGCGCGGCGGAAGTGGTCCTCGAAGGTGATCTGCTCGTCCTCGAAGACGAGGAAGACCTTCTCGCCGTGGAACCTGCTCATCTCCAGCAGGGCGCGGAAGTGGGCGGGTGCGTGTTTCCACGTGCGTACCCCGGTGTCGCCGATCTCTTCCATCTCGAAGAGCTGGCCGGGGCCGGTGAGCTGCTCCTGGACCTGGGCGTGCGTGAGGGACATCTGCAGAACGCTCCCCGCGGTGGACGATTATTCTGGGGTAAATCACAGTACCGACCGGTAGGTACGTCGCGCTAGAACCCCGCAGCCGTGAAAGTTTCATTTTCGCGCCGATAGTTTCTGCCGCCCAACTGCTGCTTTAGCGGCTGCCCGTGACCGGCATTGACCGCTCACTTGCATGTCAATACCGTCTGCGATGCGATCCAAGAGGGATCGAAACTTTCGGGTCGAGTGCCTGCCTCCGGAGGTAGATGTTCGTGCTTTCATCCTCGTTTGCCAGAGTCCTCGCCTTGGCGGGGATGTCCTTAGCCTTCCTCCTGCCCGCCACCTCGGCCGACGCGTCGGCGACCTTGCGCACCCACGCGTCCGCCAAGGGCAAGTTCATCGGGGCGGCGCTCGCCACCAGCCCGCTGTCCAATGAGACCTCCTATCGCAACATCGCGGCCACCGAGTTCAGTCAGGTCACCGCCGAGAACGCGATGAAGTGGGACGCCACCGAGCCCAACCAGGGCCAGTTCAACTTCTCCGGCGCCGACGCCATCGTCAACTTCGCCACCCAGAACAACCAGCAGGTCCACGGCCACACGCTGGTGTGGCACAACCAGACCCCGGGCTGGGTGCAGAGCCTTGGCGCCAGCGCCATGCGCACCGCCATGCAGAACCACATCAGCCAGGTCGTCGGCCGCTACGCCAACAACGCGACCGTGGTCTCGTGGGACGTGGTGAACGAGATCTTCAACGAGAACGGCGGCTGGCGCTCCTCGTTCTGGTACAACACGCTCGGCCAGAGCTTTGTCGCCGACGCCTTCCGTGCCGCGCGCGCCGCCGACCCCAACGCTCGGCTGTGCATCAACGACTACAACGTCGAGGGCATCAACGCCAAGAGCACCGCGATGTACAACCTGGTCTCGTCGCTGCGCCAGCAGGGCGTGCCCGTCGACTGCGTGGGCTTCCAGGGCCACCTCTCCATCCAGTACGGCTTCCCGAACGATCTGCAGCAGAACCTGCAGCGCTTCGCCGACCTCGGCGTCCAGGTCCGCATCACCGAGCTGGACATCCGCATGCAGACGCCCAGGAACGCCACCAAGGACGCGACCCAGGCCACTTACTACCGCAACGTCGTCAACGCCTGCCTGGCCGTGACCGCCTGCGCCGGGGTGACCATCTGGGGCTTCACCGACAAGCACTCGTGGGTGCCGGGCACCTTCCCAGGCGAGGGCGCCGCGCTGATCTACGATGAGAACTACCAGCCGAAGCCGGCGTACAACGCCGTGCACGACGCGCTGGCCGGCGGCACCACCGACACCACGCCGCCGACCACGCCGGGCACGCCCACGTCGAGCAATGTCACCTCCAACTCCGCCGCTCTGACCTGGACCGCCTCCACCGACAGCGGCGGCAGCGGGCTGGCCGGCTACAACATCTACCGCGAGCAGGGGGCCACCGACACGCTGCTCGGCCAGAGCACCACGAACTCGACCACGCTGACCGGGCTGAGCTCCGACACCCAGTACCAGGTCTACGTGCGGGCCCGTGACGGCGCCGGCAACCTGTCGGCGAACTCGCCGCCGGCCACGTTCACGACGCTGTCGGGACCGGGTGGCGGGGGCCCCTGCACCGCGGCCGGCACCGTGCAGACCCAGTGGAGCACCGGGTACGTGGTGCAGCCGGTGACCGTCACCAACACCGGCACGTCCGCCATCACCGGCTGGACCGTCACCTTCACCCTGCCCGCCGGCCACACGCTCACCGGCTCGTGGAATGCCGACGTGACGGTGAGCGGGCAGACCGTCACCGCCAAGAACGCGGGTTACAACGGCAACCTGGCCCCGAACGCCAGCACCAGCTTCGGGTTCCAGGTCAGCCGGCCGAACGGGAACACTCAGACGCCCTCCGGATACACCTGCGCCTGATTGTTCCGAGAATCCCCTGGGCGTCTCTCCAGCCGCCCAGGGGATTCTCTCTGCTGAAGATATTGACAATTAAACCGTCGAGGTCTGTCGTTCGCCATAGGAGGTGAACGGCATGAACGAATGGGATGCCACCTCGTACGCGGGCAAGGACACCATCCTGCGGGTCGTCAGGGACGAGGCTGAGAGGCTGTTCGCGCTGGCCGAACCGGAGGAGGCATGGGAGGCGCCGACGGCCTGCCCGGGCTGGACGACGCGTGACGTGGTGGCGCACATCGTCGACACGACCGAGGGGTACTTCGCCGCCTTCGACGTGGCCCGCCGCAGCCAGGACTTCGACACGGCGTACGGGCTGCCCGGCATGGGCGAGCGGGTCAACGAGCAGGCCGTGGCGCTGCGCGGGATCCCGCAGAAGGAGTTGCTCGACCGGCTCAAGACGGACTTCGAGCACATGCAGTCGATGCTCCGCGAACTCGGCGAGGACGAATGGGCGGGGCTGACCGTCCCGCACTTCTACATGGGGCCGCTGCCCGCGTACTTCTACGCGGCCGGCCAGCTCATGGACTACGCCGTGCACTCCTGGGACATCCGGCAGGGCAGTGGGCGGGCGCACGGGCTGTCGGGGGAGGCGGCCGATCTGCTGGTGCCGTTCATGTTCGTGCTCTGGCAGTCCACGATCAGGCAGGAGGCGGACCTGACGACGCCGTTCGAGCTCGGCATCCGGGTGGGCGGGGTCAACGGCGGCGACTTCCGCGTGTCGGTGGGGCCGGGCGGGATGACGTACGAGCAGGGTGACCTGGCCGGGCTGCCGACCGTCATCGAGTTCGACGCGGGGAGCATGGTGCTCACGACGTTCGGGCGCAGCAACGCGGGCACCGTCAGGGGCGACCCGGCAATCGCCGACCGATACCTGAACCTGTTCTTCCGGATCTAGCGCCGACGTGTGGCTTTGTGACCTGCCGGGTGTGACGGCCGGCAGGTCACTCTGGATACCCTCGGCGGCGTGTGCTTCGCCCCTCGGGCCCGCGCGTTGTGCGGTGGCCCGTACTGTGGGGGGATGACCGATCGGGAAGTGGCCGTTCTCATCGGCCTGCAGGCTTCCGGCAAATCCTCCTTCTACCGGCGATGCCTGGCCTCCACTCATGCGCATGTGAGCAAGGACGATTTCCCCAACGCGCGGCACCGGCAGCGCCGCCAGCTCCGGCTGATCCGCGAGGCGCTGGAGGAGGACCGGAGCGTTGCGGTCGACAACACCAATCCTTCGCCTGAGGAGTGGCGGCCGTTGATCGTGACCGGGCGGGAGCACGGGGCGCGGGTGGTGGCCTACTGGTTCCCGCCGAATCTCGCGGGATCCCTGCAACGCAACGCGGAACGGCTCGGCCGGGCACGAGTGCCGGAGGTCGGCGTCTTCTCGACGTTGAGGCGGCTGCGGCGACCCCGGGTGGCCGATGGGTTCGATGAGGTTGCGGTGGTGGAATTGGACGGGCGCGGTGGCTTTCTCGTACGGAAGGAGGAGGGATGAAGGGCGACCGGTTGGAGGCGGAGATGCGGGCTCGGGAGTGGTTTCACTCGCTGACACTGCTGCCCGGTGCCTGGGCGATCGTGCGGGTGGATGGGCGCGGATTCTCCCGCTATACGGAACACCGCTTCGACAAGCCTTTCGACCTGCGGTTCCGTGAGTTGATGGCAGTCGCGGCGCGGAGCCTGCTGGAGGAGTTCCAGGGGTGTTACACCTATGTGCAGAGCGATGAGATCTCCCTGGTGCTGCCTCCCTCCTTTGACCTGTTCGGACGGGAGGCGGAAAAGCTGGTGTCGATCTCGGCGGGCGTGGCGTCGGCGGCCTTCACGCACGCGGCGGGCGAGCCGGTGCACTTCGACAGCCGGGTCTGGCTGGGCAGCTCGGTGGAGGATGTCGTCGACTACATGTCGTGGCGGCAGGCCGACGCCGCCAGATGTGCCCTGAACGGCTGGTGCTACTGGACTTTGCGCAAGGACGGCAGGACGGCGCGGGAGGCCGGCAAGCTGCTCGAGCGCACCTCGGTCGCCGACAAGAACGAGCTGCTGTTCCAGCACGGCGTGAACTTCAACGAGCTGCCTGCCTGGCAGCGCCGCGGCATCGGCTTGTGGTGGGAGACGTTCGATCATCCGGGGCACGACCCGGTCCGCAGCGTGGACGTGGTCACCCAGCGGCGGCGGGTGCGCGTGGAGTGGGATCTGCCCATGAAGGACGACTACCGGCGGCTCGTGGAGCGGCTGGTCGCCGGCTGACCGTCACCGTAGTGATCGTCGCCGGCACTATCGGCGGGCGGACCGTCTCACCCCAGGTCGTGCCCGCCGGCCGCCGGGAGCAGGTGCTTGGCCACGCGGGCGGTGGGGGTCCGCGGCAGGGCATCCAGCCGCTGCCAGAACCTCGGCACCTTGTACGCGGCCAGCCGCGCCGCCGTCCAGTCGCGCAGCGCGGCCAGGTCGAGCTCGCGCCCGGGCGCGGCGACGACGAACGCCTTGACCTCCTCGTCCGTCAGCTCGGACGGCACCCCGATCACCGCGCATTCGAGCACGTCGGGATGGGCTTCCAGGGTCTCTTCGACCTCCAGCGGCGAGAGGTTCTCGCCGCGGCGGCGGATGACCTCCTTCTTGCGGGCGACGAAGGTGTAGGTGCCGTCGGGATCGGTCGTCACTAGGTCGCCCGTGTGCAGCCAGCCGTCCTTGATCGCCTTGGCGGTCTCCTCCGGCATGCCCCAGTAGCCGGGGGTCACGGCGGGATTGCGCAGGAGCAGCTCGCCGTCCTCCGCCACCCGCGCATGGTTGATCGTGCCCAGCGTCGGGTGCTGGCGTGGACTGCCGAGCGTCTCGTACGGGCGGCCGCCGCGCGGCCAGATCAGCCCGTACGGGGTCTCCGACAGGGCGTAGCCGACCACGATCTCCAGGCCGAAGCGGCGCTCGATCTCCAGCTGCCGTTCACGGGCCGGGGCCGGGCCCGTGTAGCAGAGCCTCAGCGGGTTGTCGGCGTCGTGCGGCCTTTCCGGCTGCCGCATGAGGATCTCCAGCATGGCGCCGATCGCGTTGAACTCGGTGGCGCCGTACCGTCGGGCATCGTCCAGGAACGTGCTGGCGGAGAAGCGGGGGAGCAGAACCAGGCCGGCGCCGCAGGACAGAGAACCCATGACCGAGTAGGCCGGGGCGTTGATGTGGAACAGCGGCAGCGTCGTCATCAGCCGGTCTTCGCAGGTCAGGCCGAGCCAGTGGGGGAAGCCCTGACCGGCCAGCGCGTACGCCCGGTGGGTCTGCATGACCAGCTTGGAGCGGCCCGTGGTGCCCGAGGTGGGGATGAGGGCAGCGAGATCGTCCGGCTTGACCAGGTCCGCCGGCAGCTCGGCGGGCCGCGGCCACGGGCCCGGGGTGCGGATGACGTGGGCCGGCGCCGCCTGCGCGATCAGGGCGTCCAGCTCGCGGTCCGTGCTGCGCGGGTTCACCGGCAGTGTGACGGCGCCCAGCGTGGTCAGCGCCAGCCAGCAGATCAGGTCGCGCGGGGTGGTCCTGGCCACGAGCATGACGACGTCGCCGTGCCGCACCCCCTGGGCGGCGAGGGCCCGCGCCTCACCGCCCACCAGCGCGGCGGCCTCGGCGAACGTGACCACCGAGTCGCCGTGCAACCAAGGGCCGTCGCGGCCGGCGGCGGTGGCGAGCACCTGCGGGATCGTGGCCGGGAGTGATCCAGGGGTCGTCAAGGCTCCAGCGTGATCCCTTCGCGCCTGAGGTCCTCGATGATGCCGTCCACCAGGCGGGTGGCGACCGTGTGCCGCAGCTCGCCGTGGTCACGCAACTCGCGCACGGCGGGTACGGGATCCGGGTCGGCGAACAGCCGCTCGTCGGCGTAGTCGATCGGCCGCCCGGTCGGGTCGATGGTCCACCAGGACGCCTCCAGCGCGATGCCGTTCGGGTCGCTGAAGTAGATCGACCGCAGGAACCCGTGGTCGATGACGTCAGTGACCTCGCAACCGTGCGCCTTGAGCTGGTCACGCATGCGGTTGAGCGCGTCCTCGTCCGGCAGGTGCAGGGACAGGTGATCGAACTGGGCCGCCTTGGCGTAGGGCACGCCCGCGGGTTTGGCGAAGCTGTCGAGGGGCTGGTCGGTGTACTCGAAGAAGGCGACGGTGTTGCCCGGCGCCACCTCGAAGAAGTAGTGCTTGAACGAGGGCACGGCAAGAGTGGTGACCAGGCGGGCGCCGAGCACACCGTGCCAGAACCGCACGGTGGCGTCCATGTCCGCGGTCACCAGGGCGAGATGGTGCACGCCGCGCCAGTGCACCGGATCTTGGGTCGCAGCCATGGGTCAACCGTACGCCTTTCAACTATCCCTGGTAAGTGAGGACTACCTGCCCATGTGCGGATGGACGTGTTCGAAGAACAGCCGGATCTGCTCGCGTACGTCCCCTTGGACGGGCCAGAACACGAAGGAGTCGAAGCCGAGCCGGTCGCGGTAGTCGCGCAGGGCGTTCACCCAGTGCCGGGCCGAGCCGTTGAGCAGCCGGTCGTTTCGTTCCGGCACGCGGTCCCCACAGCCGCCGGATCAGCGGGACGGCCTCGTCGAGTGCGCTGATGGCCTGCCCGATGCCGGGCCACGCGCCGCCGAAGCCGGGCGTCATCTCGTACGGGCCACCGACGCCGAGCCCGAGCACGAATCGGCCGCCGCTGACGAACTGCAGCGTGGCGGCGCTCTTGGCCAGCATGGCCGGCGGGCGCAACGTCAGCGGGGCGACGTTCGGCGCCACCAGCACCCGCTCGGTCCGACCCGCCAGCTGCGCCAGCAAGGTGAAGGTCTCCAGTTCGGATGGGAGGTACGGGTGGTCCGACACGGTGACCAGATCGGCGCCGAGGTCCTCGGCCAGCCGGGCCGACTCGATGAGCCGGCCGAACTGCCGGGGCGAGGCCGGCAGCGCCACGCCGTACAGGTTTCGCTTGCTCATGGTTCTCACGCTAGGCAGGCCGATCGCGCCAGGCATGGGGCGGTGGCCGCGGTCGCCTTCGGCCCTTCGGTCTAGGACCGGGGGCGTATCGTCGTCTGCGGACGAGGCCGCCGGTGACGTGGTGGCCGCGGGGGGCCGGATGCTCGCCGAGCCGGCCGACATCCCGGTCGGCCGGGTGGCGGTCGTCGCCGATCCGTTCGGCAACCCTCTCGTGCTGGTCGACCTGTCGAAAGGCCGGTACGTGACCGACGAGTCCGGGACGGTGACCGGGGTCAGCCCTTCACCGAGCCGGCGAAGTTGAAGGCGCCGGTCAGATACTTGTTGACGGCCACGTACAGGACCACGGCCGGGGCTGTGTAGAGGATGGAGAAGGCGGCCAGCTGGCCGTAGGCGACCTGGCCGTACTCGGAGAAGAACGTGTAGACGGTGACCGCGGCCGGCTGCTTCTCCGGGGTGTCCAGCAGGACGAACGGGGCGAAGAAATTGCCCCATTGGCCGACGAAGACGAAGATCGCGACGACGACGGCGCCCGGGGCCATCAACGGGCCGACGACGGCCGTCAGCGAGCGGACCCAGCCGGCCCCGTCCACCCACGCCGCCTCCTCCAGGCTCACCGGCACGCCGTCCATGAAGTTCTTCATCATCCAGATCGAGAACGGCAGCGAGCTCGCCGTCAGGAACAACACCATCGCTGGGACGGAGCCGTACAGGTTGAAGCGGAAGAACATCGCGTAGACCGGCACCAGGATCGCGGTCACCGGCAGCCCGGTGGTGAACAGAAGGGTCAGCATCAAGTGGCGGCGGTAGCGCAGCTGGTAGCGCGACAGCGGATACGCCGCCAGGCCCGACACCAGGACCGTCAAGATCGCCGTCGAGCCTGAGATGACGATCGAGTTGATCAGCGGAAGGATGATCGTCTCCCAGGTCAGGACGGCTTCGAAGTTGTCCAGGGAGAAGGTGGGCGTAGGGGTCGCGGACAGGGTGGCGTCCGGTTGGACCGAGGCGATCAGCACCCACAGAAACGGCCCCAGGAAGGCCACGGCGATGAGCAGCAGGGCCAGCACCGCCGCGCCCCTCGCGGCCAGCCGCGTCATGCGTCCTCCACCTTGATCAAACGCAGGTAGATCAGCGAGAACAGCGCCCCGATCACCAGCATGACGAGCGCGATTGCGGAGCCGTAGCCGATCTCGAAGTAGCGGAACGCCTGCTCGTACATGTACAGCGGCGTCGTCTGGCTGGCCGTCCCTGGGCCGCCGCCGGTGAGGGCGTAGATGAGGCCGAAGCTGGCCAGGGTCTGCAAGGTGATCAGCATGAGGTTCGCCATGATGGAGCGGCGGATCAGCGGCAGCGTGATGTGCAGCAGGCGGCGGCCGGGCCCGGCGCCGTCCACCGCGGCGGCCTCCACCAGGTCGGCGGGGACCTCCGAGAGCGCCGCCGAGTACACCAGCATCGAGAACGCCGTGCCGCGCCAGATGTTGGCCAGGATGACCGCGAGCATCGGCGCCGTGTAGAGCCATTCCTGCTCGATGCCGAGCGCCGTGTTGAGCGTGCCCTCCTCGGCCAGGAACGAGAACCAGCAGGCCGCCGCCACGACCTCCGGCACCACCCAGGCGGCGATCACGACGCCGTTGACCACGCTGCGGGTCACCCGGCCGCGGCCGCGCTGGAGCAGGGCGATGATCAAGCCCAGGGTGTTCTGGCCGATGACGGCCGAGCCGATGACGAAGATGAACGTCAGGAAGAACGAGTTCAGGAAGGTCGGGTCGCCGAAGAGTTTGACGAAGTTGGCCACGCCTACGAATTTCGAGTTCACGGATGCCGAGCCGGTGAGCGTCTCGTTCGTGAACGCGATGTAGACGCTCCAGAGGATGGGCCCGGCCAGGAACAGGGCCAGGATGAGCAGGGCCGGGCCGAGGGGAAGGAGCCAGCGCAGGACCCCGCGCCGTGCCGGGCCGCGTACAGGCGGGCTCGTCACGGGCGGGGACTGCGGCGCGGTGGCGACCGTCATCGGGCCAGGACCTTGTCGGGGCCTCCCACGGCGGCGGGCAGCGCCTTGACGTACGCGGCCGTCGCCTCCTCAGGGGTCTGCGCGCCCGTGGTGACCGCCTCCATGGCCTCCTGGACCTCGGTGGACACCTTCGGGTACTCCTCGAAGGCAGGCCGGTAGTGGGTGACCGAGGCCAGGTCGGTCCAGAACTTGATGCTCGGGTTGCCCTCGCTGTACTTCGGGTCGGCGGCCACGTCCTTGCGGGTGGTCAGGTCGCCGGTGCCGACCGAGTACACCATCGAGTTCTCCTTGTTGGTGGCCACCGTGATGAAGTCGAACGCCTCCTGCTTGTTCTTGGCGTAGGCGCTCATCGCCATCACCCAGCCGCCCGACATGCTCACCGCGCCCGGCGGCTCGCCGTTCTGCGTCGGCATGGGCGTCCAGCCCATCTTCTCCGTCCACTCCGGCCACGGCTTCGTGCCGGTCGTCTTCCAGGGGGAGGACGCCCAGGCGCCGTCGAGGGAGATGCCGAGCTCGGCGGCCGGGAACCACTCGAAGGCCATCTTGTCGTAGAGCTTGGCGTTGTGCGCGTCGGCCTGCTTGGGGCCGAGCTCCTCGCGGTAGATGGTGTTGATGAAGGTCAGGGCGTCGGTGAAGTTCTTGCCGCCGGCCACCCACTTCTTCTGCGTCTCGTCGTAGAGGGTGCCGCCCTGGGTACCGTACAGGAGCATCTCGAAGCCCTGCATGGTGGACGCCTCGCCGTGGATCTTCGTGGAGTACATGGCGAAGGGGATGACGCCGGGCGCCTTCTGCTTGATCGTACGGGCCGCCGCCAGCACGTCGTTCCAGGTCTTCGGCTCCCACGGCACCGGCAGGCCCGCCTTGGCGAAGACGTCCTTCTGGTACCAGAGGCCGCGCGTGTCCGTGCTGATCGGGACGCCGTAGACCTTGCCGTCCCCGCCCTTGGCGGCCTGCTTGACCGAGTCGGGGAACTGGCTGCTCCAGTCCGGCCACTTGGCGAGGTAGTCGTCGAGCGGGGCCAGTTTGCCCGCCGCGACGTCCGCGTTGACCTGGAACGTGTCGTGGTAGTAGAGGTCGGGCGCCGAGTCGGGGGAGCGGTTGAGCAGCGCCAGCTTGGTGTAGTACGCCTCGTTGTTGCCCTGGACGGCGGTGAGCTTGACCTTTATGCCAGGGTGGGCGGCTTCGTACTGGGTCTTGGCGCCGGTGAGCATCTTCTCCAGATGCGGCCACGTCGGCTCGACCTTGTAGAGGACTTCGAGTTCCTTGCTGCCGGAGGTTTCCTGCGCGGGGTCGGCGCCGCAGCCGGCGACGACCGCGAGCAGCAGGAGGGAACCGGCCAGCGGACGTTTCATCACGGCCTCCCCTTATTGCCTTGGGTTGAACGTGAACGTAAATCTTTTTGATTTACTTAGTCAATACTTTGTGCTGACATGTTGACATGCAGCTGGGCACGAACCTGCCCAAGATCGGCAGCTACAACCGGGCCGTGGTGCTGGAGGCCATCCAGGCCTCCGACGGCATCAGCCGGGTGCAGATCGCCGCCCGCACCCGGCTCACCGCGCAGACCGTCTCCGTGATCGTGCGCAGGTTGCTGGAGGAGGGTCTGGTCGTCGAGGACGGCTCGGCGCCGTCGAGCGGTGGCAAGCCGAGGACGATCCTCCGCGTCGATCCGGGTGCCGGGTACGCGGTCGGCGTGCACTTCGACCCGAAGGAGATCTCGTGCGTGCTGGCCGACCTGGCGGGACGCCCGGTGGCGCGCTCGCGCCTGGCCGTGCGGACGGGGCTCCGACCGGAGGCGGTGATCCGGCAGATGGCCAGGGCCGCGCGGCGGATCCTGCGGGAAGCGGAGGTGCCCGACGGGAAGGTGCTGGGAGTGGGACTGGCCTGTCCAGGGCCGCTGGACGGGGACGGCGTGATGGTGTCGCCGCCGCGGCTGCCGGGATGGGAGCAGGCGCCGATCAAGCAACTGCTGCGCGAGCACACGCGGTTCCCGGTGACCGTGGACAACGACGCGACCGCCGCGGCGATCGGGGAGCGGTGGGCGGGGATCGCGCGGACGACGCCCAGCTTCGCCTACCTGTATCTGGGGACCGGCATCGGCGGCGGGATCTTTCTGGACAACCAGGTGTATCGGGGGCGGTCGATGAACGCCGCCGAGTTCGGGCACATCACGGTCGAGCCGGACGGGCCAGAATGCTACTGCGGCAACCGGGGATGCGTGGAGGCGGTGTGCTGCCCGAGCGCGATCGAGGCGGCCATGGGCGGCCGGGACACCCATGCCGCCATCTGCGCGGCGGCCGCCCGGGGGGAGTCCGCGGCGCGGCTGGTGATCGAGCGGGTCGCGCAGCGGCTGGCCGATGCCGCGGTGAGCGTGGTGAACATGCTGGACATCGATCTGCTCGTGCTCGGCGGGCCCGCGCTCAGGGAGGTGGGGGAGATCTACCGGGAGGTGATCGCGGCGGCCGTGGCGAGCCGGGCGCTGGCCCGGCGGCTGCACACCGTGCGCGTGGAGACCTCGCCGATCGCGGCGGACGCCGCTGCGATCGGCGCGGCCTCGCTGGTCTTCCACGCCACGTACGCGCCCAGGCTGGGGAGCACCCTGCTCGGCGGCTGAGCGGGCGTCGTTTCAGGTCACGCCGCCGCCGGCCGTCCGACCAGCACCGCCGGACGACTGGGTGCTCGACCTTGCTGGCGGGTTTACGACAAGTCGGGATCTGGCCACAGCGACCTCATGGACAAGCACTGTTCAGGATGACTAGGAATTCGGTATTCATGCTTACCGATTCTCTGGAGGTCGTCATGCCGCGTGGGACAGGGCGATGGCGGCGGAGCACCGTGGTGGCGGGCGTCCTGGCCATGGCCGCCGCGCCGCTCCCGGTGCCTGGCGCGTACGCGTCTGCCGCGCCGCTCTCGGTGCTCGGCGCGCACGCGTCTGCCGCGTCGCTTTCGGCGCCCGGCGCGGCAGGCGATGAGATCACGCTGATCACCGGTGACCGGGTGCGGGTGCGGGCGGTGGACGGCGAGCACAGCACGGTGACGGTCACCCCCGCGCCGCGGGCCGACGGCTCCGTGCCGACGTTCCAGGTGCAGGAAGTGGACGGCGCGGTGAGCGTCATCCCCGACGACGTCGCCGCCCTGGTGCCGGAGCGGCTGGACAGCGCGCTGTTCGACGTGACGGAGCTGGCCGGGCAGGGCTACGGCGCCGACCTCCCGCTGATCCTGGACTACGCGGGGCCCACGCCCAAGGCCGCGATCCCGGCCGTGAAGCAGGTCCGGACGCTGGAGAGCATCGACGGCGCGGGCGTCACGGTGGCGGCGGCCGACGCCCCCAGGCTGGGTGCCGAGTTGACGAAACTGGCCCGCGCCCGAGCCGCGGGACCGCTGGCGGGCGTGTCGAAGATCTGGCTCGACCGCAAGGTCAAGCCGGTGCTGGAATACAGCGTCCCGCAGATCGGCGCTCCCGCGGCGCGGGCCGCCGGCTACGACGGCGCGGGCACGACCGTGGCCGTGCTCGACACCGGCGTGGACGCACAACACCCCGACCTCGCCGGCCGGGTCGCCGACCGGCGCGACTTCGCCGGCGCGAACGTCACGGACGACCCCCACGGCCACGGCACCCACGTGGCCGCCACGGTCGCGGGCGCCAAGGGCGTCGCGCCCGGGGCCAGACTGGTCAGCGGCCGCGTGCTGGACTCCACCGGGCACGGCCTGTCGTCCTGGATCATCGACGGCATGGAATGGGCGGCCGGCGAGCAGCACGCCCAGATCGTCAACCTGAGCCTCGGCGCCCGCGAGGCGGGCGGCCCGCTCACCGACGCGCTCTCACAGCTGACGAAGACGCACGGCACGCTGTTCGTCGTGGCGGCCGGCAACGACGGTTGCGACCAGTGCGTGGGCACCCCCGGCGACTCCCCCGAGGCGCTGACGGTCGGCGCGGTGGACCGGGAGGACCGGCTCGCCGGCTTCTCCAACCGCGGCCCCATCGCCGCCGACCAGGCCGTCAAGCCGGACGTGACCGCGCCAGGCGTGGACATCACCGCGGCTGAGCCCGGCGGCGGTCACGTCGCGATGTCCGGCACCTCGATGGCCGCTCCGCATGTCGCGGGCGCCGCCGCACTGCTGCGCCAAGCCCGTCCCGGCATCACAGGCGGCGAGCTGAAATCCCTGCTCATGGCCACCGCCGCACCGAGCAGGGACACCCCGGTCGACGCGCAGGGCGCGGGCCGCATCGACGTGGCCGCCGCGCTCAAGGGCTCCGTCGTGGCCTCGCTCGGCTCGGCCCACTTCGGCCGGCTCGGCACAGGCGAGCGCAAGAGCATCACCGTGACCTACCGCAACCTCGGCCAGGCGCCTGCCGAGCTGGACCTGACCAGCGGCGCGGCGTTCACGGTCGAGCCCGCGAAGCTGACCGTCCCCCCGTCGGGGACCGCCGAGGCCACGGTCACGGTCACGGCCGCCGAGCCGGGCCGGCTGCGCCAGGAGCTGACGGCCGCCGTCGCGGGCGGCCGGCCCGTACGCACCCTGCTGACGGGAGTCGTCGAGGACCGGCGCGTCGAGCTGCGGGTACGCGGCATCGCCAGGGACGGCCGCATCGCACGTGGCGGCTTCACCGTGCTCAACCTCGACGAGGGCACCCTGATCGGCCGCGTGCTCCCCGGGAACCCGGCGCAGCCGTGCACCGATCAGAAGTACGGCACCGGCACCTGCCTGCTGGTCAAGCCCGGCACCTACTCCGTGCTCGGCCACGTCTTCACCATGCCGGCCACCCAGGACAGCACCGCCGCCGGCAAGCCGCTCAACGAGAGCCTCCTCGGCGACCCGGAAATGGAGATCACCGAGAACACCGAGGTCGTGCTGGATGCCCGCAAGGCCGTCGAGGTCGAGATCGAGACACCCGACCACAAGACCAAGCGGAACACCGGCGCGGCCGCCGCCCTCATGTGGTACCGCTCCGGTGAGCAGGGCACCGCCCTGCGCGGCGGCACCACGATCTCGCCCGGCGCGCACATCGAGGAGCGGCTCTTCCTCCAGCCCACCAGGAAGGTCACCAAGGGCGTCTTCACCGTCGCCACCCGCTGGCGACTGAAAGCTCCGGAAATCGCCCTCACCGCGCCAGGACTTCGTCTGGAGCCGCAGTACGTGGACCCGGTCCAGTTCAGCGACTTCTCCACCGAATACCCGCGCCTGGACGGCACCCGGCTGCTCATGGCCGTGGACGCCGGCCGAGGCACCGCCGAGGAGATCCAAGCCCGTGATCTGAGGGGCAAGCTGGCCGTCATCCGGCGCACCGACGGGGTGCCGGTCTCCGCCCAGGCCAACGCGGCCGCGGCGGCCGGGGCGGCGATGGTGGCGGTCTACAGCGACCGGCCCGGCGCCGACGTCACCACCGGCGGCAACAAGGTCAAGCTCGCCGTCCCGACCGTCCGGCTCACGCACGAGGAAGGAAGGGGCCTGATCGACCGGCTCCCGGTGCCGGTCCTGGCGAAGGGCGTCGCGGCCAGCCCGTACGTGTACGACCTGGTCCTGCGCGAGAAGGGCCAGGTCCGCGACGCGCTCTCGTACGTGGTCCGCGCCCGCTCACTGGCCAGGATCGAGACCGGCTACCACAGCCAGCTCGCCGGCGACGTGACCGTGAACGAGGCCAGGTTCGCCTTCGAGCCGTGGGACACCCTGTCGATCTCCACCAACCACCCCATGGCCAAGGTGCCGCGTACCCGGGTCGACTACGTCACCCCGGACCCCGAGGTGCGGTGGAGCTCGTCGGCGATCAGCCCGGAGCGGTCCTACAACAACATGTGGCCGCACCCGGACACGCCGCGCATCGCGGTGTCCTCGCCCGACTTCCGCCCCTACCAGGCGGGGGAGCGGGTGAGCCGCACGGTGTTCAAGCAGCCACTGCTGCCCGGCGTCAACCCGCGCAACCCGCTGCGCAGGGAGGGCGACCGGCTGCGGATCTCGATGCAGGGCTTCGTGGACGCGGGCGGCAATTACGGCGAGGCCTACACCAGCCCGTACGAGCGTGGCTTGAAGACCGGCTTCCGGCTCTACCGGGACGACACGCTGCTACTGCAGACGAACCACCTGCCGTCTGGGACGGCGACGCTGCCGGCCGGGCGGTCGGCGTACCGGATCGAGTACGACCTGATCAACGAGGCCGAGTGGGCCAGGATGTCCACCCGCACCAAGGCCGTCTGGACGTTCGGCTCGGAACGGGCCGCGCAGACCACGGTGATCCCGCTGCTGCTGGCCACGTTCGACGCGCCGGTGGACCTGAAGAACCAGGCCGCCTCCCGCAGGCTGGGCGTGACCCTCTCCCACCAGGAGGGCGCAGAGCAGAGCGCGGTCAAGAGCGTGTCGCTGGAGGTGTCGTACGACGACGGCGCCACCTGGCGGCCGGCCCGCCTGCGCGACAAGGGCGACCGGAGCTACGAGACCACGCTCGACCGGTCGCCCTCAGGGTTCGTCTCGCTGCGGCTCACCGCCACCGACGTCGCAGGCAACACGCTGACGCAGGAGGTGATCCGCGCCTACGCGGTGCACTGAGCGCTTCACCCTTCCCCCTGTGGCCTGCCCGGGATCGCGGCCAGCAGCTCCCGGGTGTAGTCGTCGGCAGGACGGTCGAAGATCTGGTCGGTCGTGCCGCTCTCCACGATCCGCCCGTCGCGCATCACGTGCACCGCATGGGAGATCATCCGTACCACGGCCAGGTCGTGGCTGATGAACAGGTAGCTCAGCCCGAGCTGCCGCTGCAGCTCGGCGAGCAGCTCCAGGATCTGCGCCTGGACGATCACGTCGAGGGCCGAGACGGCCTCGTCGAGCACCACCAGCTCCGGCGACAGCGCCAGCGCCCGCGCGATGGCCACGCGCTGGCGCTGGCCGCCGGACAACTCGTGCGGCAGCCGCTCGCCGAGCGAGGCCGGCAGCGACACCTTCTCCAGCAGGTCGGCGGCGCTCTTGCGGCGTTCTGCCGCCGTGCCGACGCCGTGCACGCGCAGTGGCTCGATGATCGACTTCTCCACGGTGTAGCGGGGATCGAGCGAGGCGTACGGGTTCTGGAACACCGGCTGCACCCGCCTGCGGAACGCGAACAACTCGCGCCGCCCGAGCCCGGCCAGGTCCGTGCCGTCGATGCGGATGCTGCCCGCGGTGGCGTCGTCCAGCCCGAGCAGCAGGTTCGCGGTCGTCGACTTGCCGGAGCCCGACTCGCCCACGATCGACACGGTACGGCCCTTCGGGATCGTGAACGAGACCGCGTCCACCGCGGTCAGCTCCTCGCCCGTGCCCCTGATCGGGAACACCTTGCGCAGGCCGTCGACCACCACCAGGTCCTCCGCGGCCGTCTCCGGACGGGCCACCCGCACCGATGACAGGCTCGGCACGGCCCGCAGCAGCCGCTTGGTGTACTCGTGCTCCGGCTCGGCCAGGATCCGCGCCGCCGGCCCGGTCTCGACGATCTCGCCCTGGTACATGACGGCCACCAGGTCGGCCCGTTCGGCCGCCAGCGCCAGGTCGTGCGTGATGAGGAACACGGCCGTGCCCATCTCCGCGGTGAGCCGCTCGAGCTGGTCGAGGATGCGCCGCTGCACGGTCACGTCCAGAGCCGAGGTCGGCTCGTCGGCGATGAGCAGCCGCGGCCGGCAGGCAAGCCCCATGGCGATCAGCGCGCGCTGCCGCATGCCGCCGGAGAACTCGTGCGGGTACTGCCCGATCCGCCGGGCCGGGTCGGGAATGCCCACCATGTCCAGCAGCTCCAGCACCTGCGCTCGCGCCGCCTTGCCCGCGGCCACGCCGTGCACCTCGAGTGCTTCGGCGATCTGGTCGCCGATGCGCAGCAGCGGGTTGAGGTTCGACATGGGGTCCTGCGGGACGAGGCCGATGCCGGCGCCGCGGATCGCGGTCATCTCCCGCTCGCTCGCCTTCGCCAGGTCGCGCCCCTCGAACACGACCCGGCCCGCGGTGATGCGGCCGTTGTCCGGCAGCAGCCGGTTGACCGCGGCGGCCGTGGTGGACTTGCCCGATCCCGACTCGCCGACCACCGCGACCGTCTGGCCCGGCATGATGTCCATCGAGACGTTCTTGACGACGGTGACGTCCTGCTTGCGGGTGCGGAAGGCGACCGACAGGTCGCGGATCTCCAGGAGCGGGGTCATGCGGTCCTCGATTGTTGCGTGGTGGCCTGCAGCAGGCCGTGCCAGAGGTCCTCGGCCGGGGTCGGGGCGCCCGCGACGAGCAGGCGGTTGCTCGCCACGACCAGGGAGACGTCCCGGCCGGGCACGAAGCCGATCGCGCAGCCCACGTAGCCGGGGTGGCCGAGCACGGTGACCGTCTCGCCCGCCAGGTCCAGGGGGTAGCGGCGGAAGCCGAGCGCCTGCTCGGGCTCCGGCCCCGGGGCGAAGAACTCCCGGGCGACCTCGGGCCGCCACAGCCGGTCGTGTTCCTCGTACCTGGACAGCGCGGCGCAGTATTTGAGCAGGTCGGGCACGGTCGAGAAGATCCCGGCGTGCCCGGCGACCCCGTCGAACGCGTGGTGGGCGTTGCCGTCGGCCACCTGGCCGAGCACGGGCTCGCGCCGCCAGCGCGTGAAGTCGGAGCTGCGGTACGGGACCGGGTACGGCCTTCCGGTGTCGAGCATGGTCATCTCGACCCGGTCGTCCAGGGCGCTCATGGCGACCTCGGTGCCCGTGGGGCGGGCGTACGTGGTCTGGGTGAGCCCGAGCGGCCGGGTGACCAGCTCGGCCACCGCCCGGTCCAGCCGCAACCCGGTCGCCGCCGTGACGATCCTGCCGAGCAGGATGAAGCCGAGGTCGGAGTAGTGCCGCGCGCGGCCCGGCCGGTAGCGCGGCGGTGGCGGCTGCGGCTGGATGTAGAGCGGCCACCACTCCCACAACCCGCCCCGGTGCAGGAGCAGGTCCCGCACGGTGATCGCCTCGTACGACCGCGGCAGGTACGCGCTCAGCGGCGCGTCCAGGTCCACCAGCCGCTCCGACACCAGGCGGATGAGCGCCGTCGTGGTCCCCACGATCTTCGTGACCGAGGCCAGGTCGTGGTAGGTGCCCAGGGTCATGGGCGCCTCGCCCGCGAGCTCGCCGCCCTCCCAGCGCACGGTCCGGTGCCCGGAGCACTCGGTCAGGTCGAACCAGGGGGTGCGCGCGGCCATGATCAGGCCTGCGGGCTGTTCCGGCCTCATCGGGTCAGGACCAGCGAACGCGGCGGCTCGGCCATCGGGGCGGGCAGGACGAGCGGGCCCGCGCCCGGCGTCAGCGTGCCGAGGATGCGGGCGGCCCGCGCGCCCGTCCCGCCGGGCACCGTGCCGGGCAGGCCGTGCGCGGTCAGCCAGCCGATCAGGGCGAACGCGATGGCCTCCTTGTCGTCGGCGGGCGCGCCGTACGCGTCGGACGGGGTCACCTCCACGCCGGGCAGCGCCGCGCGCAGCCCGCGCATGATGACCGGGTTGCGGCATCCGCCGCCCGAGACGATCAGAGCGCTGACGCCGGCGGCACGCACGTCGTCGGCGACGGTGCGCACGGTCAGCTCGGTGAGCGTCGCCACCAGATCGGCGTCGCCGATCGTGCCGGTCGCCGCCGGATCCCGGTCGCCGGCGGCGCCGGTCGCCGCCAAGCCGGTGCCGCGGGCCCGCAGACCCGCTCTGGCCAGCGCGGCCTCCACGTATCCCAGGTGGAACAGCTCCTTGCCGGTGCTTTTGGGGGCGGGCAGCCGGTAGTAGGGCTCGTCGAGCAGCACCTCCAGTAGCCGGGCGTCGGCGCGGCCAGACGCCGCGATAGCGCCGTCCTCGTCGAACCCCCGGGCACTCAGCCCCCTGCTTGTCACCACGGCGTCGATCAGCGCGTTCGCCGGGCCGATGTCGTAGGCGAACAGCTCGTCCCCGCGCACGACGGTCATGTTCGCGATGCCGCCCAGGTTGAGCGCCCCGGCGCCGCCCGCCTTCCCGCCCAGCAGCAGCCCGTCCAGCACCGACACCAGCGGAGCCCCGTGCCCGCCCGCGGTGATGTCGCGGATGCGGACGTCCGACAGCACGGGAACGCCGGTCCGCTCGGCGATCCACGCGGGCTGCCCGATCTGCAGCGTGCCCCGCGCCTGCGAGCCCTCCACCCAGTGGAACACCGTCTGCCCATGCGACACGATCAGATCGACGGGACCGCCCCGCTCGATCGCCTCTGCTGCGGCCGCGGCGAAGCTCTGCCCGATGAGCGTGTCCAGCACGCACACCTCAGCCAGCGTCGCCGGCGCCGGCGGCAGCGCCGCGATCAGCCGGGCCCGCAGCTCGTCCGGGTACGGCGTGCTCGCGGTGTGCCCCACCCGGCCCTCCAGCACCTCACCAGTACGCGAGAAATCGACGACGGCCACGTCGATCCCGTCGTGCGAGGTGCCGGAGATCATCCCCAGAACCTTCATGAGCGCCTTCCTCGGTTACGCGGGTCCAGCGTGTCACGCAGGCCGTCGCCCAGCAGATTCAACCCCACCACCAGCAGCACGACGACCGCGCCCGGCGCGATCAACGTCCACGGGGCCACGAACACCAGGCTGCGCGCCTCGAAGATCATCGAGCCGAGCGACGGCGCCGGCGGCGGCGTGCCCAGGCCCAGGAAGCTCAGCGACGCCTCCGTCAGCACCGCCCACGACAGCGACAGCGCCACCTGGACCACGATGATCGAGGTGATGTTCGGCAGCACATGCCGCAGCATGATCTGCCCGCGGCTCTGGCCGGTCGCGACCGCCGCCTTCACGTACTCGATCTCCCTGAGCGACAACACGGGGCCGCGGGTGACGCGGATGAAGATGGGCACGTACACGATGGCGATCGCCACCGCGATAGTGAACCAGTTGCGGTCCAGCACCGCCGCCAGCGACAGCGCGAGCAGCAGCGGCGGGAACGCGAACAACACGTTCGTCACCCCGCCGATCGCCCCATCGGCCCAGCCGCGGTAGAAACCCGACACGAGCCCGCCCAGCGTGCCGATCACGGTCGCGAACGTCACCGCCACGACCGCGATGAGCGCCGAGTTGCCCACCCCGGCCGCCACCCGCGAGAAGACGTCCCTGCCGAACTGGTCGGTGCCGAACAGGTGCGCGCCCGACGGCGACCGGAACCGCGCCGGCGGGTCCTGCGCGATCGGGTCGTACGGCAGCAGCCCGAAGTAGGCCAGCACCGCCACGCCGGCCAGCACCGCGAGGATGATCGAGCCCGCCAGCGCCGCAGGACTCCTGCGCAAGGCCGTCACGATGCCCTCACCCGCGGGTCGATGACCCGGTAGAGCACGTCGGTCAGCAGATTGACCAGCACGAACGCCAGCGCGATCACCAGCACCGTGCTCTGCACCACCGCGTACTCCTTCTGCTGGATGCCCAGCAGCACCTGCCGGCCGATGCCCGGTACGGAGAAGATCTGCTCGACCACGACCGCACCACCGAGCAGGTAGCCGAACTGCAGGCCGGTCATCGTCACGATCGGCACGAGCGCGTTGCCGAGCACGTGCCTGACCTGCAGCAGCCGCTCCGGCACGCCCTTGGCGCGGGCGGTGCGCACGAAGTCGTGCGAGCGCACCTCCAGCACCGCCGCCCGCGTGGTACGCAGGATGGGCGCCGCGATCCCGAAGCCGAGCACGAGCGCGGGCAGCACCATCTGCTGCAGGTTGAGCAGCGGATCCGCCGGCAACGTCGCGAAGCCCTGCCCGTTGGGGTTGAACCCGAACGACGCCGCGAAGATCGACAGCAGCGTTGTGGCCAGCAGGAACGCCGGGATCGACAGACCCGCCAGACTCACCGCCTGCCCCACGGCGTCCCGCGGGGCGCCGGCCTTCGATGCCGACAGCATGCCGAGCGGCACGCCGATCAGCAGCGCCAGCACGATCGACAGCACCGCCAGCTCGAACGTCACCGGCAGCGACTGCAGCGTCAGGTCGAGCACGCTCTGCTGGTGACGCGCCGAGTAGCCGAGGTTCCCTGTGACCATGTTGCCGAGCCACGAGAAGAACTGCGTGACCAGCGGCTGGTCGAGCCCGTAGTAACGTTCGAGCGCCGCCCGCTGGGCGGGCGTCAGTGCCGCGGCCTCGGTGCCGAGTCCCGCCGTGATCTGGTCGCCGGGAATCGCCCGGAGCATGACGAACACGAACAAGGCCACCCCGAACAGGGTGCCGAGCGTGCCCGCCACGCGCCGGATGACGGGGTTGCGGACGAGGGGACGCATCAGGACGCGGACGTGGTGCGCAGGTACTGCAGCGAGCCGTTGGCCATCGGCACGAAGCCCTGCACCCCCGCGGTCGTGGCGGTGTAGGTGTAACCGGCGAACAGCCAGATCCAGGCGGCGTTGTCCTCCAGCTGGGCGCCGACCTGGTCGTAGATCGCCTTGCGGGCGGCCTGGTCGGTGGTGGCCTTGCCCTCGGCGAACAGCCGGTCCAGCTCGGGGGAGCTGTAGCCGGCGACCTTGTTGAGGTTGCCCTTGCTGGTGAAGTAGCGGCCGTAGGAGCCGTCGGGGTCGGGGCGGCCGCCGTTCAGCGCGACGGCCGCGTCGAAGTCGGCGGCCACCCAGCGGTCCACGAACGCGCCCGACTCCAGCACCTCCAGCTCCAGGTTGATCTTGGCCTCGGCGAGCTGGGCCTTGAGGTTCTGGGCCTCGTTGACGGAGGTCGCGTACTCGCCCTGGGAGACGATGGTCTTGACGGTCACCCCGCCTGCCTTGCCGGCCTTGCTCAGGTATTCGGCGGCCTTGGTGAGGTCGCGGTTGGGGCAGGGGCGCTTGTTCGGGTCCGACTTGAACAAGGGGGCGGTGATCGGGCCCGTCACCTCGCCCTCGCCGAGCGCGGCGGTGTCGAGCACCTGCTTGCGGTCGATCGCGCACTGCATGGCCAGGCGCACGTTGACGTCCTTCAGGTCGCCCTTGCGCGCGTTGAGCTGCAGCACGTGGTAGCTGAGCTGCGGCGTCTTGGCGACCGTGATCGTGCCGCCGCCCTCGGCGGTCTGCGCGACCAGCGGGTCGTTGAAGACCGCCAGCTGCACGTTGCCCGACTGCATCGCCGAGACGATGGACGACTCGTCAGGGATGACCCGGAACTCGACCGTGGGGACCTTCGGCTTCTCGCTGCCCCAGTACTTGTCGTTCCTGGCGAGGGTGATCGACTGGCTGGGCACGCGCTTGCTCAGCGTGAACGGCCCGGTGCCGTTGGGGGTGGCGTTGAGCTTCTCCTCGGTGTCGTCGGAGGACAGCATCGCCATGTTGACCGTGGCCAGGTTGGCGGGCAGCGCGGCGTCGGGCCCGGTCAGGTTCAGCACCACCGTGGCCGGATCGGGCGCCTCGACCGACTTCACCGACGACAACGACGCCATGGCCACCGCCGCCGTGGCCTCGTCCATGATCTTGTCGAGGGAGTGCTTGGCGTCCTTGGAGTCGAACGCGCTGCCGTCGGCGAAGGTGACGCCCTGCCGGAGCTTGAGCGTGAGCGTCTTGCCGTCCTCCGACGTCTCCCACGACTCGGCCAGCCCGGGCACCACGTTGAGGTCCTTGTCGAACTCCGTGAGCGTCCCGTACAGGCTCTGCAGCACGTTGACGGCCTGGAACTGGGTGGCCTTCCAGGGAAAGAGCGTGTCCGGGTCGGAGGTGACGCCGACCACGAGGCCCTTCGCGGCGCCCGTGCCTGTGCTGGCGCCGGTGCCGGTGGCGGGCCCGGAGGAGGACGAGCAACTGGTGAGGGCGATGGACAGCGCCGCCGTAAGGGCGACCGCGGAGAACGCGCCACGGGACATGTGGCCTCCTCGGGCAGTAGGTCATAAAATTACGCAGACCTTACCACCAGGGTATTTTCTTTTCCTTCCCAGGATGGATGACGATGGCCGAGGACGACGGGACCTTGCTGATCCGCATCCGCGCGGCCATGCCCGCCCTGCGGCCGTCCGAGCGGCGCATCGCGGAGGCGTTCGTCGCCGAGCCCACCGCGGCGGCGAACCTGTCCATCGCCGACCTGGCCGCCCACTGCGCCACCTCCACGACGTCGGTGGTGCGCTTCTACCGGCGTATGGGGTACGCCCGCTACAAGGACTTCAGGATCGACCTGACCAGGGCGGTGGCCAGGGAGGAGCTCGCCACGTCGAGCCTGCCGGAGGCGTCCGGCGACATCGACCGCCACGACAGCCTGGAGGGCATCGTCTCCAAGGTGGCGATGAACGAGACGCTGTCCATCGCCGACACCGCCCGATCGCTGGACATGAAGGCCCTGGCCGAGGCGGTGGCGCTGCTGGGGGCCGCCCGCAGGATCGACACGTTCGGCGTGGGCGCGAGCGCGCTCGTCGGGCTCGACCTGCAGCAGAAGTTGTCCCGCATCGGGCGTACCGCGATCAACTGGCACGACCCGCACTCGGCCTGGACCTCGGCCGCCACGCTCGACGGCACCTGCGTGGCGGTGGCGGTCTCGCACTCCGGCGCCACCGTGGACACGGTCGAGTTCCTCTCGATCGCCCGCAACACGGGGGCCGCGACGGTCGCGATCACGAACTTCCGCGACTCGCCGCTGGCCCGCGCGGCCGACGTGACGCTCACGACGGCCGCGCGGGAGACCAAGTTCCGCTCCGGCGCGCTGGGCAGCCGCATCGCCCAGCTCATGGTGGTCGACTGCCTTTTCACCGGGGTCGCGCAGGCCTCCTACGACGAGTCGATGGAAGCGCTGCGCGCCACGTACGCGGTCGTGCACGGCCGCGTGGTCAAGCGGGCCTAGGCGCCGCGCTGGATCGTCTCGCGGTCGTCGTTGGGGGCGGAGTCCAGGGTGCACGGTTCCTCGCAACATGTTCACAGGCCGGATTCACCTGGGGTTCACTGGCCCTCTCTACCTTGTAGGGCCATGAGCTGGAAGTACCGGGCCAACGCGACGCTTGAGGGCCTGACGGGATACACCTTGACGCGGCGGCTGCGCAAGGAGCCGCCCAAGCCACCACCGCCGCCGCCCCCGCTGGAGCTGCAGCGGCTCGCCGGCGACACAGTGCGGCCGCCCGTCGACCCGGCGCACGACCGGCTGCTGCGCGAGCCGGTCTTCCTGCTGTCGTCCGTGCGGTCGGGCTCCACGCTGCTGCGGGTCATGCTCAACAGCCATTCGCAGGTGCACTCACCGATCGAGACGCACTTCCGGCGGATCACCGTAGGCCTCGGCACCGACCCCGTACGGCAGGCCATGGAGGCGCTCGGCCACACCCACAGCGACATCGAGCACATCGTCTGGGACCGCATGCTGCACCGGGAGCTCACCCGCAGCGGCAAGCCGATCCTGGTGGAGAAGACGCCGAGCAACGTGTTCGTCTGGCGGCGCATCGCGACCTGCTGGCCGGACGCGCGGTTCATCTTCCTGCTGCGCCACCCGGCGTCCATCGTGCAGTCCTGGCACGAGGCCGATCCCGAGAAGCGGCCCATGGAGGAGGCCGTGCCGCGCACGATGAGCTACATGACGTACCTGGAGGAGGCCCGCACCCACCTGGACGGGCTGACCATGCGGTACGAGGACCTGGTCGCCGACCCGGCGGCCGAGCTGCGCCGGCTCTGCCTGTTCCTCGGCGTCGAATGGGAGCCCGGCATGCTCACCTACGGCGACAAGAACCACGGCGCGTTCGTCAAGGGCATCGGCGACTGGCGGGACAAGATCCGCACCGGCAGCGTCGTCGCGGGCCGGCCGCTCCCGACTCCCGACGAGGTGCCCGAGGCACTGCACGAGATCTCCCGGAAGTGGGAGTACCTGCCCTGACCAGAACCAGTTCGCACGGTAACGGTTTCAGGTCTGCGACAGAGTTTCGTCCGCTATTTGCCCTCCATTCGCCTTGGGCTCCGATATGGTGCCCGTCGTGATCAACGGGCCCTCGCGCCGCGCTTTAATCGCCGGAACCTTCGCCAGTCTCGCCGTGCCTTCCGCCGCCTCGGCCGCCGCCGACCCGGACGGCCTGCCGTCGCGTCCCAACATCGTCGTCATCCTGGCCGACGACCTGGGCTGGGGCGAGATAGGAGTGCAGGGCCAGCGCCTGATCAGCACGCCGAACCTGGACCGGATGGCGGCCGAGGGCGTGCGGTTCGAGACCGCGTACTCGGGGGCGCCGCTCTGCGCCCCCTCCCGCTGCGCCCTGCTCACCGGGCTGCACGCCGGGCACGGCACCGTGCGCGAGAACCCCGAGGGCGGTCCGGATCGCGCGCTCACCGACGCCGACCTCACCTTCGCCGAGCTGCTGCAGCTGTCCGGCTACCGGACGGCCTGCATCGGCAAGTGGGGCTTCGGGCCCGAACTGCCCGGCCAGGTCTCGCACCCGAACATGCGCGGCTTCGACGAGTTCTTCGGCTACATCGGCCACCGCCACGCCCACCAGTACTTCCCCAAGTACCTGTGGGACAACGGGGCCAAGGTGCAGCTGGACGGCAGGTCGTACGCGCCGCACCTGTTCCGCGAGCGGGCGGTCGAGTTCATCCGGCAGGGCGGCGAGGACCCGTTCCTGCTCTACTTCGCCACCAACCTGCCGCACTCGCCGAGCGTGATCCCCGGCGACGCCGGGCCGTACGAGGACAGGCCGTGGAGCGGTCCCAACCGCCGCCACGCCGCGCAGGTGGCCAGGCTCGACACCGAGGTCGCCGCGCTGCTGCGTGCGTTACGCGAGGCAGGCGTGGCCGAGCGCACGCTCGTGCTGTTCACCAGTGACAACGGCCCGCACCGGGAGAAGGGCGTGACGCCCGAGCTGTTCAACTCCAACGGACCGTTCCGCGGCGACAAGCGCGAAGTGTACGAGGGCGGCATCCGCGTGCCGTTGATCGCCTGGTCGCCGCGGCTGCGGCCGCGCGTGGTCAAGCAGCCGGTGGCGTCCTGGGACCTGCTGCCGACGCTGGCGGACCTGGCCGAGGTGCCGGTCCCGGCGAACCTCGACGGGCTCTCCTTCCGCGGCCTGCTCACCGGCTCGGGCGCGCCCAAACACCAGCACCTGGTGTGGAACCGGCCGCGCAAGGCCCAGGCCATCCGCCGCGGCCGGTGGAAGGCCGTCCGGTTTGCCCCGAACATCGGCGGTGCGGGGCCGGAGGGCCGGATCGAGCTGTACGACCTGACGGCCGATCCGGGGGAGCGGCTCGACCTCGCCGCGGCCCGGCCCGACCTGACCGACGAGCTGATGATCGCGCTGGACGAGTCGATCGGGCCCGACCCGCGGGTCCCGTACGGGCTCAAGACGGAGATCATCGGCAACGAGGTCGTCGTGACCCTGTACAACGGGTCCACCGTGCCGTGGAACGAGGTCAAGCTGGGGCTCGACGGGATGCGCCGGGCCCGCGCGCACACGGTGGCGCGGGTGGACCCGGGGATGGCGATCGCGGTCGGCTTCCCGCTGCCCGCCAGGAGCCGGGGCCGCGTCGTCGCCCTCGCCGACTTCGAGTCAGGCGGCCGGTCGCAGGTCTTCCGCAAGGTGCACCGCGGGAACGCACGCCCCGCCGACATCGTCGCCCCCTGAGCCCTCGCGCCCGACGTTTCCGGCCCTACGGCCTCAGGGGAGACAACCGACGTGCGCGAGGGCCTGCTTCAGCAGCACCCCCTGCCCGCCGGGCATCTCCTGCTGCACCATCGGCGACGCCGCCTCCTCGGGCGTGAACCACACGAGGTCCAGCGCGTCCTGCCGGGGCCGGCAGTCGCCCGCGACGGGCACGATGTAGGCCAGGGACACGGCGTGCTGACGCGGATCGTGGTACTGGGTGACGCCCGGCGTCGGGAAATACTCGGCGACCGTGAACGGCTGCGGAGACGCCGGGATGTGCGGGAGCGCCACCGGACCGAGGTCCTTCTCCAGGTGACGCAGGAGCGCGTCGCGGACTCGCTCGTAGTACAGCACCCGCCCCGAGACGAGCGCCCGGCTGACCGTTCCGTCCGACGCGATGCGCAGCAGCAGACCGACGCGGGTGACCACGCCGGTGTCGTCGACGCGCACCGGCACCGCGTCGACGTAGAGGATCGGCAGCTGGCCACGGACGGACTCAAGCTCTTCCGGCGACAGCCAGCTGGGCGTCGTTTCGGTCTTTTCGGTCATTAGCTGATCGTACGTCCCTCCGGCCTACCGGCGTACCCGGGCCGGCTCCGGCAGGGCACGACCGGCCAGCCACGACGCCGTGCAGATGACCATCACGAAGCCCAGGAAGGGCAGGTACTCGACGATCTTACGGTTCATTGGAGATCACGCTCCGCTCTCGCTCGCGCCAGCCGCTTGCGCTGCGGCTGGACGGTGTACTTCGGGTCGTTCGCCGACTCCGTTCCTGCGTGGAAGATCCCGAACCTGGTGCAGGCCGATCCCGCCAGCAGCGCCGCGCCCGCCGCGACGGCCGCGATCCTGCTGCGCCGGCCGAACGCGATCCCGGCCAGCGCACCGGCCAGCGTCAGCGCCTCGCCCGCGCGCAGCAGCCTGCTGCGCTTGAGCGGCTCGGCCTGTGGCCCGAGCCGCCGCTCCATCCGGAGGGCGGCGGCGCACCCGGCGGCGGCGCCCAGCAGCGCCGCCCGCCGGGCCGGACCCGCCTCGGCCGGGGGCGCGGCCAGCATGCCGAGCCCGCCCGCCGCCGCGGCGGCCGAGCCGGCGAACAGGAACGGCATCTCGCGGTACCCGCCGTGCCAGGCGGGTACGGCGGTGTCGCAGATCAGCGCGGCGGTGTAGGTGGCCACCGCGGGCCCGGCAAGCCCGGCTCCGATCGTGGCCGCCCGGCCCAGCCGGGGGAGACGCCCCGTCAGGGCGGTGGCGGCCGCGCAGCCGGCCGGCGGGCCGTACGCGGCCAGGAGCCACGTGCCGACGCTCATCGGCGAGGTCACCTTGAACACGCGCAGCATGTTGACGAACCGCTCGGGCCGGCCGAGGTCGTGGATCAGCGAGTACAGCGACCCGCCGAGCGCGCACAGCGCCCCGGTCTTGGCCGCCGTGGCCAGATGTGGCCGGCCGGTCAGCTCGGCGGCGGCCGCCAGCGTGGACGAAGCCCCCGCCAGGCCGCCGAGGAACAGGTAGCCGGCGATGTCGGGGGCCTTCCACGTCGGCTCGTTCAGCACCGGCCGGCCGTAGTAGGAGCCGGCTTCCGGCTGCCCCGCCATGGGCCGCAGGGGCCTGGGGCCCGCGGACCCCGGAGTGGCCTCACGCTCGGTCCGCACCTCGGCCGAGCCGTCCAGCCGCACATCGGTCTGACTCATGCTCTCCTCCGCCCTCGGGCCGCCGAGCCCGCCCATTTCCGCAGCGCCACCACGGCAGCGCGCCCCACCACTTCGGCTCGGGTCCTTTGGCGGGGTGCGGCGGGATGCGGGCCCAAGAGGGCTGAGCTCACCGCCTCCGCGCCGGCAGTGGCGGAGGGCGCCGTGGCGGAGCGTCGCAGCAAGGCCGCCGCGCCCGACTGGCGCAGCGAAGCCGCCGTGGCCGGCCTCCGTAGCACAGCCGCAGCGGCCATTCCCGCCAGCAGGGCGAGGGCCGCGGCGCCGGTGTGGCGCCACATCGACGGCAGGTCCCTGGTGGTCACCACCGGGTCGGGCGGCAGGCCGTACACCTCGGGCTCGTCGAGCAGCAGGAAGAACGCCCCCATGCCGCCCACGCCGTCACCGGTGTCGTGGCCGTACAGCCGCGCCGACGTGACCCCGGCCCCGCGCACCTGCTCCAGCCGCCGCTCCGCCCGCTCCCGCAGCTCCTCCAGGTCGCCGAACTGGATGGAGTCCGTGGGACACGTCTTGGCTACGACCGGCAGGCCGGCTCCTGCCCGGCCCCCAGCCGGTCGTAGCACATGGTGCATTTGGCCGCCGTGCCACCGTGCTCGCGCTCCCGCTTGCCGATCACCCCGAACGGGCAGGCCGGCACGCAGTAGCCGCAGCCGTTGCACACGTCCTCCTGCACCACCACCGTCCCGTGCTCCGTGCGGAACAGCGACCCCGTCGGGCACACGTCCAGGCAGGCGGCGTGCGTGCAGTGCTTGCACACGTCGGAGGCCATCAGCCAGCGGAAGTCCTGATCGTTCAGCCCGGGCTCCTGGTGGCCGAGCGGCCTCCGCTGCTCGATGAACGCCACGTGCCGCCAGGTGTCGGCGCCCAGGCCCACGGTGTTGTCGTACGACATGCCGGTGAAGGTCAGGCCGTCCTCGGGAACGGCGTTCCATTCCTTGCACGCCACCTCGCACGCCTTGCAGCCGATGCAGACGCTGGTGTCGGTGAAGAACCCCACCCGCCCCGCGCCGATCGCCTCATCCAGGTCGAAGGCCATGGCTCAGGCCTCCATTCCGGTGTCGCCGGTGACGCCGGCCCGCTGCCGGTACGCCATGACGAGCTCGGGCAGCGCCGCGCCCCGTGGCCGCCGCCCCGGGCGGATGTCCGCCGACAGCGCCTTGACCTCCTGGATGTGGGAGTTGGGGTCCAGCGAGATCGACGACAACTCGTTGGCCGCGTCGCCCCTGGCCAGGCCGTTCGGCCCGAAGTGGAACGGCAGCCCGATCTGGTGCAGCGTCCGCCCGTTCAGGTGCAGCGGCGCGATCCGGTCGGTGACCAGCACCCTGGCCTCGATGGCGTTGCGGGCCGTGATGATCGTGGCCCAGTCGCCGTGCACCAGCCCCCGCTCGGCGGCCAGCTCGGGCGACACTTCGCAGAACATCTCCGGCTGCAGCTCGGCCAGGTACGGCGTGTGCCGGCTCATGCCGCCCGCGGTGAAGTGCTCGGTCAGCCGGTATGTCGTCACCACGTACGGGAAGACCGAGGCGCCCGGCTCGTCCCCGCTCGGGTGGTACCGGTTGTCCTCGTGCGGGTAGAGCCGGCGGGCCGGGTTGCGCTGGTGCCCGTACAGCGGGTTGGCCACCGGCGAGTCCTGCGGCTCGTAATGCGCGGGCAGCGGCCCGTCCACCACCCCGGTGGGCGCGAACAACCAGCCCTTGCCGTCGGCCTGCATGATGAACGGGTCGATGCCCGACAGCGCCGCCACGCCCCGCGCGTCCGGCGGCGGCCGGTAGTCCGGGCTCTTGTCCACCTCGAAGTCGGGCACGTCATAACCGGTCCACCGGCCGCCGTCCCACCAGACGAGCTTCTTGCGTTCGCTCCACGGGCTGCCGTCCGGCTTGGCCGAGGCCCGGTTGTAGAGGATGCGCCGGTTGGCGGGCCACGCCCACGCCCATTCGGCGGCGATCCAGTCCTGCTGGGCGGCCGGTTTGCGGCGCGCGGCCTGGTTGACGCCGTCGGCGCGCACACCGCAGTAGATCCAGCAGCCGCACGCGGTGGAGCCGTCGTCCCGCAGCTCGCTGTAGCCGGACAGCGGCCGCCCCCGCGCGTCCCAGCCGTTGATCTCGGCCTGCACCGCCTCCGCGTCCGGCTCGGCCGTCGCGCCCGCGACCGGGTAGTCCCAGGTGAGGTCCAGCACGGGCTGGTCCATCGAGTCGCGCGAGTCGGCCAGCTTCTCCCGGATGATCCGCCCCAGGTGGTACATGAACCACAGGTCGCTGCGGGCGTCGCCTTCCGGCTCCACGGCCTGGTGGTGCCACTGCAGCAGCCGGTTGGTGTTGGTGAAGCTGCCGCTCTTCTCGGTGTGCGCGGCGGCGGGCAGGAAGAACACCTCAGTACGGATGTCCTCGGTACGCAGCTCGCCGGTCTCGATCTCCGGGCCGTCCTTCCACCAGGTGGCACTCTCGATCAGGTTGAGGTCGCGCACCACCAGCCAGTCCAGGTTCGCCATGCCGAGGCGCTGCATCCTGGCGTTGGCCGAGCCGACGGCCGGGTTCTCGCCGAGCAGGATGTAGCCCTTGCAGGCGCCGTCGAGCTGCGCCAGGACCGTGTCGTACGTGCTGTGCGACCCCGTCAGCCTGGGCAGGTGGCCGAAGGCGAAGTCGTTGTCAGGCCGCGCCGCCTCGCCCCACCACGCCTTGAGCAGGCTCACCAGATAGGAGGGCATGTTGGCCCAGAACCCCTTGGGCGGGGCGTCGGCCCGCAGGAAGTCGCGCAGCCCCTCGTGCTCGTGCGCGTACGGCATCGGGATGTAGCCCGGCAGCAGGTTGAACAACGTCGGGATGTCGCTGGAGCCCTGGATGCTGGCGTGCCCGCGCAGGGCCTGGATGCCGCCACCGGGCCGGCCGATGTTGCCCAGCAGCAGCTGCAGGATGCTCGCCGTGCGGATGAACTGCGAGCCGTCGCTGTGCTGCGTCCAGCCCACCGCGTACACGAACTCCGCCGTCTTGTCCGGCCCGGAGTTCTCCGTCAGGTGTCGGCACACCTCCTCGAACAGCCGGCGCGGCACCCCGCACGTCTGCTCCACCATCTCCAGCGTGTAGCGGGCGAAGTGGCGGCGCAGGACTTGCAGCACGCAGCGCGGGTGCCGCAACGTCTCGTCGCGTTGCGGAGTGCCGTCCATCGGCGCGCCGAGGCCGCCGTGCGTCTCCGCGCGGCCCGCCCGCCGCTCGAAGTCCTGGTCCCTGGCACCGGCCGCGGGGATCACTTCCATGCCCTCGTACTGCCAGGTGCCGTGGTCGTAGGTGTGGTTGCCGGGGTCGAAGCCGGAGAACAGGCCGTCGAGGTCCTCGGCGTCGCGGTAGTCCTCGCGCAGGATGGTGGCCGCGTTGGTGTAGTCGACCACGTACTCGCGGAAGAAGAGCTCGTTCTCCAGCACGTGGTTGATGATCCCGCCGAGGAAGGCCACGTCGGAGCCGGCCCGGATGGGTACGTGCAGGTCGGCCAGCGCGCTGGTGCGGGTGAACCGCGGATCAACGTGGATGATCACCGCGCCGCGTGCCTTGGCCTCCATCACCCACTGGAAGCCCACCGGGTGGGCCTCGGCGAAGTTGGAGCCCTGGATGACCACGCAGTCGGAGTGCTGCAGGTCCTGCATGAACGTGGTGGCGCCGCCCCGCCCGAACGACGTGCCGAGGCCCACCACGGTCGAGCTGTGGCACACCCGGGCCTGGTTCTCGATCTGCACCACGCCGAGCGCCGTCAGCAGCTTCTTGATGAGGTAGTTCTCCTCATTGTCCAGCGTGGCGCCGCCCAGGCTCGCGATGCCCATGGTGCGGGCGGTGCGCCGGCCGTCCCGCTCCTGCTCCCAGGTCTCACGGCGGGTGGTGATGATCCGGTCGGCCACCATGTCCATGGCCGTGGCCAGGTCGATCTCCTGCCAGTCCGCCGCGCCCTGCGGCCGGTAGAGCGCCTTGCGCTGCCGGCCCGGCGCGGTGGTGAGCTGGAGGGTGGCAGCCCCCTTCGGGCACAGCCGCCCCCTGCTGACCGGCGAGTCCGGGTCGCCCTCGATCTGGACGACCTTCCCCTCCCGTACGTACACGTTCTGGGCACAGCCCACCGCGCAGTACGGGCACACCGACTTGACCACCCGCTCGGCGTCGGTGGTCCGCGCCCGCAGCCGCTCCGTACGGGCGGACTTCACCGCCTGTCCCCGCCCATAGCGGTCCCTGCCGGTCAGCTGCCGCAGCAGCGGCCACGCGAAATCCATGACACCCCCCGATGTCCCTGGTCCGACTCTTGCCCGGACCGGACAGAGCGAAAACCGAGGTCAAAGGGGGTCAGAAGACGCGGGAGGCGGCCTCGTCCCATGCGCCGGCGTCGCCGGAGGGCTCGTAGCGGCGCAGCGGCTCGGCCGCGGCCACCAGCGACCGCATCTCCGCCAGGTCGGAGACCAGCCCCGCCGCGCGGGCCTGCACGAGCACGTTGCCGAACGTGGTCGCCTCCGCGGGCCCGGCCACCACCGGCAGCCCGCAGGCGTCCGCGGTCAGCCGGCACAGCAGCTCGTTGCGGGACCCGCCGCCCACCAAGTGCACGACCTCCACGTCGCGCCCCGACAGCTCCATGGCCTGCCGCACGGCCCGCCGGTGCCCGAGCGCCAGGCTCTCCAGCACGCACCGCACGTACGCCGCCGGAGTGGCCGGCGGGCGCTGCCCGGTGCGGCGGCACTCGGCCGCGATCCTGGCCGGCATGTCGCCCGGCGGCAGGAACACCGGCTCGTCCGGGTTGACCACGGCCGCGAACGGCCGCTCGCCCGCCGCCGCCTTCAGCAGCTCGCCGAGGTCGGAGCCCGGCCAGGCGCGCAGGCACTCCTGCAGCAGCCACAGCCCCATGACGTTGCGCAGGTAGCGGACGGTGCCGTCGATGCCGGCCTCGTTGGTGAAGTTCGCGGCGCGGCTCTCCGGCGTCAGCACCGGGCCCGGGAGCTCCACCCCGGCCAGCGACCACGTGCCGCAGGAGACGTACGCGAACGCCTGGCCGGTGGCGGGCACCGCGGCCACGGCCGAGGCCGTGTCGTGCGAGCCCACCGCCCTGACCGGCGCCGACCAGCCGATCTCCGCGGCCACGTCCCGCCGCAGCCCGCCGACCGCCTCGCCCGGCTGGCGCAGCGGCGGGAAGATCCCCGACGGCAGCCCCAGCCGCTCGATCAGGGGTGTCGCCCACGTCCTGGTACGCACGTCGAGCAGGCCCGTCGTCGAGGCGTTGGTCACCTCCGCGCCCAGCTCGCCGGTCAGCCAGTAGCCGAGCAGGTCGGGGATCAGCAACATCGTGGCCGCCTGGTCCAGCCGGTCGGCCAGCAGCTGGTAGATCGTGTTGAACGGCAGCACCTGCAGCCCGGACACCTCGTACAGCGCCTCGGCGCCGACCTCGTCGGCCACCCGCTCGGCCACGCCCTGCGTGCGATCGTCGCGGTAGTGCATCGGGTTGCCGAGCAGCGCGCCCGTCTCGTCCAGCAGCCCGTAGTCGACCGCCCACGAGTCCACGCCGATCGACGACACCGGGCCCGCGGCACGCAGGCCGGCCAGGATCTCGCGGTAGAGGCCGAGGATGTCCCAGTAGAGGCGGCCGGCCACGCGTACCGGGCCATTGGGGAAACGATGCGCCTCGGTCAGCTCCAGGCCGTCCGACATGTCGGCCAGCATCACCCGGCCGCTGGAGGCACCGAGGTCCACGGCGGCGAAACGGCGGCTCATTGCGTCGACTCCCTGGCGACCAGCTCCGGCTGGAACATGATGTGCTGGTGGGCGTGCGTCTCCGGATTGTCGCACTCGTCCAGCAGTAGCTCGGTGGCGATGCGGCCGAGCTGGTAGGTGGGCTGGCGCATCGAGCTCAGCGACACCGTCGAGGCGGCGGCGAAGTCGATGTCGTCGTAGCCCATCAGCGCCACGTCCTCGGGCACCCGCACCCCGGCCCGCAGCAGCGCTCGCAGCATGCCGAGCGCGAGCAGGTCGTTGGCGCAGAACACGGCCTCCGGCAGGGGGCCGCCGGCCATCAGCTCGGTGGCCGCCTTCTCGCCCGCGCGGGCCGTCATCGTCGCGGCCTCCACCACCCGCAACTCGCCTGGGTCGAGCCCGGCGCCCCGCATGGCGGCCTTGGCGCCCTCCCGGCGCTCCACGCACTGCCTGATCGTCAGCGGTCCGGTGATGTAGGCGACGCTCCGCGCGCCCTTGGACAGCAGGTGGGTGACGGCGGCCCGGCCGCCCGCCACGTCGTCCACGGCGACCGCGCACTGGTCGGGCCGGTGCGCCGGGTGGTCGACCAGCACCACGCTGATGCCGTGCTCGCGCAGCCGGTCCAGCCTGGCCGGATCCTCACCGGACGGGGTGATCAGCACGCCGCGCACCCGGTGCTCGGCCAGCACCCGCAGGTTGCGCTCCTCCTTGTCCAGGGAGCCCGCCGAGTTGCCCAGGATGACGGCATAGCCCAGCTCGCTGACCACGTCCTCGACCCCGGCGGCGACCTCGGTGAAGAACGGGTTGCCGATGTCGATCACGCTCAGGCCGATCGTCCTGCTGTGCCCGGCACGCAGCGTCGAGGCCGAGCCGTGCCGGACGAAGCCCAGCTCGCTGATCGCCGCCTCCACCCGCTCCCGCGTCGCGGGGGCGACTTTGCCTGGCCGGTTCAGTACGTTGGAGACCGTGCCTGGAGAGACGCCGGCGTGCGCGGCGACGTCCTTGATGCTGACCATGGCCATGGAGCCCAATTAAAACGTACAAACGCATGGGACGCCACACGGGCACCGCTCCACCGGGAGCCCAGGGGCATCAGGTGGTTGGGCTGCTGTGGGCTACCTGCCGCAGGCCCAGTGGCGGCGGACGAAACCCCCCTCCAGCATTGAATCGGTTCACCGCCAGGCCTGCCACATGTGCACCGGTAGCGGCTGCGAGGATGGCGGCGACGGTGGATTTCCTCCACCCTGACCAGCGATTACCCTCTCACCCTGACGTAAAGGTCTTGTGCGGCGGGCCTGAGGAACGTTTTAATCCCCCGTAAACGCAGGCGTAACACGCTGTGGGCGCTAACAGTTATTCGAAAGGCAGGCTCATGCCGGATGTCATCGCCTATGGCGGGGACTGGAATCCCGAGCAGTGGCCCGAGGAGACGTGGGAGCAGGATGTCGCGCTGATGCGCGAGGCCGGCGTCAACAGGGTCAGCGTCGGGATCTTCTCCTGGTCGATGCTGGAGCCCGCCGAGGGGGTGTTCGACTTCGACTGGTTCGACCGCGTGATGGACCTGCTGGCCGCGAACGGCATCCAGGCCAACCTGGCCACCCCGACGGCCTCTCCGCCGCCGTGGTTCTCCGACGCCTACCCCGAGGCGCTGCCGGTGGACGCCGACGGGCGGCGGCTCTACCACGGCAGCAGGCAGGGTTTCTGCCCCAGTTCGCCGATCTACCGCGAGAAGGCGCTGCGGATCGCCGAGCAGGTGGCCCTCCGCTATCGCGACCACCCGGCGCTGGCCCTGTGGCACGTGCACAACGAGTACGGCTGCCACAACGCCCGCTGCTACTGCGACACCTCCGCAGCGGCCTTCCGCGCCTGGCTGCGCAACCGCTACGCCTCACTGGACGAGCTCAACGACGCGTGGGGAACGGCCTTCTGGTCGCAGCGCTACAGCGACTGGGCGCAGATCCTGCCGCCCCGCGCCACCCCGAGCTTCCCCAACCCGGGCCAGCAGCTCGACTTCCGCAGGTTCAGCTCCGACGCGCTCGTCGAGCTGTACGTCGCCGAGCGCGACCTGCTGAAGTCGATCACCCCGGACGTGCCCGCGACCACGAACCTGATGGCCGGCGCGCACTGGGATATGGACTGCTGGTCCTTCGCCGCCGAGCTCGACGTGGTCTCCACCGACCACTACCTGGTCGGGGCCCGCGCCGAGCCGCACATCGACCTGGCCTTCGCCGCCGACTACGCGCGCTCGCTGAACGGCGGGCGGCCCTGGTTACTGATGGAGCACTCGACCAGCGCGGTGAACTGGCAGCCGCGTAACCTCGCCAAGGCCCCAGGGGAGCTGCGCCGCAACTCGCTGCAGCACCTGGCCAGGGGCGCGGACGGGATCATGTTCTTCCAGTGGCGGGCCTCCCGCGCCGGCGCCGAGAAGTGGCACTCGGCGATGCTGCCGCACGCGGGCGCCAACACCAAGATCTTCCGCGAGGTCGCCGCGCTCGGGGCCGAGCTCGCCGGGCTCTCCGACGTGGTGGGCAGCACCGTCCAGGCCGACGTGGCGATCCTGCTCGACCACTCCAGCGTGTGGGCCCAGGACCATCCCGCCCAGCCGACGGCGGACCTGGACCCGGTCGAGGAGACCAAGCGCTGGCACGCCGCGTTGTGGCGGGCAGGCATCACTTCCGACGTGGCCCGGCCTGAGTCCGATCTGTCCGGCTATCGCCTGGTGCTGGTGCCCGCGCTCTATCTGGTGAGCGACGCGGGGGCGGCCAACCTGGAGGACTTCGTCCGCCGGGGCGGGGTCGCGCTCGTGGGGCCGTACAGCGGGATCGTGGACGACCACGACCGGGTGCGGCTGGGCGGCTACCCGGGAGCGTGGCGTGACCTGCTCGGGGTGACCGTCGAGGAGTTCTTCCCCCTGGAGCGGCCGATCCGGCTGGCCTCGGGGGCGACGGGGACCGTGTGGAGCGAGCTGGCGCACGCCGGCGGGGCGAAGGTCCTGGACACCTACGCCACGGGTGAGCCTGCCTGGACCCGCAATGCCTGGGGCGACGGGGCCGCGCACTACCTGACCACCCGGCTGGACGACGAGGCGCTGGCCGAGGTCGTGGCCGCCGTCTGCGCCGAGGCGGGCGCCGAACCCGTCGCCAAGGCGGGCCCGGGTGTGGAGGTGGTGCGGCGCTCGCACTTCGACGGCCGCTCGTTCCTGTTCGCGATCAACCACACGGAGAAGAACGCCGTCGTGACCACGCCTGCGGGGGACCAGGTGACCGTGCCCGCCGGCGACGTCGTCGTCCTCCCCGCCTGACATCCGGGCCTCGCCTGCCGGGGCCCGGCGATCACCCCTTCCCGTACGGAGGTGCACCCCCCAATGTCCGAAATTTCACGACGTGATGCGTTAAAGGGAATGGCCGTCGCTGGTGCGGCCGTGCCGCTGGCCTCGATGCTCGAGTCGCCCGCCCTGGCCGCCCTGGACATCCCCGACGTCAACCTGCGCTGGCTGGAAGGCAAGCCCGCCGAGACCCCCGGCACCACGTGGGGCGTCCCGTGGCCCAAGGGCACGGTGCCCAAGGAGCAGCAGTTCGCGCTCACCGCAGCCGGCGGCGCAGCCGTGCCGGTGCAGACGTGGCCGCTGGGGTACTGGCCGGACGGCTCGCTCAAGTGGACGGCCCACGCCGTGGGCCCCGGCACGCCCGTCGCCGAGACGTACACGCTGCGTCCCGGCGCCGCAGCCGCCCCCGCCAAGCCCGTCACGGTCAAGGACGAGAACCAGTACGTGGACGTGGACACCGGCGTGATCCGGGTCCGCGTCCGCAAGAACGGCAGCGAGCTGATCTCCCAGATCTGGCGCGGCGAGACCGAGATCGCCCGCAAGGGCCAGCTGGTCAGCCTCAGGCAGAGCAAGATCGACGACGGCGACGACCGCACCACCGAAGTGGACTCCTACCTCAGCGACATCGCCAAGGTCGAGGTCGAGCAGTCCGGTCCGGTGCGCGCCGTGGTCAGGATCGAAGGCCGCCACACCTCGAAGAAGGGCAAGTCCTGGCTACCGTTCACGGTCCGGCTGTACTTCTACGCCGGCGCGGAGAGCGTGCGCATGACGCACACGTTCGTGTTCGACCGCGACGGCCAGCACGACTTCATCGCCGGCCTCGGCGTGCGCTTCCGCGTCCCGATGCGCGACGAGGCCTACAACCGGCACGTCCGGTTCGTCGGGGACGGGCACGGCCAGCTCGCCGAGGCGGTGAAGGGCATCACGGGCCTGCGCCGCGACCCGGGCCTGGCGGTGCGTAAGGCTCAGGTGGCCGGGCAGAAGCTGCCGGACATCGCCACCTGGGACACCCGGGTCAGCAGCCGGATCCATCTCATCCCCGACTGGGGCGACCACACGCTCTCCCAGCTGTCCTCCGAGGGCTTCACGCTGAAGAAGCGCACCAAGAAGGGGTACGGCTGGGTCGCCGTCGACCAGGGCAAGCGGGCCTCGGGATTCGGGTACGTGGGCGGCGTGAGCGGCGGCTTCGCGTTCGGCATGCGCGACTTCTGGCAGCGCCACCCCACCCAGCTCGACATCCGCGGCGCCGCCTCCGAGGAGGCCGAGGTCACGGTCTGGATGTGGTCGCCGGAGGCCGGGCCGATGGACACCCGCTTCTACCACGATGGGCTCGGCCAGGACACCTACCCCGAGCAGATCGAAGGCCTCAACATCACCTACGAGGACTACGAGCCCGGGTTCGGCACGCCGCTGGGCATCGCGCGCACGACCGAGCTGACCTTCTGGGCCGTGGCGGCCACGCCCGACGCCGCCCGGCTCGGCGCCATGGCCGACGCCGTGCGCACGCCGCCGCTGATCATCGCCCCGCCCGAGCACCTGGCCGCGGCGAAGGTGTTCGGCGGTCTGTTCAGCCCGGTCGACCGGTCCACGCCGGAGAAGAAGACGATCGAGGACCGGCTCGACTTCCTCTTCGACTACTACAAGAAGCAGGTCGAGCAGCGCCACTGGTACGGCTTCTGGGACTACGGCGACATCATGCACACGTTCGACGAGGACCGTCACGTGTGGCGCTACGACATCGGCGGTTACGCCTGGGACAACTCCGAGCTCTCGCCGGACCTCTGGCTCTGGTACGCCTACCTGCGTTCCGGCCGGTCCGACGTCTTCCGCTTCGCCGAGGCGATGACCCGGCACACCGGCGAGGTGGACGTGTACCACCTGGGCCCGTGGGCGGGGCTCGGCACCCGGCACAACGTGCAGCACTGGGGGTGCAGCGCCAAGCAGCAGCGCATCTCGACCGCGGTCTACCGGCGGATCTTCTATTTCCTGACGGGCGACGAGCGCACCGGGGACCTGATGCGGGCGCTGGTGGACTCCGACAAGACGTTCATGGCGCTCGACCCGCTGCGGAAGATCCGCACGGCCCCGTACACCCCGAATCCGGAGGCGCTGGCCATCGGACTGGGCACCGACTGGAGCGGCCTGGCCGCCGCCTGGCTCACCGAGTGGGAGCGCGGCGGCGACCCGATCGCCGAGAAGAAGCTCAAGGCCACGATGCGGACCATCGCCGCGATGCCCAACGGGTTCGTCACGGGCGAGGGCCTCTACAACATCAACACCGGTGAGTTCGCGCCGGCCGAGAAGAAGGTGGCGGTGTCCCACCTGTCGGCCATGTTCGGGCAGGTCGAGATCTGCGCCGAGCTGATCGACCTGGTGGACATGCCGGACTTCGAGAAGGCATGGCTGCAGTACTGCAGGCTGTTCAACGCCACCAGGGCCGAGCAGTCCGCCGAGACCGGGGCCCACTTCGGGAACCTCATCCTCAAGCAGGGGCACTCCAGGCTCACGGCGTACGCGGCGGTCCGGCTGAAGCGCGACGACCTCGCCACCCGCGCCTGGACGGAGTTCCGCACCGGTGACGGGTACGCCCCGAACCTGCCGTGGAAGTCCGAGAAGGTCACCACCACGCTGAATCCGACCGACGAGGCGGCCTGGGTCTCGACCAACACCACCGCCCTGTACGGCCTGGCCGCCATCCAGAACCTGGCGCTCGTGGGCGCCAAGCTCCCCAGCTGATCCATTAAAACGTGTCATCACCCCCGGTTGACCTCTTGGTCGGCCGGGGGTCCTGGGTCGCATTGACAGCGAGCACCAGGAATCGTAGTTTCCTGCACGAAGGATTAAAACGTTTTGAAGGGAGTGTCAGTGCAACGCGTCTGCTTCCTGCTGAAAGTCCGCCCAGAGCGGCTGGCGGAGTATCGCGAACGCCACCAGACCGTCTGGCCGGAGATGCGAGAGGCGCTGTCGCGCACCGGCTGGCACAACTACTCGCTCTTCCTCAGGGACGACGGCCTGCTCGTGGGCTACCTGGAGACCGAGGACTTCGAGGCCGCCAAGAAGGCCATGGCAGAGACCGACGTCAACGCGCGCTGGCAGGCCGAGATGGCACCCTTCTTCGAGGACCTCGACGGCCGGCCCGACGAGGGCATGGCGCCGCTGACCGAAGTGTTCCACCTGGATTGATCGGGGAGTCATGACAGACATCAAGGCCGCGCTACGCGCGCAGCACATCGAGACGCCGTCCTGGGCGTACGGCAACAGCGGCACGAGGTTCAAGGTGTTCGCGCAGCAGGGCGTGCCGCGCGACCCGTACGAGAAGCTCGCCGACGCCGCCCAGGTGCACGCCTACACGGGGGTGGCGCCCACGGTCGCCCTGCACATCCCGTGGGACAAGGTGGACGACTACGCCGACCTGGCCCGGCATGCCAAGGACCTGGGAGTCGGCATCGGGGCGATCAACTCCAACGTCTTCCAGGACGACGACTACAAGCTCGGCAGCGTCACCAACCCGGACCCGCGGGTGCGCCGCAAGGCCACCGACCACCTGCTCGAGTGCGTGGACATCATGGATGCCACAGGCTCCGACACGCTGAAGTTGTGGTTCTCCGACGGCATCAACTATCCGGGCCAGGACGACATCCGCGCCCGCCAGGACCGGCTGGCCGAGTCCCTGGCCGAGGTGTACGAGCGGCTGGGTGAGGGCCAGCGGTTCCTGCTGGAGTACAAGCTGTTCGAGCCCGCTTTCTATGCCACCGACGTGCCGGACTGGGGGACCGCGTACGCGCACTGCGTCAAGCTCGGCCCCAAGGCGCAGGTGGTCGTGGACACCGGGCACCACGCGCCGGGCACCAACATCGAGTTCATCGTGGCGTTCCTGCTGCGCGAGGGCAAGCTCGGCGGGTTCGACTTCAACTCCCGCTTCTACGCCGACGACGACCTGATGGTGGGGGCGGCGGACCCGTTCCAGCTGTTCCGCATCATGTTCGAGGTGGTATGCGGCGGCGGGTTCGTCCCCGAGACGAACGTCGCGTTCATGCTGGATCAGTGCCACAACATCGAGCCCAAGATCCCGGGCCAGATCCGCTCGGTCATGAACGTCCAAGAGGCCACCGCCAAGGCGCTGCTGGTCGACCGCGAGGCCCTCGCCGCGGCGCAGTACGAGGGCGACGTCCTGGGCTCGAACGCCGTGTTCATGGACGCCTACAACACCGATGTGCGGCCGCTGCTCGCCGAGCTGCGGGAGGAGATGGGCCTGGCGCCCGACCCGATGGCCGCGTACGCCAAGTCCGGATATTTCGAGAAGATCGCCGCCGAGCGCGTCGGCGGCACGCAGGCCGGCTGGGGGGCCTGAAGCACCATGGACGTCATCAACCAACTGCTGGAACGCTCACACCGTCTGGGAGCAGACCCGCGCAACACCAACTTCGCCGGCGGCAACACCTCGGCCAAGGGCAGTGAGTCCGACCCGGTGACCGGCGAGGACGTCGAGCTGCTCTGGGTCAAGGGCTCCGGCGGCGACCTGGGCACGCTCAAGGAGTCCGGGCTGGCCGTGCTGCGCCTGGACCGGCTGCGCGCGCTCAAGGGCGTCTACCCGGGCGTCGAGCGCGAGGACGAGATGGTCGCCGCGTTCGACTACTGCCTGCACGGCAAGGGCGGCGCCGCGCCGTCGATCGACACGGCCATGCACGGCCTGGTCGAGGCGGGCCACGTCGATCACCTGCACCCCGATGCGGGCATCGCCATCGCGACCGCGGCCGACGGCGAAGAGCTGACCAGCCGCGTCTTCGGCGACCGGGTGGTGTGGGTGCCGTGGCGGCGGCCGGGATTCCAGCTCGGTCTGGACATCGCCGCGATCAAGGAGGCCAACCCGCAGGCCATCGGCTGCGTCCTCGGCGGCCACGGCATCACCGCCTGGGGCGAGACCTCCGAGGAATGTGAGGCCCGCTCGCTGGAGATCATCCGCACCGCGGAGGCGTATCTGGCCGAGCACGGCCGTCCGGACCCCTTCGGCTCGGTGATCTACGAGACGCTGCCGGAGGCCGGGCGGCACGCCCGCGCGGCCGCGCTGTTCCCGGTCATCCGCGGCCTCGCCTCCACCGACGTGCGCACGGTCGGCCACTACACCGACACGCCGGAGGTGCTGGACTTCGTCTCCCGCGCCGAGCATCCGAGGCTGGCCGCCCTGGGCACGTCCTGCCCGGACCACTTCCTGCGGACCAAGGTTGCGCCGCTGGTGCTGGACCTGCCGCCGGACACGCCGCTGGAGCAGGTGGTCGAGCGGCTGCGCGAGCTGCACGCGGCCTACCGCGAGGACTACACCGCCTACTACGACCGGAACGCCACCCCGGACTCGCCACCGATGCGCGGCGCGGACCCGGCGATCGTGCTGGTGCCCGGCGTCGGCATGTTCTCCTTCGGCAAGGACAAGCAGACCGCCCGGGTGGCCGGCGAGTTCTACGTCAACGCCATCAACGTCATGCGCGGCGCCGAGTCCGTCTCCACGTACGCGCCCATCCCCGAGTCGGAGAAGTTCCGCATCGAGTACTGGGAGCTGGAGGAGGCCAAGCTCCGGCGGATGCCCAAGCCCAAGCCGCTGGCCACGCGCGTGGCGCTGGTCACCGGCGGCGGCTCAGGCATCGGCGCGGCCACCGCCCGCCGCCTGGCCGCCGAGGGCGCCTGCGTGGTGATCGCCGACCGCGACCTGGCCGCCGCCGAGAAGGTGGCCGCCGAGCTCGGCGCGAGCGCGTACCGCGTCTCCGACGTGGCCGTGGCCGTCGGCGTGGACGTCACCTCGGAGGAGCAGGTCGTCGCGGCGGTACGCGCGGGCGTGCTGGCCTTCGGCGGCGTGGACCTGGTCGTCAACAACGCCGGACTGTCGCTGTCGCGCGCGCTGCTGGAGACCACCCTCGCGGACTGGGACCTGCAGCACGACGTCATGGCGCGCGGCTCGTTCCTGGTCTCCCGCGAGGCCGCCCGGGTGCTGATCGACCAGGCCATGGGCGGCGACATCATCTACATCTCCTCCAAGAACGCCGTCTTCGCCGGGCCGAACAACGTCGCCTACGGCGCCGCGAAGGCCGACCAGGCGCACCAGGTGCGGCTGCTCGCGGCCGAGCTGGGCGCGCACGGCGTGCGCGTCAACGGCATCAACCCCGACGGTGTGGTCCGTGGCTCCGGCATCTTCGCCTCCGGCTGGGGCGCCAACCGCGCGAAGGTCTACGGGGTCGAGGAGGAGAGGCTCGGCGAGTTCTACGCGCAGCGCACCCTGCTCAAGCGCGAAGTGCTGCCCGAGCATGTGGCCGCGGCCGTCTTCGCCCTCACGGGCGGCGACCTGACCCACACCACGGGCCTGCACATCCCGGTGGACGCCGGCGTGGCCGCCGCCTTCCTGCGCTAGGCGTAAGAGGCGACGAGCCCGACCAGCATCCCCGCGACGCCGGCCGCCGTGATCAGCCAACCTCCGATCACGGCGGCCCGCCGTCCCCTGCGGGCGCCCGCCCAATACATGATCACGTACGGCAGGAATCCCAGCCCGCCGAACCCGACCGCAGGCAACGTCAGAGCGGCGAGCACGCCCATCGTCCCGGCCGGAGCGGCCCGGTCCCCTTCGGGGGTGAGCTGCGCCCGCTTGACGTCCCCTGCCGAGGAGTCCGGCGAGGCGTTCACCGGCACGGGAGCGCCGGCTGGTTCCGATGTGCCCGAGTCCGGCACGAAGTCCGGGGTGAACATCCCCTTGCAGTCGTAGCGCCCCTCGCCCAGGTCCTCGCACGAGAGCACCTGCAGCGTGCCCGGCGTGCCGATCCGGCCCGTGGCGAGCTGGAGGTCGCGGACCGCGAACACCATCGACATCAGGCACACCGTGAGCCAGCACAGCACGAGGATGACCTTCCCCACCCGGCTCGGGTCCCTCCCCGCTGGTGTGACGAACTGCACATCGGGCAAGAAATCACTCATACGCTCATCATTCTGCCTGCGACTTGGGTTTCACCTGCAGCCCGCTGGAAGGGCCGGCTTGCATATCCATCCCGCGCAGTGCATCATCTTCACAAGCAAGGTCATGAGCAGTTATGCATGAATATGCAGGAGGATGGGATGAGGGCGGCGATCGCCGGAGCCAGCGGCTACGCGGGCGGAGAGTTGCTGCGTCTTCTGCTCGGTCATCCCGAGTTTGAGATCGGCGCGCTCACCGCGGCCTCCAGTGCGGGCAGCCGCCTCGGCGCCCACCAGTCCCACCTGCCGCAGCTGGCCGACCGGATCATCGAGGACACCACGGCCGACGTGCTCGCCGGCCACGACGTCGTCTTCCTGGCGCTGCCGCACGGCCACTCGGCCGCGGTCGCCGCCCAGCTCGGCGAGGACTCGGTCGTGGTGGACTGCGGCGCCGATCACCGGCTCGCCGACCCGGCCGCCTGGCAGGAGTTCTACGGCGGCGAGCACGCAGGCACCTGGCCCTACGGGCTGCCCGAGCTGCCAGGACAGCGCGACGTCCTGCGCGGCGCGACCCGCATCGCGGTCCCCGGCTGCTACCCGACCTCGGTCCTGCTGGCCCTGTTCCCGGCGTTCGCCGCCGGGCTGGCCGGGCCGGACGTGGTCGTGGTGGCCGCCAGCGGCACCAGCGGCGCCGGCAAGTCGCTCAAGCCCAATCTGCTGGGCAGCGAGGTCATGGGCTCGGTCAGCGCGTACGGCGTGGGCGGCGGGCACCGGCACACCCCCGAGATGGAGCAGGGCCTGTCGGCCGTCGCCGGCACGCCGGTCCGCGTGTCCTTCACCCCGACCCTGGCTCCGATGAGCCGTGGCATCCTCGCCACCTGCACCGCCCCCGCCGCGCCCGGCCTCACCAAGGAGTCGCTCAGAACGGCGTACGAGGTGGCGCTCAAGGACGAGCCGTTCGTCAGGCTCCTCCCTGAGGGCGTCTGGCCGGCCACCTCCATGACCTACGGCGCCAACACCGCCGCCCTGCAGGTGACGCTCGACGAGCGCGCGGGCCGCGTGGTCGCCGTCATCGCCATCGACAACCTCACCAAGGGCACCGCCGGAGGCGCCATCCAAAGCGTCAACCTCGCCCTTGGCCTGCCGGAAGAGTTCGGCCTCCCCCTGACAGGAGTCGCACCGTGACCTCCGCCGTGGCGGTCAAAGGCCCCCGACCGGGCGGTTCGCGGTTCGCGGCCGGTGCCTGGAGGGCCGAGCTGAGCACCATGTCCTGGGACTCCACGTTTACTCGCAGGCGCGCAACGGTGCGGCTGACGAAGGAGGAAGTGTGAGCGTTACAGCGCCACTTGGTTTCAGAGCCGCGGGAGTCGCCGCCGGGATCAAATCCGGCGGCGCTCGCGACCTGGCCCTCGTCGTCAACGACGGACCCAGCCGCGCCGCCGCCGGCGTCTTCACCGCCAACCGCGTGAAGGCCGCCCCCGTGCTGTGGTCGCAGCAGGTCCTGGCGGGCGGCCGGCTGCGAGCGGTGGTGCTCAACTCCGGCGGCGCCAACGCCTGCACCGGACCTGAGGGTTTCCAGGACACGCACGCCACCGCAGAGAAGGTCGCCGAAGTGCTGGCGGACTCGGCCGGCGAGGTCGCGGTCTGCTCGACCGGCCTGATCGGCGAGCGCCTGCCGATGGACGCGCTGCTGTCCGGCGTCGACACCGCCGCCACCCAGCTGTCCCGGGACGGCGGCCTGGCCGCGGCCGACGCCATCCGCACCACCGACACCGTCTCCAAGATCTCGTTCAAGCGGGCCAACGGCTACATGGTCGGCGGGATGGCCAAGGGTGCGGGCATGCTCGCCCCCGCCCTCGCGACCATGCTCTGCGTGATCACCACGGACGCCGACGTGACCAGCGACGAGCTCGACACGGTGCTCCGCAAGGCCACCTCCAGGACGTTCGATCGGCTCGACACCGACGGCTGCATGTCCACCAACGACACCGTGCTCCTGCTGGCCAGCGCCGCGTCCGGGGTCAAGCCGGACCTGGCGGAGTTCGAGCAGAAGGTCACCGAGGTCTGCGCCGACCTGGCCAGGCAGCTGCTGGTGGACGCCGAGGGCGCCTCCAAGGCGATCGCCATCGAGGTCGTCGGCGCCGACTCCGAGCAGGACGCGGTGAAGGTCGGCCGCTCGGTCGCCCGCTCCAACCTGCTCAAGTGCGCCATCCACGGCGAGGACCCCAACTGGGGCCGTGTGCTCGCGGCGGTCGGCACCACCGACGCCGTCTTCGAGCCCGACCGGCTCAACGTGGCGATCAACGGCATCTGGATCTGCCGCGGCGGCGCGGTCGGCGACGACCGCTCCAAGGTGGACATGCGCCCCAGGGACGTGACCATCACCATCGATCTGTCGGCCGGACCGCACACCGCGACCGTCCACACGACGGACCTGACGGCCGACTACGTCCACGAGAACTCGGCGTACAGCTCATGAGGCTCTCCACCGCCCAGACCAAGGCCGAGGCCTTGATCGAGGCGCTCCCCTGGCTGACCCGCTTCCACGGCGCGACCGTCGTCATCAAATACGGCGGCAACGCCATGACCGACGAGGCGCTCAAGGAGGGCTTCGCCGAGGACATCGTCTTCCTGCACCACGTCGGCCTGCGCCCGGTCGTGGTGCACGGCGGCGGCCCGCAGATCAGCAGCGCGCTGGACAGGCTCGGCATCGAGTCCACGTTCACCGCGGGCCTGCGGGTCACCACGCCCGAGGCCATGCAGGTCGTCAGGATGGTCCTGACAGGCCAGGTCAACCCCGAAATCGTGGGCCTGGTCAACCGGCACGGCCCGTTCGCGGTCGGCATGTCCGGCGAGGACGCCCACCTGTTCACCGCCGTACGCAAGAACGCGCTCGTGGACGGTGAGCCGGTCGACATCGGCCAGGTCGGCGAGATCATCAAGGTCGACCCCGGCGCGGTGCGGGCCCTCATCGACGACGGCCGCATCCCCATCGTCTCCAGCGTCGCCAGGGGAGACGACGGCCAGATCTACAACGTCAACGCCGACACCGCCGCCGCCGCGCTGGCGGTGGCGCTGCAGGCGCAGAAGCTGATCGTGCTGACCGACGTCGAGGGCCTGTACGCCAACTGGCCCGACGACACCGACGTGATCGACAATCTCACCGCCGACGAGCTGGAAACGCTCATGCCCACGCTGTCCAGCGGCATGGTCCCCAAGATGGAGGCCTGCCTGACGGCGGTGCAGGGCGGCGTGCCGCAGGCCCACGTGCTCGACGGCCGCGTGCCCCACTCACTGCTGCTAGAGATCTTCACCAATGAGGGAATCGGAACGATGGTGATGCCCTGATGAACCTTTTTGAGAGGTTTGAGAAGGCGTTCATGCCCAACTACGGCGTCCCGCCGGTCGCGCTGGCGCGCGGGGAGGGCAGCCGCGTCTGGGACGTGGACGGCAAGGAATACCTCGACTTCATCGGTGGCATCGCGACCAGCTCGCTGGGCCACGCGCACCCCGCCCTGGTTCAGGCCGTGTCCCAGCAGGTCGCCACCATCGCGCACACCAGCAACCTGTTCCTGCACGAGCCCGAGGTGCTGCTCGCCGAGAAGCTCATCGCCCTGCTGAACGCTCCCGCCCGCGTCTTCTTCGCCAACTCCGGCACCGAGGCCAACGAGGCGGCGTACAAGCTGGCGCTCAAGTACGGCCGCCGCGAGGGCCGCTCCTACTTCGTCGCCGCCGAGAACGGCTTCCACGGCCGTACGATCGGTGCCCTGTCGCTGACCGGCAAGCAGTCCATCCGCGACCAGTTCGGCCCGTTCCCGGTCAACGTGCGCTTCGTTCCGTACGGCGACGCCGACGCGCTCAAGGAGGCCGTGACCGGCGACTGCATCGCGGTCTTCCTCGAGCCCACCCAGGGCGAGGCCGGCGTGGTCCCGCCGCCGCCCGGCTACTTCGAGGCCGCCCGCGAGATCTGCGACTCGACCGGCGCGCTGCTGGTGGCCGACGAGATCCAGTCCGCGATCGGGCGTACCGGGCACTGGTTCGCCCACCAGGCCGACGGCGTCACGCCGGACATCCTGACCCTGGCCAAGGGCCTGGGCGGCGGGATGCCGATCGGCGCCTGCATCGGCTTCGGCGAGGTCGGCAAGCTGTTCGAGAAGGGCGACCACGGTTCGACCTTCGGCGGCAACCCGGTCTCCTGCGCCGCCGCCTTGGCGGTGCTCGACACCGTGGACCTCGACCACGTCAAGTCGGTCGCCGCGCACCTGCGCAGCGGGCTGGAGGCCGTCAGCCACCCCCTGCTGAAGGGCGTCCGCGGGCGCGGCCTGTGGCTGGCCGCTGTCCTGCGGGAGCCGCGCTCGGCCGAGGTCCAGAAGGCGGCCGCGAACGCCGGCTTCCTGGTGAACGCGCTCCAGCCCGACGCGGTGCGCATGGCCCCGCCGCTGGTCGTGACGGCCGACGAGGTGGACGCCTTCGTGGCGGCGTTCCCCGCGATCCTGACGGAGGCTCAGTAGACATGGCCAGGCACAGCGCGGACTCGGCGCGAATCAGACACTTCCTGAGGGACGACGACCTCTCGCCCGCCGAGCAGGCGGAGGTCCTCGACCTCGCGGCCGCGATGAAGAAGGACCGGTTCGGCTACCGCCCGTTCGAGGGCCCGCAGACGGTCGCGGTGCTTTTCGACAAGCCGTCGGCCCGCACCCGCGTGTCCTTCCACACCGGCATCGGCGAGCTGGGCGGCCTGCCGCTGGTCGTGGACAACGTCTCGGTCCTGATGGGCCGCGGCGAGCCCACCGCCGACCTTGCCAGGGTGCTCGACCGGCAGGTGGCCGCCATCGTCTGGCGGACCACCGGCCAGGAGCTCATCGACGAGATGGCCGCCCACTCCCGGGTGCCGGTCGTCAACGCGCTCACCGACGAGTTCCACCCCTGCCAGATCCTCGCCGACCTGCAGACCGTCCACGAGCACCTGGGCAGGACCGCAGGGCTCACGCTGACCTTCCTCGGCGACGGCGCCAACAACATGGCCCACTCCTACCTGCTCGGCGGCGCCACGGCGGGGATGCACGTCCGCATCGCCGCCCCGGCCGGCTACCAGCCCGACGCGGTCATCCTCGACCGGGCCGCCGCCATCGCCGCCAAGACCGGCGGCTCGGTGGTCGCGCTGTCGGACCCGGTCGCCGCCGCCCAGGGCGCCCACGTGATCGCCACCGACACGTGGGTGTCGATGGGCCAGGACGGCAAGGAACAGCGGGTCCGCGAGCTCATGCCGTACCAGGTCAACGCCGAGCTGCTGGAGCACGCCGCGCCCGACGCGATCGTGCTGCACTGCCTGCCGGCCTACCGCGACTACGAGATCACCGACGCGGTGCTCGAAGGCCCGCGCAGCGTCGTGTGGGACCAGGCCGAGAACCGGCTGCACGCGCAGAAGGCGCTGTTGCACTGGCTGGCGACGCACCGATGACGATTCCGATGACCAAGGCGGCCAGGCAGCAGAGGATCACCGATCTGCTGCGGCGGCAGGCCGTGCGCTCCCAGCCGGAGCTGGCCAAGCTGCTCGCCGACAGCGGCGTCGAGGTCACCCAGGCCACGCTCTCGCGCGACCTGGACGAGCTCGGAGCGCTCAAACTGCGCGCAGAGGACGGCTCGCTGGTGTACGCGCTGCCCGGCGAAGGCGGCGGGCGGATCCCGCTGGCCCGGGTGGGCACCGGCGAGTCCCCGTCGGCGAGGCTGCAGCGCGTCGCCGAGGAACTGCTGGTCAGCGCCGAGGCCTCGGCCAACCTGGTCGTCGTGAAAACCCCTCCGGGGGCGGCCCAGTTCATGTCGTCCGCGATCGACCACGCCGACTGGGAGTCCATCCTCGGCACGGTGGCGGGCGACGACACCATCCTCGTCATCACCCGCGACCCGGCAGGCGGGCCGGCGGTCGCCGACGCCCTCCTGAAAGTCGCCGTCCGGCGTAGTTTGGAGCAGAAATGACCGAGCGCGTGGTCCTCGCCTACTCCGGCGGGCTCGACACCTCCGTCGCCATCCCCTACCTCGCCGAGAAGATGAACGCCGAGGTCGTCTGCGTCGCCCTGGACCTCGGCCAGGGCGGCGAGGACATGGAGGCGATCCAGAAGCGGGCCATCGACTGCGGTGCCGTGGAGTCGGTCGTGGTGGACGCCAAAGAGGAGTTCGCCGCCGACTTCTGCGTGCCCGCGCTGCAGGCCAACGCCCTCTACATGGACCGCTACCCGCTGGTGTCGTCGCTGTCGCGGCCGCTCATCGTCAAGCACCTGGTGTCGGCGGCCAAGCAGTTCGGCGGCACCGTCGTCTCGCACGGCTGCACCGGCAAGGGCAACGACCAGGTCCGCTTCGAGGCCGGCCTGGCCGCGCTGGCGCCTGACCTGAAGGTCGTCGCGCCCGCCCGCGACTTCGCCTGGACCCGCGACAAGGCCATCGAGTACGCCGAGGCCAAGGGCCTGCCCATCGAGACGTCGAAGAAGAACCCGTTCTCCATCGACCAGAACCTCTGGGGCCGCGCCGTCGAGACCGGCTTCCTCGAAGACATCTGGAACGGCCCCACCGAGGAGGTCTACTCCTACACCGCCGACCCGTCCCAGCCGCGGAAGGCGGATGAGGTCGTCATCACCTTCGAGGCCGGCGTCCCGGTCAAGGTCGACGGGCGGTCGCTGACGCCGTACCAGATCATCGACGAGCTCAACAAGCGCGCCGGTGCCCAGGGCGTCGGCCGGATCGACATGGTCGAGGATCGGCTCGTCGGGATCAAGTCGCGCGAGGTGTACGAGGCGCCGGGCGCCATCGCGCTCATCGCCGCCCACATGGAGCTGGAGAACGTCACCGTCGAGCGCGATCTGGCCCGCTTCAAGCGCGGCGTGGACCAGCGGTGGGGCGAGCTCGTCTACGACGGCCTGTGGTTCTCGCCGCTCAAGGATGCGCTCGACGCGCTCATCCTGGAGGCACAGAAGCACGTCTCCGGCGACATCCGCATGACCCTGCACGCCGGCAAGGCCACCGTCACCGGCCGCCGCTCCGAGGCGTCCCTGTACGATTTCTCGCTGGCTACGTACGACACCGGCGACACCTTCGACCAGTCGCTCGCCAAGGGCTTCGTCCAGCTCTTCTCCCTCCCCGCGAAGATCGCCGCGGGGCGGGACGCCAGGAAGGGCTGAGTTGCACTAGTGTCGCGCCGGAGCGCAGGAGCTCGGGGGGAGAGAGCGAGGCACGATGCCAACGAGCACCGAAGCGGGCGCGACCATCAATACAGACACAGTAGGAGAAGATAACGGTGAGTGATGGCAAGCCGATGCGGCTGTGGGGCGCGCGGTTCGAAGGCGGCCCGGCCGACGCGCTGACCCGGCTGTCGGTGAGCGTGCACTTCGACTGGCGGCTGGTGCCGTACGACCTGGCGGCGTCCAGGGCGCACGCACGCGTGCTCCACAAGGCGGGGCTGCTGACCGACGAGGAGCTCGAGCGCATGATCGGCGCGCTCGACGACCTGGAGCGGGCCTGCAAGGCGGGCGAGTTCCGGCCGACGGTCGCCGATGAGGACGTGCACACCGCCCTGGAGCGCGGCCTGCTGGAGCGGCTCGGCTCGCTCGGCGGCAAGCTCCGCGCCGGCCGCTCACGTAACGACCAGATCGCCACCGACCTGCGCCTCTACCTCCGCGACCACGCCCGCACGATCGTCTCCCGCCTGGTCGAGCTGGAGACGGCGCTCATGACCCAGGCCGCCACGCACGCGGAGACGGCCGCACCCGGCATGACGCACCTGCAGCACGCGCAGCCGGTGTCGTTCGGCCACCAGCTGCTGGCGCACGTGCACGCCTTCACCCGCGACATCGACCGGCTCATCGACTGGGACAAGCGCGCCGCGATCTCCCCGCTCGGCTCCGGCGCGCTGGCCGGCTCGTCGTTGCCGCTGGACCCGCAGGCCGTCGCCCAGGAGCTGGGCTTCTCGGCCGCCGCGCCCAACTCCATGGACGCCGTCGCCGACCGGGACTTCGCGGCCGAGTTCCTGTTCGCCGGCGCCCTGATCGGGGTGCACCTGTCGCGGCTGGGCGAGGAGATCGTCCTGTGGGCCTCGCAGGAGTTCCGCTGGATCGAGATGGACGACGCCTACTCCACCGGCTCGTCGATCATGCCCCAGAAGAAGAACCCCGACGTGGCCGAGCTGGCCCGCGGCAAGTCAGGCCGCCTGATCGGCAATCTGATGTCGCTGCTGACCACGCTCAAGGGCCTGCCGCTGACCTACAACCGCGACCTGCAGGAGGACAAGGAGCCGGTCTTCGACACGGTCGACACGCTCCTGCTCGTCCTGCCCGCAATGGCCGGGCTGGTCGCGACCATGCGGGTCAACACCGCCCGCCTGGAGGCCTCAGCCCCCGACGGGTTCGCCCTGGCCACCGACCTGGCCGAGCTGCTCGTACGCCGCGGCGTGCCGTTCCGCGAGGCCCACGAGGCCGTCGGCCATCTGGTCGTGTGGTGCCAGGTCCATGACAAGGACCTCGGCGAGCTGACCGACGACGAGCTGGCCAAGGTCTCGCCGCACCTCACGCCCGACGTGCGCGACGTGCTCAACGTGCCCGGCGCCCTGGCCGCGCGCAAGGCCCACGGCGGCACCGCGCCCGACCGCGTACGCGACCAGCTCCTCGCGCTCCGCGAAGCGGTCGACGCGCAGGCGGCATGGGCCGCGGGCAGCTGAGCTTCGCCGCGCTGCCGCGGAGCTTCTTCGACCGGCCGTCGCACGAGGTGGCGCCCGACCTGCTCGGGCGCGTGCTCGCGCACGGTTCCGTCGCCGTGCGCCTGACCGAGGTCGAGGCGTACGGCGGCCCGGGCGAGGACCCGGCCGCGCACACCTACCGCGGCAGGACGCCCCGCAACGCCGTCATGTTCGGGCCACCCGGGCACCTGTACGTGTACTTCACCTACGGCATGCATTTCTGCGCGAACCTCGTCTGCCTGCCCGACGGCTTCGGCTCGGCCGTGCTGCTGCGGGCAGGCGAGGTGGTCGAGGGACTGGCCGAGGCGCGGGCGCGGCGCTCCAACGGCAAGCCGCTCGCCGACCGGGACCTCGCCCGCGGCCCGGCCAGACTGGCGGTCGCGCTGGGTCTGATGCGCGAGCACAACGGCCTCGACGCCATCTTGGAGGGCTCGCCGCTCGGCCGGCCTCGGCAATCGGCCACCATGCTCGAAGGCGTTCCCGCCGAGGCCTTGTCGATCAGGTCAGGGCCTCGCACCGGCATCTCGACGGCCAAGGAAGTCCCGTGGCGGTTCTGGATCGACGGCGACCCCACCGTGTCGCCGTACCGGGCTCACGTACCGCGCCGCCGCAACGCCGCCGCCACCTCAGTGGGGGAGGCGCCCAGGTCGTGAGGACTGAAGATGTGCAGGTAGTCGCCCGTGTCGATCTCCAGCATCTCGCTCCTGATCCCCCACCGCCTGCGGATGTCCACCTTGATGTCCCAGATCGCCTCCCAGGGCACGTGCCGCTTGCCAGCGAACCCGTGCACCACGGTGATCCCGCTCTCGTCGGCCGCCAGTCGCACCGGGGCGAGCAAGTCACGCAGGCCCATGGCGCCCACCAGAAGGGCCGCGGGGACGGCAAGGATCACCCCGCGCAGATCGCCTTCGACCCACCAGTAAACGGCGAGCCCGGCGCACACCAGAGCCCCTAAGATCTTGAAAACGGCCAGTTCGCGACGGACCCTCCACATGGACACCGAGCGTATCCAAGTGGCGCGCGACCGAGGCGATCAGGCACGCTGTATCCAACCAAATGTCTAACTAATGGAAAGCCGGCACCGTGACCGACATTCTCGATGACCTCGCGTGGCGAGGCCTTATCGCTCAGTCCACCGACCTCGACGCCCTGCGCGCGTCCATGGCCAAGGGACCGATCACGGCCTATGCCGGTTTCGACCCCACCGCTGCCTCTCTGCACGTCGGACACTTCGTGCCGCTGCTCACTCTGCGTCGCCTGCAGCTGGCCGGGCACCGGCCGATCGGCCTGGTCGGCGGCGCGACGGGCCTCATCGGCGACCCGAGCGGGCGCAACACCGAGCGCTCACTCAACGCCGCCGAGGTCGTCACCGAGTGGGTGGAACGCCTGCGCGGGCAGGTCGGCCGCTTCCTCGACTTCGACGCCCAGCCCAACGCCGCCCTCATGGTCAGCAACCTCGACTGGACCGGCGAGCTGAGCGCCATCGACTTCCTGCGCGACATCGGCAAGCACTTCCCCGTCAACCGCATGCTGGCCAGGGAGTCGGTCTCCGCGCGCCTGCAGGGCGAGGGGCTCAGCTACACCGAGTTCAGCTACCAGATCCTGCAGGCCAACGACTACCTCGAGCTCTTCCGCCGTTACAACTGCACGCTGCAGATCGGTGGCAGCGACCAGTGGGGCAACATCACGGCGGGTGCCGACCTGGTCCGCCGTGTCGAGGGCGCGCACGTCCACGCGCTCACCCTGCCGCTCATCACCAAGGCCGACGGCACCAAGTTCGGCAAGACCGCGGGCGGCGCGCTCTGGCTGGACCCGGAGATGACCTCGCCCTACGCCTTCTACCAGTACTTCCTCAACTCCGACGACCGCGACGTGATCCACTACCTCAAGGTGTTCACGTTCAAGACCCGCGAGGAGATCGAGGCCCTGGAGAAGGCCGTCGCCGAACGCCCCTTCGCCCGCGAGGCGCAGCGGACGCTGGCCGAGGACCTGACCGAGCTGCTGCACGGCAAGGAGGAGCTCGACGCGGTCGTGGCGGCCTCGAAGGCGCTGTTCGGCCAAGGCGCGCTGGACGACCTGCCCGCCTCGACGCTGGCGGCCGCGCTGGCCGAGGTGCCCAAGGCCGAGATCCCCGTACTGGGAGCGCCGTTCGTGGACCTGCTGGCCGACAGCGGCCTGGTGGAGTCGAAGTCGGCGGCCCGGCGGGCGGTGAAGGAGGGCGGGGCGTACCTCAACAACGTCAAGATCACCGACGAGACATACGTGCCGACCGCCGACGACCTGCTGCACGGCCGCTTCATGGTGCTGCGGCGCGGCAAGAAGTCGATCGGCGGCGTCGAGGTCGGCTGACCGGCTTGTGCCAAGCGGGCCTTTCCAGCGGCGAAAGGCCCGCTTCTGCGTTCACCGGCGGGTGAACAACGCCACCGTGAGCCCTGGCAGATCCCCAGAGTGCTTGGCCAGGCTGAGCTCGAACCCAGCCTCCTTCACCTCTGCGACCCGAGGAATCCCGTCATCCTCCAGCCCGGACTTCTTCGTCCCCCGCCACACCACCCAGACCCGCTCGCGCCCGTCCAGCGCCGCCGAAACATCGGACCGCTCGGGATGACCGAACCCATCGGGCTCGGGCGCGTCACCCGCCCGCAGCACATCGACCGGCATCAGGGAGTCCGCGTAGTAGTCGAAACCCCTGCGCACCTGGCTCTGCCCGTACACGATCGCATCGTCGGGCTCGGCCTTGATCACACGCAGGGCCCACGGGATGTTCTCGAACCGCCCGTTCTCCTCCCGGATCTCCACGTGATCAGGAAAGGCCAGCCCGCACCCGAGCAACACGACCACCGCCGCCGCCACCACAGGGAAGCGCAGGATGGCGGCCACAGCCAGGCCTGCCAGCAGCGCCAGAGCCGGAGCGGTCACGAAGAGATACCGGTCCACATAGACCGGGGTGAGCAGGTGAGACACCGCGAGGAGCAGCAGCGGAGGCAGGATCAGCCACCCCGCCAGCGCGAGCGCCCACGCCCTGTCCCTGGCGCCCGCCGGCGAGCCCGCGTCCTCAGCTTCACGACGGCCCGCCCACAACAGCGCCACCCCGGCCAGCGCCATCGCGAACAACAACACGCCGAGCGTCGTCGTCCCGGCCGCCATCTTGGGGAACTTCAGCCACACCTCCGGCCCGCGCTGCGGGATCCAGCTGATCGCGTGCCGCTCGCCGTACCCGATCAGTCCCAGCACCACGGCAGGCACGAAGCCGGCGGTGAGCGCGCCCAGCATCGGCGCCAGCACCGCCCGGCGGGCCAGTGCCAGGTGGGCGGGCAGCGCCAGCACAGCGAACAGATGCGTCATGCACACCAGCGCGATCGCCACCCCGTAAACCACCCACCGCCTGCCCTCTGGACGCTCGAGGGCCCGATGCAGCGCCCAGAACGAGAACACGACGGCCGCGGCCGCGAACGCGTACGACCTGGCGAAAGCCCCAAGGTAGGACACCGACGGCAGGATCGCGAAGACGGCGGCCGCGATCACGCCGGCGCGGGTGGAGTGCAGGCGTCGTCCCAGGTCGGTCAGGAACCAGGCCGCCACGCCGATCGCGATCGCCGACGGCAACCGCAGCCATAGTTCCGCCGTGCCGGCCTTGATCCAGAAATGCATGAACAGGTAGTACGGCAGGAAATGGCCGTCGATGTGCTGCGCCAGCTCCCACATGCCCGCCAGCGATCGCGAGGCGAAGCTGATGGTGGCCAGCTCGTCACCGTTCAAGGTGGCGGAACCCGTTCCCGAGAAGGCCGCGCCGCCCGCGAGCAATGCCATCCACCATGGGGTTGACGTGCGGAGACGTTGGGCGGGGCGAGCGGGGGGTGCGAGAGCGGCGGCAGTGGTCACCGGGGCAGGATACGCGCCGTAAAGGCGGTCGTATGGCAGATGTGGTGGCTGGCCCCGTTCACTCGCGCCATGGGGCTTTGTCCCGGTCCATGGGGAGTCAGACCAGCACCCCGGACGAGCCGGGGACCGCGGGAGAATCGCGATCAAGCGAAATCCTGCGGGCTAACGTCGGTCGGCGGCGTTGAGCGCCAGCAAGGCCGCCAGGGCGGCGTCCTTGTGATCGCGGGTCCAGGGTGTGCCGACCTGCGCGCGCAAACCGTCGACCCGCCCAGCCGCGCCCGGTCCGAGCACGCGGGCCGCGATTTCGCGTAACTCCTTGAAGTCGTAGCGGCTCGCCTCGAGTCCCGTGTTGCGCGCGGCGTCCGCCAGCGCCTCGTGGTAGAGCTCTCCCTCGGCGCCGTGCAGGTAGTGGTGCTTGCTCAGCACCGTGGCCAGGTCGCCGGGCAGCGCCATCCGGCCGGCGCCGACCGCGCCGAGGTCGAGGGCGACGCCCAGCACGTCGTGCCCGGCCCCGGCCAGTTCCCGCGCGGCCGCGTCGAGTGCGTCGCGCGCGGCCGTACGGGCGGCGCGCTCCACGCGGCCGATCAGCTCACCCGCCGCGGCCACGTCCAGCCCGGTGGCGGCGTGATACGGCTGGTCGGGCAGCGCGGGATCAGCGAGCAGCGTCACCCGCCCGCGCAGCAGCACCCCAGGAGACTCAGGTGTGCCGCCCACCGCGACCAGCACCGCCCAACCGCAGTGGTCCTTCACCCCGAGTGCCGCCGCTGAGCCCACACCGGCTCACCTCCGTGTCACTGACTGGTGGTACGTGTCGGCTTCATAACGATCACAACGCGCCGCTCCGCATCGCCGACCGGTCGCTCGTACTCCAGGCCGTAGCGCGTGGCCAGCACGTCGAAGAAGTCACCCGACGAATCCGCCTCCACTCGCTCGACCACGCCACGGATCTCCAGATAACGGTACGGCTTCTCGGGGTCGTTGATCGAGACCGCTACGTACGGGTTTTGCGTGACATTTCGGTGCTTGCGGCGGTCTGTCGTAGTCGTGAACCGCAGGAACTCCCCGTCCCACACCGTCCAGACCGGATTCACGTTGGGCGTGCCGTCCGGCTCGATCGTCGCCAGGTGGGCGAACAGCGGCCGCTCCAGCAGATCGAGGTGGCTCTCCGGAATCATCGCTGCCTCTTCTCCTTCTTGACCTTCAGGGACTGATCTCAGCAAGCGAAGGCTATCAAGGTTTTGATGATTATCAATGTTCGAATCATCGTATGAGCTTGTATCCTCCCGGCATGGGGATGCCCGCAGGTGAACGGCTCGGCATGGACATCAAGCGCGCCGAGCAGTCCCTGATGGCCGCCAAACAGCTGGCCGTCAGGGCCGCCGGATTGACCGTTCCCCAGTACGCGGCGCTCCTCGTACTTGCCGACAACCCCGGCATCTCAGGTGCGGCCCTGGCGCGGACCTGCCTCGTGACGCCTCAGGCCATGACCGTCGTGCTCAAGAACTTGGAAGAACGCGGCCTCGTCGAACGCTCGCCGCATCCCTGGCACCGCAACGTCCTCGAGACCCGCCTCACCGAGTCCGGGCGTGCGGCGGTCGCGGTGGCGGACGAGAGGGCCGTGGTGATTGAGCGGGCCATCGCGGACGAGTTCACAGAGGGGGAGCGGGCGACGTTGCGCGAGCTGCTGGCCCGATGCGAGCAGGCCATCGGACGCGGCACGGCGCAACTGTGAACGGCCCGAGCCTCGCGATTTGACGTGTCGCGAATCGCGACCTAGTCTTTCACTTCGCCCCGGGAGTGAGCCGGACGCCGGTCAGGCGGACGGGCCCCGGACAAGCCCCTTGAAATAACGAACCACTCGGCAGAGTCGCTTCGGCATGCTCACGCTCGAGTCGTTCCAGGGCGCGCCGAATCACCGGAAAATCGGTTGATTCGACAAGCTCTGGATGGAACGGTAAGTTACGAGGGTTGCCCCGGAGACGGGGTGCACCATCCTACGCAGGCTAGGCAGCGCTGTTCAAGTTTCACGATTTGACACAACATCGCCGATCTGCTAGGATAATGAAGACGAAACTGTCGCCTCTGAATCGAGATCCGCAAGGATGTCGACGAAGATGTACGCGTCCGTTTCTTGAGAACTCAACAGTGTGTTAAAAGCCAGTGCATGTGCATCACATGTATGACCCCGTCATTATTGACGGTTTTGCTTGGATGATTCATCCGAACATGATCATTGTTTGGAGAGTTTGATCCTGGCTCAGGACGAACGCTGGCGGCGTGCTTAACACATGCAAGTCGAGCGGAAAGGCCCTTCGGGGTACTCGAGCGGCGAACGGGTGAGTAACACGTGAGCAACCT